>CAZNUR010000012.1:0-59665 GCA_964576375.1 uncultured Chitinophaga sp.
TAGAGCACTTCCTTGGTAAGGAAGAGGTCGTGAGTTCAATTCTCATCAACGGCTCAAGTATTTGAAGAATTTAGTAAATATAAATTGTCAACACAACCTAAAAACCGATAAAAATGTCAAAAGAGACCTTTAAGCGGGACAAACCCCACGTTAACGTAGGTACCATTGGGCACATCGACCATGGTAAGACTACCCTGACTGCTGCCATTACTACTATTTTGGCTGCAAAAGGTATGGCGCAGGCCAAGAAGTATGATGAAATCGATGCTGCCCCTGAAGAAAAGGAGCGTGGTATCACCATCAACACAGCACACGTTGAGTACCAGACTGACAACCGTCACTACGCACACGTGGATTGCCCTGGTCACGCTGACTATGTAAAGAACATGATTACCGGTGCCGCCCAGATGGACGGTGCTATTCTTGTTGTGGCTGCTACGGATGGTCCGATGCCTCAAACTAAAGAACACATCCTGCTTGCTCGTCAGGTAGGTGTACCTAAGATTGTAGTATTCATGAACAAGGTTGACCTTGTTGATGATCCAGAATTGCTCGACCTGGTTGAAATGGAAATCCGCGACCTTTTGACTTTCTACGGTTTTGATGGTGCCAATACACCAATTATCAAAGGTTCTGCAATCAAAGCCCTTGAGGGTGATGCTGCTGCTGTAAAGCAAGTAGATGAGTTGATGGCTGCTGTTGATTCTTACATTCCATTGCCTCCTCGTCCAGTTGATCAGCCCTTCCTGATGTCTGTAGAGGACGTTTTCTCTATCACAGGTCGTGGTACAGTTGCTACAGGACGTATCGAGCGTGGTCGTATCAAAGTTGGTGAATCAGTTGAGATCGTTGGTTTGACTCCTGATCCGCTTACTTCAACAGTGACTGGTGTTGAGATGTTCCGCAAAATCCTTGATGAGGGTGAGGCTGGAGACAACGCTGGATTATTGCTACGTGGTATTGAAAAAACACAGATCCGTCGCGGTCAGGTTATCGTGAAGCCCGGATCAATCACTCCGCATACTGAATTCAAAGCTGAGGTATACGTATTAAGCAAAGAAGAAGGTGGACGTCATACTCCATTCTTCCAAAAGTATCGTCCTCAGTTTTACTTCCGTACAACGGACGTAACTGGTGAAGTTGAATTGGCTGCTGGAACTGAGATGGTGATGCCTGGTGATAACACCAACCTTACTGTTAAGTTGATTCAGCCTATTGCGATGGAAAAAGGTCTTAAGTTCGCTATCCGTGAGGGTGGACGTACAGTAGGTGCCGGACAGGTTACCGAGATCCTGAAGTAATCGCTTATATTTGTAATCTCAAAAGTCATTGGTTGTCAGGATATTTCCGAACAGCCGGTGACTTTTGATTCTTACGGGCATAGTTCAATGGCAGAATAGCGGTCTCCAAAACCGTTGATGGGAGTTCGAATCTCTCTGCCCGTGCAAAACAAAACGTATGAATAAGATAACCGCCTACGTGAAAGACAGTTTTCGCGAACTGACTGAAAAAGTTACCTGGCCTACTTGGATGCAACTGCAACAATCCACAATGATTGTATTAGCAGCCACCCTGGTGATTACATTCATTGTATTGATTATGGATTTTGCAACAGGTAATGGATTGCGTTTTATCTATAAACAATTATTCTAATGGAAGCCGTTACAAATACAACAACTACACCTCAGACAGAAACCAAGTGGTATGTTCTGCGTGTGATCAGTGGAAAGGAAAAAAAGGTTAAGGAGTATCTTGATAAGGAAATCAGTCGCGGTGGTTGGAGTGAACTTGTTAAGCAAGTATTTCTTCCTGTCGAGAAAGTTTACAAAGTAGCCGCGGGTAAGAAGGTTATGCGCGAAAGAAACTATTATCCTGGCTATGTAATGATCGAGATACTAGATGGTAAATTAAGCGATGATCTTCGAGATGTAATTAAAAACACTACTAACGTTATACATTTCCTTGGTAAGGAAAACCCAATTGCCCTGCGAAAAGCCGAGGTTAACAAGATGCTGGGTAAAATGGACGAAATGAGCGAGGTAGGTGGTATTAGTATGATGGAGCCTTACATTGTTGGGGAAACCATTAAGATTATCGAGGGGCCATTCAATGATTTCAATGGTATCATTGAAGAGGTTAATGACGAAAAGAAAAAGCTAAAGGTTACAGTTAAGATATTTGGTCGTGCTACGCCTGTCGAATTAAGTTATATGCAGGTTGAGAAGCTAAGCTAATGTTCGTCCTAAATCAGTAAAAGCCTCCCGCGGGAGGCTTTTTTATTACTTGAAATTCAATAGGATAGGGGGCGTAAAAAAAACCAAAATATTGTATTGTAAATCGGCTGTATCTGCCTAACTTTGCACCCCCAATTAGTTCTTTCTACGAGGAATTTGGGAGTGCCCGTAAAAGCACGCTTGAACCAATAAATTGTAAGACATGGCAAAAGAAGTATCAGGCTTTGTAAAGCTGCAGTGCAAGGGTGGCCAAGCCAACCCCGCACCTCCTATTGGACCTGCATTAGGTTCCAAGGGAATTAACATCATGGAGTTCTGTAAGCAATTCAATGCTAGAACCCAGGACAAACAAGGGAAAGTACTCCCCGTTCTCATCACTGTTTATTCAGACAAGAGTTTTGATTTTGTTATCAAAACACCTCCTGCTGCTGTACAGTTGATGGAAGCTGCTAAAATCCAGAAAGGATCCAAAGAGAGCAACCGCTCTAAAGTTGGAAAAGTTACCTGGGATCAGATCAAGGTAATAGCAGAGGACAAAATGCCCGACTTAAACTGTTTCACTGTAGAGAGCGCTATGAAAATGGTAGCGGGAACAGCTCGCAGTATGGGTTTGAATGTGGACGGAAAAGCCCCCTGGGAAAATTAATTGTCAATCTAAAGAACTGAATCATGGCATTTGTAAGTAAAAAAAGAAAAGTGGCCGACACAAAGGTGGACGCCAATAAATCATACTCCCTTAAGGAGGCTTCTTCGCTCGTAAAGCAAATCACCACTTGTAAATTCGACGCTTCTGTTGATTTACATATTCGTTTGGGTGTAGATCCAAAGAAGGCTGATCAAGCTATTCGAGGAACTGTTACACTTCCTCATGGAACTGGTAAAACTAAGCGAGTATTAGTGTTATGCACACCCGATAAAGAGGCTGCTGCAAAAGAAGCAGGTGCTGATTATGTAGGGTTGGACGAATTTGTAACAAAAATTGAAGGTGGGTGGGTAGATATAGATGTAATCATCGCAACCCCCAGCGTCATGCCTAAAATTGGTAAACTTGGTAAAGTGTTAGGTCCTCGTAACCTGATGCCAAACCCTAAAACAGGTACTGTTACCAATGATGTAGCTGCTGCAATCAATGATGTGAAAGGTGGAAAAATTGCATTCAAAGTAGATAAAGTAGGTATCGTACACGCTTCCATTGGACGTGTGAGTTTTGCCCCTGAGAAAATTGCTGAGAACAGCCAGGAGTTGCTTAATGCAATTATCAAAGCAAAGCCTTCTTCTGCTAAGGGAACTTACCTGAAGGGTATCAGTATGGCCTCTACCATGAGTCCTGGTATCGCTATTGACACAAAAGCTTTTATCAACTGATTATCCTAAACCTAATTACCACAGTCTAATTCCAATACAATGACTAAAGAGCAAAAAAACGAAGTGATTGAAGTGCTGAAAGGTAAATTCTCTCAGTACAACAACTTCTATGTAACCGATACAGAATCCTTAACTGTTGAACAAGTAGGCAAATTGCGTCGTGCTTGTTTCAGTAAGAATGTTGAGATGAAAGTAGCCAAGAACACCCTGATCAAAAAGGCACTTGAATCTTTAGATAACGAGCGTTATGCTGGCATGTACGATTCATTACATCGTGTAACAGCATTACTGTTTTCAGAAAATCCAAAAGAGCCGGCGCTGATCATTTCCTCTTTCCGCAAGGAAAGTAATGGCGACAAGCCCGTGTTAAAAGCTGCCTTTATCAATGGAGATGTTTACAGTGGCGACAATCAATTGGTGGCACTTACTAAGATCAAGACCAAGAACGAATTGATCGGCGAGGTGATCGGATTGTTGCAATCTCCTGCTAAGCGTGTATTGGCTGGATTATTGCAGCATCACGAGAAGCAAGCTGCTGCTGCCGAGTAAAGTATTTTTTCGTCTAGCGACGAACTAAATAAATACCCAGGCCTGAGGGTGTTTCTGATTGAAACGAACAAAGGCAAATTTTTTTAAACCTGCCGTTGGAGCTACCTAGCAGTGAAAACGGTAAAAATTGAAACAAAATGGCTGATGTAAAAGCACTCGCGGAGAGCCTAGTGGCTTTGACCGTGAAAGAAGTTCAGGAACTAGCTGATGTCCTGAAAAATGATTACGGAATTGAACCCGCTGCTGCTGCAGTAGTTGTAGCAGGTGGTGGCGACGGTGGTGGCGCAGCTGCTGCTGAAGAGAAGACTGCCTTCAATGTTATTCTTAAGAATGGTGGAGCTTCTAAGCTGAATGTAGTTAAAATCGTGAAAGACCTTACCGGACTTGGCTTGAAAGAAGCGAAGGATATGGTAGACGGTGCTCCGAAAACTGTAAAAGAAAATGTTTCTAAAGCTGAGGCAGAAGAAATTGCTGCTAAGTTGAAAGAAGCTGGTGCTGAAGTAGAGATCGCTTAAGATCTTTTCTTCCCGATATAAAAAAGCCCGCCGTATTTCGGTGGGCTTTTTTATTTACTCGTTAAGGTCGAATCAAAACTCAGGTAGGGTAGTAATCGACTGATCTTTTTCTTCTCCAAACCCCAAATAGATTCAAGCTCCACCGCATCATTAAATAATCCATGAGAATTTCGATAGCGAATAATCATTTTGGCATTTTCCCAACCAATGTAGGGATGCATTGCCATTGTTTTTATGTCAACACTGTTCAGATAAATCTTATCGACCAATTTTCCAGTAACCTTAAGGTGCGGGCTGATTTTGTCGTATGTCGAGTCGGGTAATCCGTATACTTCTCTTAGCTGCTCTATGGAGTGGAAGCCTCCCAGTTTATTCCTGTATTTTATTATCCTGGCTGATAATACCGGCCCAATCCCTGGGAGTTTATCTAGGGCCTGGGAATCAGCTAAATTCAAGTCTATTTTTTGGGTAATCCCCACTACTTTTTTTTCTCCATTAGGGGTTTGCCAAACTAGCTTATTATAGCCAGGCTTTTCGAGACGTCTACTTTTATTACTTTTTATTGAATCAAATGAATTTAAATATTTGATATGCAGTATTTTGTATGAATTATTTTGTGCTAAGCTTTTGGGGGTTACGTATAAAAATTGTGATACTATCCAGTATAGGCTAACCCCCATGATGAGTAATAAAAACCCCCTTTTATTTTTTTTGGATAGGCTAATTCTTGGCTGGATCTGTTTTTTTGCAAGAGGCGGCATCTAGCAAGTTTAAATGACCCATTTTAGGATAGAAAGGGAACTTTATTGATTTTGGCCGGATTTTTGTGGTAACAAATTTTGGCCAACCACTTCCATTACTTACCTTTGCAATCCTTTATTTTGGCCAAATATATTTTCGACATTGTAGACCATTCGTAAGTGATTCATTCACAGCGATTTTTGTAAAAAAAACTACGAAGATCGCGGAGTGTTCTCTTTGTCCTAAACGTAGAAAAAACCGGTTAAGCGTATGTCTTCTACAAAAAACAGTGCAAGAATTGACTTTGGTAAGATCAAACACCTTGCAGAGGCTCCGGACCTTTTAGAAGTCCAGATCCAGTCCTTCAAAGAGTTTTTCCAATTGGAAACTACTCCCGATAAGCGTAACATCGAAGGATTATTCCGCGTATTTAAAGACAATTTCCCTATTACGGATACAAGAAACATATTCGTACTAGAGTTTTTGGATTATTTCATTGACCCTCCTCGCTACACTATTGAAGAGTGTATGGAAAGAGGGCTTACTTACGCATTGCCGCTCAAGGCGAAGCTCCGCCTAAGCTGTAATGACGAAGAGCACGTCGATTTCCAAACTATTGTCCAGGACGTGTTCTTGGGCAATATTCCCTATATGACACCACGTGGTACTTTTGTTATTAATGGTGCCGAGCGTGTGGTGGTTTCTCAATTACATCGTTCACCTGGTGTATTCTTTGGTCAGTCTGTTCACCCGAACGGAACAAAAATTTATTCCGCCCGTGTGATTCCTTTCAAAGGAGCTTGGATGGAGTTTGCTACAGACATTAACAATGTCATGTACGCGTACATCGACCGAAAGAAAAAGTTTCCTGTAACAACCTTGTTACGTTCTATTGGTTACGAAACTGATAAGGATATTCTGGAGTTGTTCGGAATGGCAGATGAAGTTAAAGCAGACAAGAAAACTTTATCCAAACATATCGGCAAACGCCTTGCTGCCCGCGTACTTCGTACTTGGGTCGAAGATTTTGTAGACGAGGATACTGGAGAGGTTGTTTCGATCGAGCGAAACGAGATTGTGATGGAGCGCGATACTCTTCTCGATGAGGCCGCTGTTGAAACAATTACATCCCTGGAGGTAAATAGTGTGTTTATCCAGCGTGAAGACGTTGGAGGTGATTATGCAATCATCTATAACACGTTGAATAAGGATACTTCTAACAGTGAATTAGAGGCTGTTCAGTTCATCTATCGTCAATTACGTGGTGCTGATGCTCCAGATAATGAAACTGCTCGTGGAATCATTGACAAGTTGTTCTTTAGTGATAAGCGTTATGATTTGGGAGAGGTTGGACGTTATAAGATCAACCGTAAGCTGAATATCAATCTTCCTTTAGAGAAAAAAACACTGACCAAGGACGATATTATTTTGATCATCAAATATCTTGTTAAGCTTACCAATGGTAAAGCAGAGATTGATGATATCGATCACCTAAGCAATCGTCGTGTACGTACAGTGGGAGAACAATTGTACGCACAATTCGGCGTTGGTTTGGCTCGTATGGCACGTACCATTCGCGAGCGAATGAATGTGAGAGACAATGAAGTGTTTACTCCTGTTGACTTGATCAACGCACGTACACTTTCTTCTGTAATTAACTCCTTCTTCGGAACCTCTCAGCTTTCTCAGTTCCTGGATCAAACCAACCCGCTTTCTGAGATTACTCACAAGCGTCGTATTTCAGCACTAGGACCCGGCGGATTAAGTCGTGAGCGTGCGGGATTCGAGGTGCGTGACGTACACTATTCTCACTACGGTCGTCTTTGTACTATTGAGACTCCAGAAGGTCCGAACATTGGTCTGATCTCAACACTTTGTGTTCATGCGAAGATCAACCCTATGGGCTTTATCGAAACTCCTTACAGAAAGGTTGCAGAAGGTAAAGTAAACATGAAGGAATTGGCCTTTCTAAGTGCAGAAGAAGAAGACCAAGCAAAAATTGCCCAGGCTAATACCTCATTGGATGAAAAAGGAAATGTGGTAGAGGATAAAGTAGTGAGCCGTGAAACAGGTGATTTCCCAATTCTCGATAAGAGTGAAGTTGAGTATATGGACGTGGCTCCTAACCAAATCGTTGGTTTGAGTGCGTCCTTGATTCCTTTCTTGGAGCATGATGACGCAAACCGTGCCCTAATGGGATCAAACATGCAACGCCAAGCGGTTCCACTTCTTCGTCCCGATGTTCCTGTTGTAGGAACTGGCTTTGAAGGAAAGGCTGCCCGTGATGCAAGAATTCAAATTCATGCCGAAGGAAATGGTGTCATTGAGTTTGTAGATGCCAATGAAATCCACGTTCGTTATGAGCGTGACGCAAGCGAAAAGTTAGTAAGCTTTGAAGATGATTTAAGAATATACAAGCTCACTAAGTTCATTAAGACTAACCAAGAGACTTGTATCAATCTTCGTCCTGCTGTTAAGAAAGGGCAAAAGATTAAGAAGGGCGATTTTCTAACCGAGGGATATGCTACACAAAATGGCGAATTAGCACTTGGTAAAAATTTGAAAGTTGCCTTCATGCCTTGGAAAGGTTACAACTTCGAGGATGCTATTGTTATCAGTGAGCGCGTAGTGAAGGAAGACTTGTTTACCTCTGTTCATATTTCTGAATATGAATTAGAAGTGCGTGATACTAAGTTAGGAGAAGAAGAATTGACTCCGGATATTCCTAACGTTTCAGAAGAGGCTACAAAAGACCTGGATGAAAATGGAATTATTCGTATTGGTGCACAAGTAAAAGAAGGAGATATTCTCATTGGTAAAATAACGCCAAAAGGAGAAAGCGATCCGACTCCAGAAGAAAAGCTATTACGCGCCATCTTCGGTGATAAAGCGGGTGATGCCAAGGATGCTTCTCTGAAAGCACCGAATGGGGTAGAAGGAGTTGTGATTGGTAAAAAGCTCTTCCAGCGTGCTAAAAAGGATAAGAATGCAAAAGTGCGTGAGAAAGCTGCGCTTGAGAAATTAGAAAAGCAACATGAGAAAAATGAAAATGATCTCAAAGAAGTATTGCTCGAAAAGTTAGGGGCGCTTTTGAAAGATCATTCTTCTGCTGGGGTTAGCAACAACTTTGGAGAAATTCAAATTCCAAAAGGATCTAAATTCTCTGACAAGAGTTTGCGTGCACTTGATTATGCCAATGTCAATCCACTTGGATGGACTGGTGATAAGAAAACCGACGACCGCATCAATACCTTGTTGCATAACTACAGTATTAAATTCAATGAGGAGTTAGGACGTTATAAGCGTGAGAAATTTAATATCAGTATTGGTGACGAATTGCCTGCTGGTGTATTGAAGCTTGCAAAGGTTTATCTGGCTGTTAAGCGTAAGCTGAAGGTTGGAGATAAAATGGCGGGTCGTCACGGAAACAAAGGAATTGTGGCCAAGATTGTTCGTCAAGAGGATATGCCATTCCTCGAGGATGGTACGCCTGTTGATATCGTACTGAATCCACTTGGGGTACCTAGCCGTATGAATCTCGGTCAGATCTATGAAACAATCCTTGGATGGACTGGAGAGAAGCTGGGACTTAAATTCGCGACACCCATCTTTGATGGTGCTACCGTGGAAGAAATTGGATCTTACTGTCAGCAAGCAGGTATTCCGATGTTTGGACATACTTACCTCTATGATGGTGAAACGGGAGAACGTTTTGACCAGAAAGCAACTGTTGGTATCATCTACATGATCAAGTTGCATCACATGGTTGATGACAAGATGCACGCTCGTTCTATCGGGCCTTACAGCCTTATTACGCAACAACCTCTGGGTGGTAAAGCACAGTTCGGAGGTCAGCGTTTTGGAGAGATGGAGGTCTGGGCATTGGAAGCGTATGGTGCATCCAATATTCTTCAGGAATTGCTCACCATCAAGAGTGACGATATCATTGGAAGGGCTAAGACTTACGAAGCGTTGGTTAAAGGGGATAATGTTCCCCGCGCCGGAGTTCCTGAATCCTTCAATGTATTGGTGCATGAATTAAGAGGACTGGGACTTGATTTGCAGTTTGATTGATCTTAAAACATCATTTGATAACTACTTAACCGATCTATTGATCATGGCTATAAAAAAAGAAAACCGTCCGAAATCCGCTTTCTCTAAGATCACTATTGGTCTTGCTTCGCCTGATAATATTCTGGAGAGAAGCTTTGGAGAAATTTTAAAGCCGGAAACTATTAACTACCGCACGTACAAGCCTGAACGTGATGGTCTTTTCTGTGAGCGCATTTTTGGTCCTGTTAAGGATTACGAGTGTGCCTGCGGAAAATATAAGCGTATCCGTTACAAGGGTATCGTTTGTGACCGTTGCGGTGTAGAGGTTACTGAGAAAAAAGTACGTCGTGAAAGAATGGGACACATCAAATTGGTGGTGCCAGTAGTTCATATTTGGTATTTCAAATCACTACCTAATAAAATTGGATACCTTTTGGGAATGAGCTCTAAGAAGTTAGAGTCAATCGTTTACTATGAGCGTTATGTAGTGATTCAGCCGGGTATCCGAGAGGAGAAAGGACAACGCGTGGCGGATCTTTTAACTGAAGAGGAGTATTTGGATATTTTGGAAACACTTCCAAAAGAAAATCAATATCTCCCTGATGATGATCCTCAGAAGTTCATTGCAAAGATGGGTGCAGAAGCGGTAAATGATCTTTTAGCACGTATCGACTTGGATCAATTATCATTTGATTTGCGTAATGCTGCTGCCAACGAAACATCACAGCAGCGTAAAGCTGATGCATTGAAACGTCTTAGCGTTGTGGAAGCATTCCGCGATGCAAACCAGCGTATCACCAACCGTCCTGAGTGGATGGTAATGCAATACATTCCTGTAATTCCACCAGAGCTTCGTCCATTGGTTCCTTTGGACGGTGGTCGATTTGCGTCTTCTGATTTGAATGACTTGTATCGTCGTGTTATTATTCGTAATAATCGTTTGAAGCGCTTATTAGAGATCAAAGCACCAGAAGTTATCCTCCGTAACGAAAAGAGGATGTTGCAGGAAGCTGTTGACTCCTTATTTGACAATAGCCGTAAATCAAATGCTGTAAAAGCAGAGGGTGGACGTGCGTTGAAATCATTGAGTGATGTTTTGAAAGGAAAGCAAGGTCGCTTCCGTCAGAATCTACTTGGTAAACGTGTGGATTATTCAGGTCGTTCTGTAATTGTGGTAGGCCCTGAATTGAAATTGCATGAGTGTGGTCTGCCAAAAGATATGGCAGCTGAGTTATTCAAGCCATTCATTATTCGTAAGCTAATTGAAAGAGGAATCGTAAAAACGGTTAAATCTGCTCGAAAACTAGTCGATAAGAAAGAAGCTGTTATTTGGGATATCCTTGAAAATATTTTGAAAGGACATCCAGTCTTGTTGAATCGTGCCCCCACGCTTCACCGTCTTTCTATTCAAGCGTTTCAACCTAAATTAATCGAAGGAAAGGCTATCCAATTGCATCCGTTAGTTACTTCTGCCTTTAACGCAGACTTTGACGGAGACCAGATGGCCGTGCACGTGCCACTTAGCCATGGAGCTATTTTGGAAGCGCAGTTATTGATGCTGGCTTCTCACAATATCTTGAATCCGCAGAACGGTACGCCAATCACACTTCCTTCACAGGACATGGTGTTAGGTCTGTACTATATCACTAAAGGAAAACGCAGCACCGATAAAGAGAAAATGAAAGGGGAGGGTAAGTCTTTCTACTCCAGCGAAGAGGTAATTATTGCCTACAACGAAGGAAAGATTGACTTGCATGCATGGATCAAGGTAAAAGCCAATGTTCGTAGCGAAAGTGGTCAGTTAGAAAAGAAACTGATCGAAACTACGGTAGGACGTGTGTTGTTCAACCAACATGTTCCTGCAGAGGTTGGTTTTGTGAATGCACTACTTACTAAAAAGAATCTACGTGAAATCATTGGTGACATTATCACTATTACCAATGTTCCCAAAACTGCCAAGTTCTTGGACGATATCAAACAACTTGGATTCCGCACTGCCTTTAAAGGTGGTCTTTCCTTTAACATTAACGACTTGATTATTCCTGATGTCAAGGAGGAATTGTTGGAGAATGCCAAGAATGAGGTAGAGGAAGTTTGGGAGAGCTACAATATGGGTCTTATCACTAATAACGAACGTTATAACCAGATTGTAGACATTTGGAGCCGTGTAGATACACGTATTACTGAAACGTTGATTAAAGAGTTGAGCAGCGATAAGCAAGGTTTCAACTCTGTATATATGATGTTGGATTCCGGAGCCCGTGGTTCTAAACAGCAGATTAAACAGTTGGCTGGTATTCGCGGATTGATGGCTAAGCCACGTAAATCTGGATCGACAGGTAGTGAGATCATTGAAAATCCGATTCTTTCCAACTTCAAAGGTGGATTGAACGTATTGGATTACTTTATTTCAACACACGGTGCTCGTAAAGGTCTTGCCGATACGGCCCTTAAAACAGCCGATGCAGGTTATTTGACTCGTCGTCTGGTGGATGTGGCCCAAGATGTGGTGATTACGGAAGAGGATTGTGGTACACTTCGTGGTATTGCAACTACGGCCTTAAAGGATAATGAGGATATCATCGAACCATTAAGTGATCGTATTGAAGGACGTACTTCCCTTCACAATGTATACGATCCTGTTTCTGAAAAATTAATCGTTGCTGCCGGTGAACAAATCACTGAGCAATTGGCAAAACAAATTGAAGATGCCGGCGTAGAGACCGTAGAAATTCGCTCTGTACTCACTTGCGAAAGCAAGCGCGGTGTTTGTGTGAAGTGTTATGGAAGAAATCTGGCATCTGGAATCACCGCACAAAAGGGTGATGCAGTAGGAATCATTGCAGCTCAATCAATCGGTGAGCCTGGTACACAGTTGACCCTACGTACTTTCCACGTGGGTGGTGTGGCTGGTTCTGCTTCGGTGGAATCTACCTTGGCCGCTAAGTTTGATGGCACAATTCAATTTGACGGACTACGCACTGTATCTATTGCTAACAACGAAGGAACAAAATCTCAGGTTGTAATTGGACGTACCGGAGAGGTTCGTATCGTTGATGCTAAGGCAGATCGTCTGTTGATCACTAATAACATTCCTTATGGTGCTACCCTTAATGTAAAGGATGGTCAAAAGGTTGCTAAAGGTGATGTGATCTGTACTTGGGATCCATTCAATAACGTAATTCTTTCTGAGATCGACGGTAAGATCAAGTTTGAAAACGTAATCGATGGCGTAACCTATCGTGAGGAAGCTGATGAGCAAACAGGTCACCGTGAGAAAGTGGTAATCGAAACTCGAGATAAGACAAAGATCCCGTCCATCTTAGTGGAGGGTAAAGACAAGAAGTCTTACAACCTGCCTACAGGAAGTCATATTATCATTGAAGAAGGCGACGATGTGAAGGCGGGTCAGGTTATTGTTAAGATACCTCGTATCCTTGGTAAACTCCGTGATATCACCGGAGGTCTACCACGTGTTACCGAGTTGTTCGAAGCGCGTAATCCTGGTAACCCTGCTGTTGTTGCTGAAATCGATGGAGTGGTGATCATGGGTGCTGTTAAGCGCGGTAACCGTGAGATTACCATTGAAGCAAAAGATGGTGTTCAAAAGAAATACTTAGTGCCGCTTACCCGCCAGATTTTGGCGCAAGATGGCGACTTCGTAAAAGCAGGTACAGCACTATCGGATGGTCAGATTGCTCCGTTTGATATTTTATCGATCAAAGGGCCATTTGCCGTTCAGGAATATGTAGTGAACGAAATCCAGGAAGTGTATCGACTCCAGGGTGTTAAAATCAACGATAAGCACATCGAAGTAATTGTTCGTCAGATGATGCGTAAGGTTAACATTGTGGATCCAGGTGATACTCGATTCCTGGAGGATGACTTAGTAGATAAGTTTGAATTCGTAGAGGAGAATGATTACATCTTCGATAAAAAGGTGGTTACAGAACCAGGTGATAGTACTAAGCTTCGCGCTGGACAGATTGTAAACTTGAGAGAGCTACGTGAGGAGAATTCTATTCTTCGTCGCTCCGACAAGAAAGTGGTAGAGTATCGCGATGCGAAGCCTGCTACTTCTTCACCCACATTATTGGGTATTACAAAAGCCTCTCTGGGCGTTCAGAGCTGGATTTCAGCCGCCTCCTTCCAGGAGACTACTAAAGTGCTTTCTTCTGCCGCAATCAACGGTAAAACAGATGAAATGCTTGGTCTCAAGGAGAATGTTATCACGGGTCATCCGATACCGGCCGGTACGGGCTTGCGCGAGTTTGAGCGCATGATTGTTGGAAGCAAAGAGGAATACGAATTGCTCCAGACAACCCGAGAGGCTATGGCCTTTGACGAGGAAGAGTAAGTTGCAAAAACATAAAGGCCGTTTCTTCAGAAGCGGCCTTTTTTTTACTACTTCTCCATTAATTTTAGGGGGATAATTAACTTCAAAAAAAATTAAATGAACAAAGGATTTATTATTTGGAATGTATTGCTCACAGCTGCTTTGCTTTTTTTGGGTATACGATATTTCAGTGGAGGGAATAGTGTCAGGTCCCATCAGGCAAGCGCTCCTGGAACATTTAGTATGGCTTACTTCGAAATGGATTCTATTGAGGCTAATTTCAATTTGGTAAAAGAGCTGAAAGAGGAGTTGTCCAAGAAAGAGCAATCCATGGAGCAAGAGATGCAAAAAATGGCAGGTAATGCTCAGCAGCGCTATAATTACTTTCAGCAACAAGCTAGCACCGGATTGATGAATGAAAGTCAAAGTGAAGCAGCAGGTAGGGAGTTAAGAAATTTAGAAGAGCAGATGAAGAACAGAAAGCAAGCTTTGGATGCTGAATATGGTGATTTTGTAATGCGTCGTCAAAACGAAATTAAATCAAAGATTGAGGCTTATTTGCAGGAGTATAACAAGAATCACAACTATACTTATATTGTTTCTTACGAGCAGGGACTTTTTTATTACAAAGACTCTGTAAATAATATTACCGCGGATTTGATCAAAGGGTTGAATGAGCGCTATAAGCCATCCTCGAAGCAATAGGGTATGAATGCGCTTATTTGTAATAGAATTTTTAAGCAGTCAATTGATGACTATCATCTGATTGATCAGGTTTCAGCACCCTTGGTTAATCCATATGGCGCCGAAACAGTTGAATCGTTGCTCTATTACAAGTGTTGGGTCGATACCGTTCAGTGGCATTTAGAGGATTTGGTAAGAGATCCCGTTATTGATCCAGTTGAGGGGTTAACGCTAAAGCGCAGTATTGACAAATCAAACCAACTTAGGACAGATTTGGTCGAACAAATAGATGACTATTTGCTTGGTCTTTTTAGTACGGTAAAGTATGCGGCCGATGCCAGGGTAAATACGGAGAGCCCAGCCTGGGCAATTGATAGGCTCAGTATTTTGGCGCTTAAGATTTATCATATGGAAAGCGAAGTGAATCGAAAGGAAGCTTCGCCTGAGCACCAACAACGCTGTGCTGCAAAATTATCAGTGCTGTATGAACAGCGGGAAGATCTGTCACTTTCTATTGACCAATTGTTGGATTCTATCAAGGCTGGTCAGATACGTATGAAAGTATATCGTCAGATGAAGATGTACAATGACGCCAGCTTAAATCCAGTGTTGTATCAGCAAAAGTCATGAACTTTTCAGCCACAAACACATTACTGGTAATTCGCTTTTCATCAATGGGGGATGTGGCCATGACTGTTCCTGTTGTTAAGACCTTATTGCTGCAAAATCCCTCATTACATGTAATCATGGTTTCTCAGCAAGTTTATGCTCCACTCTTTGATGGAATAGAAAGATTACAGTTTGTTGGAGCTGATTTTAAGGGAACTCATCGCGGATTCTTTGGATTATGGAATCTTTTCAAATCTGTATATCGATTAGCAGGGGCTGTTCCTGTTGCAGATTTACATAATGTGTTACGCAGTAAAATTCTTTCTTTCTTTTTTAGAATTAAAGGATCTTCAGTTCGCGCCATTGATAAAGGAAGAAGCGAAAAGCGTGCGTTAACCAGAAAAAATCAAAAAGTAGTCAAGCCGCTACTCTCTACTTTTGAGCGCTATGCAATTGTTTTCCGCTCACTCGGTTATTCGCTACAATTAGATTCTAATTTTCTTCACAAAAGACCAGGTCAACAAACACCCATAAAAATTGGGTTTGCTCCTTTTGCTAAACATGTGGGAAAGTCTCTTCCCCTGCCCATGGCAAAGCAATTGATAGCAGGCCTTCTGGAGTCAATACCTTGTCAATTATTTCTCTTTGGTGCGCCTGGACAGGAAGCAACACAATTGGCAGAATGGGAGCAAGAATTCCCTTCTGTAAAAAATATGGCTGGTCAATTGGAGTTAAGTCAAGAGCTTGATTTAATCTCCATAATGGACCTGATGATCACGATGGACTCTGCCAATATGCACCTGGCCTCGCTGGTAAATACTCCTGTAATTTCCATTTGGGGGGCTACACATCCATACGCTGGATTTCTAGGCTGGGGGCAGTCCATGGATAACGTGATCCAAACCGATTTGACTTGCAGGCCCTGTTCTGTATTTGGAAATAAAACCTGTTTCAGAGGTGATTATGCCTGTTTACATCAAATACAACCACAGCAAATAGTCCAACAAGTTCGCTCCTATCTTTGCATTTCATGAAAAAACATGCCATCATAGTGGCCGGGGGTACAGGGGTGCGAATGGGAACCTCGCAGCCAAAGCAGTTTTTAGAAATTGCCGGTGAACCTGTGCTTGTGCACACGATTCGTACATTCATTAAAGCATTTTCGGATATTAGATTGACACTTGTTTTACCAAGTAACCACATACAGGAAGGCTCACTGCTCATTGCCAATAAATTTGATCATCCTATCGAAATTGTAAGTGGGGGAGAAACGCGTTTTCATTCTGTTCAAAAGGGGCTTGCTACAGTAAATGAAGAGGCTGTGGTTTTTGTTCATGATGCCGTTCGCTGTTTGGTAAGTACTGAATTGATACAATCATGTTATCAAGAGGCCCTGGCTACCGGCAGTGCTGTTCCTGTTTTGTCCTCTCGAGATAGTATTCGTTTTATGGAGGAAGGACAGCATCGTGTTTTGAACCGAGAACAGGTGCTTTTAGTGCAAACGCCACAGGTCTTTAAATCTAATTGGATTCTTTCTGCATTTCAGGTTCCTTATGACTCCTCATTTACGGACGAAGCAACTGTATTGGAAAAGGCTGGCTATACAATTAATTTAATCAAGGGGGAAGAGTCCAATATCAAAATTACCCGTCCCGTAGATCTTCACATTGCGGCAGTATGGCTACAAGAAAAAAATAAGATTAAAGACGAACCAGCTGCTGATTAATTTTTTCTATGATTTGGTGGGCTACATCCATCGCTAGCATTCCGTCAGTTTCCGAAACCATGGGGCGTGAATTCTGAAGAATGGCGTCTCTAAACGAAATGAGTTCGGATTGTATGGCGTTTACTGCAGGAATTTCCGGACTTGAAATAGCAATTGTCTTTACACCTGCATGCGTTTCTATATCAAATGTGAAAGCATTTTCTTCTTCCTCTTCCCCCTTCAATTTGATGACTTCAGTTTTTTTATCTAAAAAGTCTATACCGATGTAGGCATCTTTTTGGAAGAGTCGAATTTTTCGCATTTTTTTCATGGATATCCGACTGCTTGTCAAGTTAGCCACACAACCATTATGAAATTCAATTCGCACATTGGCAATATCGGGGGTATCCGTTAATACGGCAACGCCACTTGCAGAAATCTGTTTTATATCACTTTTAACCAGGCTCAGTATGATGTCTATATCGTGGATCATTAAATCCAACACTACACTCACCTCAGTGCCTCTGGGATTGAATTGAGCCAAGCGATGCACTTCGATAAAAAGGGGTTGCAAAGAAAGATCTTTCACCGCCAGGTATGCAGGATTGAAACGTTCTACATGACCAACCTGCAATTTGACTCCTGATTCACGGGTAAGTGCAACAATTTTTCTGGCCTCATCTAGAGAAGCGGCAAGTGGTTTTTCAACAAAAACATGTTTCCCTTTTCGAATTGCTTTTTCACACCACTCAAGGTGATGATTAGTAGGTGCTGTTATATCTATTGCTTCGCAGGAATCAATAAGTTGTTCGCCCGTTTCAAAAGCTGGAATAGAAAACTCACGGGCAATATTTGCTGCCGTTTCAGGATTGGGGTCATAAAAGCCTACCAATTCAACTTGCTCAATCTCCTTCCAATTAGCCAAGTGAATTTTGCCCAGATATCCCGCTCCAATTAGTCCTACTTTGAGGTTTGTGCCCATCGTTTAAAATAAAAACCCCGGTATTTTTTACCGGGGTTGTCCAGTTTGCGGACCGGACGGGACTCGAACCCGCGACCTCCGCCGTGACAGGGCGGCATTCTAACCAACTGAACTACCGATCCGTTTCCCAAATTTGGGAGGGCAAAGATAGCGTTGGACTTTTTCTGTTCCAAATCATTTTTATACCTAAAATAGCCTTTGCGTAACCTCCCCTTTAAGAGGCCAATTCCCGCATAATATGTAATTTCGACCCTTACGCCTAAGGCTATGCCAGCAAATAATAACCGACAATTTATAGACTTTGAACAGCCGCTAAAGGAGCTGATTGAGGAAATTACAGACCTGGAGCAGAAGTCTGCAAAGGGGAAAGTTGATTATTCTGATGTCATTGAGAAATTAAATCAACAGGTTCTTGAAAAGAGAAGTGAACTAACAAAGAAATTAACCAGTTGGCAGCGTGTACAGCTTAGCCGCCATCCCGACCGACCCTATACGCTCAAGTATATTGAAAAGATGACCAGCAATTTTGTTGAGTTGTTCGGGGATCGCAATGTGAAAGATGATAAAGCAATGGTTGGTGGTTTTGCCTCCTTGGGTGGAGAAACAGTTATGTTTATCGGCCAACAAAAAGGAATTAATACCAAAACTCGACAGCTTCGCAACTTCGGGATGGCAAACCCCGAAGGCTATAGGAAGGCGCTTCGTTTGATGAAATTGGCTGAAAAGTTTAATAAGCCAATTGTTACTTTAATTGATACACCGGGTGCATTTCCTGGTTTAGAGGCCGAGGAAAGAGGACAAGGGGAGGCTATTGCCCGTAATATCTATGAGATGATCCGACTTAAAGTTCCAGTGATTTGTGTAATTATTGGAGAGGGCGCCAGTGGCGGTGCTTTGGGTATTGGTGTTGGTGATCGGGTCTATATGATGGAGAACACTTGGTATACTGTAATCAGTCCCGAGAGTTGTTCCTCTATTTTATGGAGAAGTTGGGACAAAAAGGAAATTGCTGCCGAGCAGCTTCGGTTAACTGCGGATAGGATGCTAGATTTTGGTTTGATTGACGGCATTATACCAGAACCTGCCGGAGGTGCGCACTGGGATTATGATCAAGCTGCACAACAACTCAAAGATTATCTTATTCCAGTATTGCAATCCTTGCGAAACATACCTGCGGAAAAGAGAGTTCAAGATCGTATAGAGAAGTTTGGAAGAATGGGATTTTGGGAAGAATAGATAACTCAACCTTAGGATTTTCAATCATGAATCTACAGAAAACATTTAGTGGAACTGGAATCGCTATTGTAACTCCCTTTACTGAAGAAGGTGCCGTTGATTGGGCTGATTTTCAACGATGCCTTGATTTTTGGATAACTGGAGGGGTAGAATATTTAGTTGTTTTGGGAACCACCGGCGAAAGCGCAACGATTCATGGAGATGAAAAGCAAGCGATTTTTTCCTTTGTGCAAGAGTATACGGCTGGTCGCATCCCACTTGTAGCTGGAATTGGTGGTAACGATACACAGGAAGTTGTACATGCATTAACGCATTTTGATCTTACGGGATATACTGCAATACTTTCTGTAAGCCCTTATTATAACAAACCCAATCAGGAGGGAATATTTCAGCATTACAAACTCATCGATCAGCATACACCGCTCCCTGTGATCATGTATAATGTTCCTGGAAGAACGGGACAGTCAATATCCGCTGCAACACAACTTCGAATTGCCAGGGAATGTAAATCTGTATTTGCTACAAAAGAAGCCAGTGGAAATATGGATTTGATTCTGCAACTTTTACGAGATAAGCCCGCTGACTTTATGGTTATTAGCGGGGATGATCCCATTACGTTGCCCTTGATTGCTGCGGGTGCAAGTGGAGTAATTTCTGTAGTCGCCAATGCTTTTCCTAAAGAATTTTCTGATATGGTTCGGTATTGTTTAGCCGGCGATTTTGAAAAAGCACGTCCCCTTCACAACAAGTACCTTGAAGTTATTGCGGCACTATTTGCTGAGGGTAGCCCTGCTGGTATTAAAGCAATGATGGCGGAAATAGGACTTTGTAAAAATACATTTCGACTCCCTGTGTGGCCAGTTAGCAAAACCCATCAGGAAAAAATTAAATTGTTGCTAAACCAGGTAGGTAACCCCCTGTAACGCATTTTCACTGGCTATAAAAATCTCTCTGGCCTCTTCCTCAAATCCTTGTATGTTTTCGTATTGGCTACTGAAGTGTCCAAGCAGTAGGCGGCGGGCACCTGCATTTTTTGCAAATTGGGCAGCTTGCTTTGCCGTAGCATGAAAACGTAGTTCAGCTTTCTCAAATTGATCATGTAAATAAGTTGACTCATGATAAAGTAAGTCAACTCCTTCAACATAGGGCAACATGCGTTCGTCATAACGTGTATCCGCGCAATAAGCATAGGAACGTGGTCGACTACGATGAGTTATTAGTTTGCGAGGCAGCTCTTTCTCCTGAAATAAAAACCCAAAACACTCTATACGATGATCAGTGGGAAAGCAGGATATTTTTATTTCCTCATTTTCAACCAAAGTCCCTGGTAATTCAATTGTGTGAATGTGTAGGGAAAAGGGTAGTCGGGTTGAGGCAACGTTGAGTTGCATTTCAATGATCTCTTTTAGGGGCGAGGGGCCATATATATGTAGATCTTGTTGTCTGTTAAGAAGTCCAAAGCTGTTAATAAGTCCAATAAGTCCAAAGTAATGGTCTCCATGAAGATGGGAGATGAATATATGAGAGATGCGGCTATACCTAATTTTATACCGCATCAATTGCATTTGAGTGCCTTCTCCACAGTCTATCAAAAACTTAATTCCGTTAAATGATACCAGTTGGCTAGTGGGAAAACGCTCATAGGCGGGCACTGCAGAATTATTTCCAAGAATTGTAACGGAAAACATAAGTTCAAATTATTAACGATTAAGCATCTGGATCTTTCAACAATTCTCGCTCAATCTCTTCCATCTGCAAGATATCCCATGCCTCACTCTCCGTCGGGGTGATATTCATCATCTCAATTAAACCAGTGTCTTTGAATGTTTTTTCTACGGCGGGTTGTAAGCCGCAATAAACAAAGGAGTGTTCCTGCTCGTAAAAAGCCTTTTGTATTGATGCTAAGAAATGGGTAGCTTCTTTTTCAATTTCTTGTACCTCAGACATTACAACAACCAGGTGGGCAAAAGCGCCTTCCGTTGAACTGTCAGCTTCCTGCCCTTTTTTAAGGATTTCTGTGAATTCGGCTGCCAACCTAGCAGTTAAGAGGGGCTCGAGTATGGTTACAACTTTAAATCGCTCTTTGGTATCAATTTTGATTCTCATGTCCTTGTATAGGGGAATGGTTTATTAACAGGGGTTTATAATTGCCTCAATACCCTTCCCGAAATTATTCGTTAATATTGTAACAACAGTAATATTCTGTAAAATGGATAATAATTTTTCAGCTCAGGTCAAGGAAATTATCTCCTTCAGTAGGGAGGAAGCGTTGCGTTTGGGTAATGATTTCATTGGTACTGAGCACTTACTCTTAGGAATGATTCGAGAGGGAGAAAACACAGCAGTGCGAATTCTCAAGAGTTTTAATGTGGACCTCTATGAACTCAGAAAAGAAATTGAATTGGCGGTAAAAGATAAAACCGGAAAGAATGTCGCCAATATCAATTCCTTGCCCTTAACTAAACAGGCCGAGAAAGTGATTCGTGTCACGGTGCTTGAAGCAAAAGCGCTTAAAAGTAATACCGTTGAAACTGAACATTTGATGCTCTCGATATTGAAGAATAAGGAAAATATCGCCACGCAAATTCTAAACCAGTTTGATGTTGATTACGATTTATTCCGTCAAGAGTTGGGCATTGTAAAGTCGAATGAACCAAGAGCTGAATTTCCAGAGGAAAATGATGAGGAGTTTGAGGAAGAAAAAAAAGCGGGTTCGTTGAAATCTGCTCCTAAGTCAACAGGAGCTACAAAAAGCAAGACTCCGGTGCTTGATAACTTTGGTAGGGATATTACCCGAATGGCGGAGATGGGTACGCTCGATCCAATAGTGGGCAGGGAAAAGGAAATTGAGAGAGTCTCTCAAATACTTTCTCGTCGTAAAAAAAATAATCCTATTCTGATTGGTGAACCTGGTGTGGGTAAAACTGCCATCGTTGAGGGGCTTGCACTTCGCATTGTTCAACGGAAAGTATCTCGTGTGCTTTTTGATAAGCGTGTTATTTCGCTTGACCTCGCTGCATTGGTAGCAGGCACTAAATATCGCGGACAGTTCGAAGAACGGATGAAGGCAATCATGAACGAATTGGAAAAGAATCGTGATGTAATTCTTTTTATTGACGAGTTACATACAATCGTAGGTGCGGGTGGGGCTAGTGGATCCTTGGATGCGAGCAATATATTTAAGCCCGCTTTGGCCAGAGGTGAATTGCAGTGCATTGGTGCTTCCACGTTAGACGAGTATCGCATGCATATTGAAAAAGATGGAGCATTGGATCGTCGATTTCAGAAGGTAATTATCGATCCGCCCAGTGTAGATGATACGATTCAGATATTGAATAATATCAAAAATAAATACGAAGATTATCACAATGTAAATTATGACCAGCAGGCAATCGATGCTTGTGTCAAGCTAAGCGATCGGTATATTACTGACCGCTTGTTGCCTGATAAGGCAATTGATGTGATGGATGAAGTTGGTGCAAGAGTTCACTTAAAAAATATTAATGTTCCTCCTTCCATTACAGAGCTCGAGCAGAAAATTGAAGAGGTAAAGGTTGAAAAAAACAAAGTAGTCAAAAGTCAAAAGTTTGAGGAAGCCGCCTCGCTTCGCGACACGGAAAAAAAGCTACAGGAAGAGCTTGAGCGTGCCAAGGCGGAGTGGGAAGAGGAGAGCAAGCACCGCAAGTTTCCTATAGGAGAGGAGGATATTGCTGAAGTCATTAGCATGATGACAGGAATTCCTGTAAAGCGAATGGTCCAGGCCGAAACCGAGAAATTGCGTCGAATGGCCGATGACATGCGCGGTTTAGTAATTGGTCAGGACGAGGCTATTCAGAAAGTGGTAAAGGCCATACAGCGTAATCGCGTGGGGCTGAAAGATCCCAAGAAGCCTATTGGTACATTTATTTTCCTAGGTCCTACTGGAGTTGGAAAGACAGAGCTTGCGCGGGCACTTGCGCGTCATTTATTCGATTCAGAAGATTCATTGATTCGAATTGACATGAGCGAATACATGGAAAAATTTACGGTAAGTCGATTGATAGGTGCTCCTCCCGGATATGTAGGTTATGAAGAAGGAGGACAATTGACAGAAAGAGTTCGTCGTAAACCCTATAGTGTAATTCTTCTGGATGAGATAGAAAAAGCACACCCTGATATTTACAATATTTTGTTGCAAGTATTGGACGATGGTCAATTAACGGATGGGCTTGGAAGAAAGGTTGACTTCAAGAATACATTGATTATTATGACATCAAACATTGGTGTCAGACAACTGAAAGATTTTGGAACAGGTGTAGGATTTACGACCAGTGCTAAAATGGAATCTGAGGATGAGGCAAACAAAGCCGTTATTGAAAAGGCCTTGAAAAAAACATTTTCTCCAGAGTTTCTTAATAGGATCGATGATGTGATTATTTTCAATAGCCTCACTCGTGAAAATATCTTCAACATCATCGATATCCTCATGAAAGGCGTTATGAAGCGCTTGACTAATCTTGGATTTAGCCTAGAGCTTACCGAAACAGCCAAGAGCTTCTTGGCAGACAAGGGGTATGACGTTCAGTTTGGCGCTAGACCGTTGCATCGGGCTATCCAAAAATACTTGGAGGACCCTCTTGCAGAAGAGATCCTTAATCTAAATGTCAAGGAAGGAGATGTATTGGTTGCCGATACTGACCAGGAACAAACAAAATTATTCTTCACATTTAAGGAAAGAGCATCCGCGCCTACACAGGCTTCCTGATAGTCAATGCCAGATCAAAAGATTATTATTACCCTGGATGGCTGGTCTAGCTGTGGCAAGAGTACGCTTGCAAAAGCACTTGCTCGTGCTTTGGGGTATGTTTTTGTTGATAGTGGCGCAATGTACCGTGCCATTACCCTTTTTTTTATTCGTAATCAGATAAATCCTGCCGATTCCGTTGCTGTTGAAAAAGCAT
The DNA here is from genome assembly GCA_964576375.1 of uncultured Chitinophaga sp. Lineage (GTDB taxonomy): Bacteria > Bacteroidota > Bacteroidia > Chitinophagales > Chitinophagaceae > JJ008. The sequence goes on from CAZNUR010000012.1 coordinate 23,950, forward strand.
TAAACTCTATTCAGCTGCAATTTGTATTTAATCCAAATAGGGGAGCCAGTGATATTTTACTCAATGGTGAGAATGTAGAAACACTCATTCGTGAAATGGAGGTTGCCTCCCGTGTTAGTGAAATAGCCGCATTAGCCAGGGTACGTCAATTTGCGGTTCAGCAGCAGCAAAGATTGGGAATGGCAAAAGGAATTGTAATGGATGGTCGTGATATCGGTACCGTTGTTTTCCCAGAAGCCGAGTTGAAAATTTTCATGACGGCGGATAAAGAAATTCGTGTACAACGTCGATTGAAGGAATTGCAAATAAACAATCCAGCAATTACAGCCACTCAAGTGCGTGAAAACTTAGAACAGCGTGATTATCTTGATGCAAACCGTTCAGAGAGTCCCCTTCGTCAGGCTCCAGATGCACGCGTATTGGACAATTCTTTGTTAAGTCCTGCGCAACAATTTGAAATCGCATTGGGTTGGGCACAAGAAGCCATAGCGCTCGTCAACAGCTGAGGTTAGCTTTTTCTTTTAACCTCAATTAGCTCTACTTCAAACAGAAGAGCTGAACCGCCAGGTATCGACATGTAATCGTATTCTCCATATCCAAGTTGGTAGGGGATATAGAATTTATATTTAGCACCCACTTTCATTAATTGTAAGCCCTCGGTCCAACCCTTGATCACTCCATTGAGTGGAAAAGTAATGGGTTGACCACGATCGTAGGAATTGTCAAAACCTCTTCCATCAATAAACGTACCTCTATAATGGCAGGTAACGGAATCTGTAGCCGCAGGGCTTTCTCCAGTTCCCGGCGTAATGATCTCATATTGTAGGCCACTTTCAGTGGTAATAACGCCAGCTCTTTTTTTGTTCTCAGCTAAAAATTTCTCACCAGCTTCTTTGTTTTGTTTTGATTTTTCACTTTGTACACGTGTCATATAAGCGTTTAAGAGGGTTCCTGAGGAATTGTTGTCTAAAATTAGGGTACGTCCATTCAAAAGGTCATTTACGGCAGCTCCCAATATTGCTCCATTCAATTTGGAAACTCCTTGTGATTGATAATAGCCAGCAAGACTAACACCCAGGGCATAGCTTACCGAGTCTATTTCATTTTTAAGCATTTTTTCAGCAGCTGTAGTGGTAGCTGGTTTTACGGCAGAAGGGCTGCTTTTTTTTACAGGCGCAGCCACTGTTGGCTTTTTGGTTTGTCCAAAAGTAAGTGTGCAACTTAGTAGAAGAAGTGCAGAGAATAATCTTTTCATAATTTAAAAGTGTTCACAAAGGTAATGGCTGGCCGTTGAATAAGTGCCATATCTAAAGCAATTAACTTTGCAGAATGGAGTCTTTTAAATTTCCGCTACAATTACGTTGGGCCGATATTGATGCTAACTTTCATGTGCGTCATTCAGTTTACTATGATTGGGCCGCATTATGCCGTATCTCATTCATGCATGAGAAAGGGTTGACGGAGTCTGTATACCATCAATTTAATATGGGCCCCATCCTTTTTAGAGAAGAGTGCCGATTCAGAAGAGAAATCAGAATGGGGGACTCAATTTTTATTGATTTGCAGCTGGTAGTAGCCCGTCGTGATTTCTCACGATGGACCATTGTACATTCTATTTGGAAAACACCTGAAATTGAGGCTGCTCGATTAACAGTTGAGGGGGCCTTTATTGACTTGCATCTTAGAAAACTGACTATTCCGCCACCAATGGCTCAATCAGTTTTTGAGCAAATGCCAAGAGCTGCAGCTTTTCAATGGAGTGATTAGCGCTTTCTTAAAGCGGAATGATTTTTTCCGGAAAACTATCCTTGAACATGCGGATTGTTTTTTGGATAGTGCTATTGTTCCGGTATGGAGTAAGCTGGGTTTTAATAATATGTATATCCAATGTTGTTGAGTTGATGGGGATGTAGCCCATCCCATAAAAACTGCCCTTTTCAATTAAGATATACGAATACTCTTTGTTGTTTCTTCCCTTATCCTTGATTAGAAAGTTTCCATCTGCTACTAGCTCCTGTAACGCTTGGTCTACACGTTGGTTATAAGAGGCGGCCTCTTCTTTTTTAGTACAAGCCCCCCTACAGTTTTCAGCAAATTCACCAGCGCATCCTCCCATGGTATGTTGCAAAAAGCAAAGACGCATGCATAGGCTATGCGTTCGTACTATCTTTCGAATGGCTGCTTGTCCGTCTGCTAGGTTATAGAATTGTAAAAGAGAGGGTACATTCTTTTTTATTCGGTCCAACGCAATCCTCTTATATCCGTATTGGTCCTCAAAAACAAATAATGAGAATACGTCTTCTCTTTTTTTCTGCGCAGCGTTGAAGCGGGGCCAACGATGCTTTATTTCAGCAGACTCCAGCAGGCTTGCCATTAAAGGAGTTGCACATTCTTGGAATGAAATTCGATGTACAGCTCTAATAAACTTTTGCTTTTGTGCCGTGGGGGCATCATTGCTAAAATGGCTATTCACTCTGTAACGAATATTGATTGCTTTTCCAACATACACTACCTTATCTTTTTTATCATGAAAGTAATAGACCCCAGGTCTTGTAGGAAGAGCGTCAAAGTCAGCGCGAGATACGTGTGGAGGGAGTATCCACTCTTTTGAGTTCCGTTTTAAACTTTTTGCAATGTGATTTGATCTATCCTCATGTAATAATTTTTTAAAAAGTGCAACTGTTGCAGCTGTATCGCCACCTGCGCGGTGTCTATTCTCCAGCGAAATACCCAACGAGCGGCAAAGTTTGCCCAGGCTGTAGGAGGGGTAGCCTGGTAATATTTGTCGACTGAGGCGCACCGTACATAGTTTTGAGCAATTCAACTCAAAGCCCACCGATTTAAGTTGTGCTTTAACAAAGGAGTAATCAAACTGCACATTATGGGCTACAAATATTTGTCCTTGAAGTAAATGATAAACGCGCTCAGCAATAGCACTAAATGTTGGCGCATGCGCAACCATCTCGTTGGTGATTCCTGTCATTTGCTGGATAAAGGGTGGAATTGGTTGTAGTGGGTTAACCAGCGATTCAAAAACTTCAACTACCTCAATTCCGTCAAATACATGTATGGCAATTTCCGTGATCCCATTTGCTGCTGCATAGGAGCCTGTGGTTTCAATATCTACGATTGCGTACATACAATACGCTAAATTCGTTAAAAATTAAGAGGTGTTTGAGGCAAAATTGGAGATGTTTCGTAACCGATTGGAAAAGGTTAACCGTCATTTGGGTAAACTTGCTAGACGTAAAAATGTGGAAGCTTACAGGATTTACGATCATGACCTTCCTGAGTTTCCGTTTTGTATTGAAAGGTATGGTAGCCAAATTTGTTTGGCGGAGTACAAGCGAAGACATGGAATGGAGGAGTCTCTTTACTTTTCTTGGCTGCAAGCCTCAATACAAATTATAAGTCAGGTTTTACAGGTTCCTACAGAAAATATTCATCGAAGAGTAAGACAGCGTAAGTCTGGAAGACAAGGGCAGTACCAAAAGTTAGAAGGGGAGGAGGGAATTGGATTCTTTAGCGTGGTAGAAAACGGCCTGTCTTTTTGGGTAAATCTGGACGAGTACCTTGATACCGGACTTTTTTTGGATCATCGAGACACTCGGCAATTAGTGCGAGAGCAAAGTAATGATAGACGAGTACTAAATCTCTTTGCCTACACAGGTTCTTTTTCTGTTTATGCAGCTGCAGGTGGCGCCCGTTCAGTAACCACTGTTGACTTATCGAATACCTATCTTGATTGGGCTAAACGAAATATGCAAAACAATGGATTTGAGGGATCCTCTTTCCAATATGAACGTGCTGACGTAAAGCAATGGTTAGATCTTATACCCGCTGCTAGTTACGACCTGATTGTGATGGATCCTCCCACATTCAGTAATAGTAAAAAAATGAATGAAATACTGGATATTCAGCATGATCATGTGAATCTAGTTCGCACTTGTATGCGTCTATTGTCCACTACAGGTGTATTGTTTTTTAGTACAAATTATACAGGTTTCAAGTTGGATCTAGAGGCGCTGGGTAGTTTTCGGATTAAGGATATTACGCGTGCAACGACCCCTTTTGATTTTGAAGGAAGGCTCAAGCGTGTTTGCTATAGTATCCAACAATAAAAAAAGCCCCAGTGGGGCTTTTACTAGTAAGAAAAAATTACACCTACAGTGTTTTTAATACATCGTTCATGCTGCGAACTGCGGCGGCACTTTTGTCAAATGCTGCTTGCTCTGTTTCGTTGAGTTGGAAGTCAATGATCTTTTCCCAGCCATCCCTTCCGATAATAACAGGAACTCCAAGGCAAATATCATTTTGTTTGTATTCTCCATTCAAAGAAACACAGCAGGTAAAGAGTTTCTTTTCGTCTCGGACAATGGATTCTACCAATGCTGCGGCAGCTGCACCGGGAGCATACCAAGCTGAAGTTCCGATCAAAGCAGTTAGGGTAGCACCGCCCACCATAGTATCCTTAACAATTTTATCCTGTTGTTCCTGATTTAAAAATTGAGTAACAGGCACGCTGTTCCAGGTAGCCATTCTTATCAAGGGTATCATTGTAGTATCTCCATGCCCGCCAACTACTACAGCGTTAAGATCAGATGGGCTGCAATTCAAATGTTGGCTAAGTTGGTATTTAAAACGGCTACTGTCCAATGTCCCCCCCATACCTATAATTCGATTTTTGGGTAAACCTGTTGCTTGTAATGCCAGATAGGTCATGGTGTCCATAGGGTTACTCACCACAATGATTATAGCGTTTGGAGAATACTGTAGTACGTTTTTGCAAACACCTTTCACAATACCTGCATTCACGCCAATCAACTCTTCTCTGGTCATACCGGGTTTACGAGGCAATCCTGAGGTGATGACTACCACATCACTACCTGCAGTTTTTGCGTAGTCATTAGTACTACCCACGATACGGGTGTCAAATCCAAGTAAGGTAGCCGTTTGCATCATATCCTGTGCTTTCCCCTCGGCAATACCCTCTTTGATGTCTAGTAAAACCAGCTCCTGGCAGAGTTCTTTTCTGGCAATATTATCGGCGCAGGTAGCACCCACAGCTCCTGCTCCTACAACGGTGATTTTCATAGTGAAAAATTTCCGCAAAGGTAGCAGTTTTGTGGTCAGGGAGTCACGTTGTATCTTCGCGGCCTCAAAATTTTTGTAATGGCAAATACAGCTGACATTAGCCGCGGGCTTATCATCAAGTTAGACGGCAGTCTTTATTCAGTAGTGGAGTTTGGAGAGAACAAAACTGCTCGTGCGGCGGCCAAAGTTTGGGCAAAGCTCAAAGGGATTGATAATAACCGCACCATCGAAAAGACCTGGAACTCTGGGGACACTATTTTCCCAGTACGTGTAGAGCGAAAAGCATACCAATATCTGTACAAGGACGATACGGGTTATAACTTCATGGATAATGAAACATTCGAGCAGGTAGCTGTCCAGGAGTCTTTGGTGGATGCTCCTCAGTTCTTAAAAGAGGGCCAAGAGGTGAGTGTTCTATTTAATACTGAAACTGAGGCCCCCATGTCTGTAGAATTACCTGATAAAATAGTTTTGCTGGTAACCTACACCGAACCCGGATTAAAGGGTGACACCGCCACACGTACCCTAAAGCCTGCTACTGTAGAAACTGGTGCAAAGGTCAACGTTCCTCTTTTTGTCAATGAGGGCGAACTGATCAGGGTCAATACAAAGACAGGTGACTATGTGGAGCGAGTAAAAGAAGCATAAATTCTTATCATCATTCCAGCCCGATTTTTTACGAAATCGGGCTTTTTTTTGCTTTTTTCGGCCTTTTTTGAGCAAAAAATGATAAAAAACCGCCCAAAATACCGCAATTCTGAATTACCAAGCCTTACCTTAGCACCCCATTCCGGGTTCATCTAAACCACATTAAACTTGAAAAACATGGATTTTAAGCAGATTCAGGAGTTAATCAAGATGGTCAACAAATCCAATATTGGAGAAGTTACCATTGAGCAAAAAGACTTCAAAGTAACCGTCAAGCAGAAAGAGGACAAGATAACCCAGGTTGTTAGTGCCGCTGCACCCGTGCAAGCAGCACCAGTTGCAATGCCTGCAGCTCCAGTTGCGGCCTCGGCTCCTGTTACCCCAATTGCCGAAAAACCAAAGCCTGCCGCCTCTACAGAAAATCTTATCACTATTAAAAGCCCTATGATAGGTACTTTCTATCGTAAGTCTTCTCCTGATAAACCTAATCTTGTTGAAGTAGGGTCTGAGATAAATCCTGGTAGCGTGGTTTGCATCATTGAGGCCATGAAACTTTTTAACGAGATCGAAAGTGAGATAAAAGGTCGTGTAGTAAAAGTATTGGTTGATGATGCTTCTCCTGTTGAGTATGATCAACCTCTATTCCTGGTTGAACCTGCCTGATTCATTTTAAACCACTAGCCATTATGTTTAAGAAAATCCTCATTGCCAACAGAGGCGAGATAGCGTTGCGTGTAATACGGACGGCACGGGAGATGGGTATCAAAACCGTTGCAGTTTACTCTACTGCAGACAGAGATAGTTTGCATGTAAAATTTGCTGATGAGGCCGTGTGTATTGGAAAGCCACAAAGCAGCGACTCTTACCTTAATATCGCCAATATAATGGCTGCGGTAGAAATTACTAACGCGGATGCTGTTCACCCAGGATATGGATTTTTAGCTGAAAATTCAAGATTTGCAAGAATCTGTAATGAGCATGGAATCAAGTTCATTGGACCTACTCCCGAGATGATAAACGCGATGGGGGATAAGATCACTGCCAAGGAAACAATGATCAAGGCAGGTGTTCCCGTGGTTCCTGGTGGAGAAGGATTGTTGCAAAGCGTAGATGAAGCAAAGGGACTTGCAAGGGACATGGGTTATCCCATCATTTTGAAAGCTACTGCAGGTGGTGGAGGAAAAGGAATGCGTATTGTATGGGAGGAGTCGGAATTGGAGAAGGCTTATGATACTGCTAAGGCCGAGGCATTGGCTTCTTTCAAGAACGACGGGATTTACATGGAGAAATTTGTGGAAGAACCTCGCCATATTGAAATTCAAATTGCAGGTGATCAGTATGGTAATGTTTGTCATTTAAGTGAGCGAGATTGCTCTATACAGCGTCGTCATCAAAAGTTAGTCGAAGAATCTCCCTCTCCGTTTATGACGGATGAATTACGCTATAAGATGGGGGAGGCTGCTAAAAAAGCAGCGGCTGCTATCAATTACGAAAGTGTGGGCACCATTGAATTCTTGGTGGACAAGCACCGTAATTTTTACTTCATGGAGATGAATACACGTATCCAGGTAGAGCATTGTGTTACTGAGGAAGTCATTAATTACGATCTCATTAAAGAGCAAATTTTAATTGCTGCCGGGCATCGCATTTCTGGAAAAGATTATTATCCTCAGATGCATTCAATTGAATGTCGAATCAATGCAGAAGATCCATATAACGATTTTAGACCCTCTCCTGGTAAAATTACCGTTTGCCATCAACCAGGTGGACATGGCGTACGTGTAGACAGCCATGTGTACGCCGGCTATGTTATTCCACCGTATTACGATTCTATGATTGGTAAATTGATTACGGTAGCTCAAACTAGACAAGAGGCTATTCAAACAATGTATCGTGCATTGAGCGAATATGTGATTGAAGGGGTTAAAACCACCATCCCTTTCCATTTACAATTAATGCAGGACGAACGATTCAGAAGTGGAGATTTTAATACTAAATTTCTGGAGTCGTTTAAGCTGAAATAAGCCTAGAATCCTGCTACACTGTCATCGCCTCTTTTATCGGCAACCACTTCCAATTTTCCGTCTGGTAAAACCCGGATCAGTTCGGTACGTCCAATACCGCTCCTTTCTTTTCCCAGTTGATAACCCATGGCTTTCATTTTTATTTTCACTTCTTCAGGAAAGCCTTTCTCAGTTACTAATTCATCGGGAAGCCATTGGTGATGAAATTTTGGTTTATATACTGCGTCCTCAGCAGAAAGGTCAAATTCCAGTAAATTAATCAGGGTTTGAAATACTTGGTTGGGGATGGTAGTTCCACCCGGTGTACCAACCACAATGTAAGGTTTTCCGTTTTTGGTTACCAATGTAGGAGTCATAGAGCTTAACATTCGTTTACCAGGTTGTATTGAATTTGCCTCTCCTCCAATTGCTCCATACATATTGGGAACGCCGGGACGAACACTAAAGTCGTCCATTTCGTCATTGATGAAAAAGCCAGCTCCTCCAATTACTGTTCGGCTGCCATATGAATTATTCAAGGTGGTGGTTACGGCTACTGCGTTACCATCTTTATCAAGTACGCTCAAATGAGTAGTTTCTTCGCTTTCTTTAGGAAGTGGTTTACCTGGATTAATCTGTTTGCTGTCTGTTGCTTTTTGTGGATCATAGTCCTTCATTCGCATTTTAATGTATCCTGGGGTTACCAGTTCTCGGACCGGCACAGGATAGAAGTCAGCATCTCCCATATATTCTGCACGATCTGCATAAGCTCTTCGCATCACCTCCGTCATGAGTTGAACGGAGGCCAGGGAATGAAACCCCATTGATTTTAAATTTTTATCCTCTACCATCTTCATCATTTGATTAAGCAATAATCCACCGCTACTAGGCATGGGCATGCTCACAATTACATAATCTTTATAGGCAAATCGATGAGGGGTTCTGGCAACTGCCTGATAATTTTTTAAGTCTTGTAGTGAAATAATCCCCTTACCTCTGTTCATTTCATCCACAATAAATTGAGCGGTCTCTCCTTCATAAAAACCGGCTTTTCCTTTTTCTTTTATTCTCTTGAGCGTAGCTGCCAATTGAGGCTGACGTAATGTATCACCCTCTTTCCAACCCTGTTCTTTCAAAAAAACTGGAGTTTGGGTATTGTATTTTTTCAAGTCCCCTTGGATGGCATTAAGCCCCCTGGCCTCAGCAGCAGTGATACAAAATCCAAATTCAGCTAACTCAATGGCTGGGTTGATTAGTTTATCAAAGGGGAGTTTGGCGTAGGGGTAGCTCGCAAATAGTCCTGCCACAGTACCGGGTACTCCGGCAGCAAGATGTCCCAATTGACTTTTTTCTGTATTAGCTTCTCCATTACTTTCAATATAAAGGTCTCTGTGCGCTGCAGCAGGCGCTTTTTCTCTGTAATCGATGGCTACCTGTTTTCCATTACTTAACTGACCTACCAAAAACCCGCCGCCTCCCAGATTCCCTGCGTTTGGATATACCACGGCCAATGCCAGCTGCGTGGCGATAGCAGCATCAAATGCATTTCCACCTTGTTTTAAGATAGCAGCCCCGACCATGCTCGCCAATGGATGTGCCGATGCAACAGCACCTTTAGCGGCAATTAATTTCTTTTCAATTTTATAGGCAAAGGGATTAATACCAGTCTGCTGTAGCGTTTGACCTATACTGGCAACCCAACTCAGAATTGCAATGTAGAAAAGGACTTGTTTTTTCATATGAAACCGTTAAAAAGCTAAACTACGGAAAGCGAAACAAACCTTAACTTGCTTGTCTAATTTTTCTCTATGAAAAGATATTTTCTCTGCACTGTTCTTCTATTGCTCCATTTTTTTGGAATACAAGCCCAATTAAAGTCTCCTAGTGATTTTCTGGGTTACCCAATAGGAAGTAGATATACACCGCACCATTTGGTTCAGCGTTACATGGAATACGTAGCTACAAAAAAGTCAGACCAGGCGCAGCTTCGAGAATATGGCCGTACCCAGGAAGATAGACCCTTACTATTTTTAGCTATTTCCGCTCCCAGTAACCTAAAACAGTTGGAGGAAATTAGAAAAGCTAACCTGGCACTGACTAACGGTTCTTTTGTGTTTGGTGCGGAGCAGCTCAAAACACTACCTGCAATTGTTTGGTTAAGCTATAATGTGCATGGAAATGAAGCTTCCTCAACTGAGGCAGCCATGCTTACAATTTATGAGTTGTTACGAGATGGATCAGCCTGTGCCGCATGGTTAACCAATACTGTTGTTTTAATTGATCCATGTTTGAATCCAGATGGGAGAGACCGTTATGTAAACTGGTATCAGTCTGTTGTTGGAAAAAAGTTTAATGCCAATCCTTTGTCACGCGAACATCAGGAGCCCTGGCCTGGGGGGCGCTCAAACCACTATTATTTTGATTTGAACAGAGACTGGGCTTGGCTTACTCAAATTGAAAGTCAGCAGCGTATTCAGCTTTATCGTAGTTGGATGCCACACGTGCATGTAGACTTACATGAGCAAGGGTATAACGAGCCTTATTACTTTGCCCCGGCTGCAGAGCCTTATCACGAGATTATCACACCCTGGCAGCGAAAATTTCAGCAGGAGATAGGATCGAATCATGCTCGTTATTTCGACCAAAATGGGTGGCTGTACTTTACCCGTGAGCGTTTTGATTTGCTTTACCCATCCTATGGGGATACTTATCCAATATACAATGGCTCAATTGGGATGACTTACGAACAAGGGGGAATTAGAGCAGGATTAGGGGTTCTTAATGAGGACGGAGATACGCTGACTTTATATGCAAGACTAATACATCATGTCACCACTTCACTGAGTACAATTGAAGTAAGTGCTCGTCAGCAACAGAAGCTTGTTCAAGAGTTTGCAACTTTCTTTGAAAATGCGCGTAATAAAGGAATGGGCAGTTTTAAATCATTTGTTATTAAGGCCGATGCTCGTCGGGAAGCCTATTTACAAAAATTATTAGCTCTTTTGGATGCACATGGTATTGAGTATAAAACTGGGACTAATACTTCAGTCAAAGGATACAACTATGCTACAGCAAAAGAAGAAACATTTTCAGTAACTGCTGCTGACATTGTAATCAACGCTGCACAAACGAATGCTGCGTTGGTACAAGTATTGTTTGAGCCAAAAACAATATTGGCCGATTCCGCTACATATGATATTACTGCTTGGTCCTTGCCTTACGCATATGGATTGCAGGCTTATGCTGTAAAAGAAAAAGTTGTGCAAGGAGTTAACTGGAAGCCTACGCTGGTAAATACCCCACCAACAACATATGGATATGCTTTACCCTGGAATAGCACAGCAGCTGCCTCATTTGCTGCTCGCTTGATTCAGGCAGGGGTAAAGCTTCGATATGCAGAGGATAGTTTTTCCACCGATGGAAAAAAGTTTGATCCCGGCACTGTGTTGATCTTGAAAACATCCAACGAAAGATGGGGTAACTCGTTTTTTGAAAAGATAGCTGCTTGGGCTAATGAGCAATCAGTAAGCTTAGTGCCGCTTTCTTCAGGACTAGTACAACAGGGTTCGGATTTCGGCAGTGATAAAGTACATTCACTTCGCGCACCTCGTGTTGCTCTTTTGACCGGTGATGGAACTTATAGCCTCAGCGTGGGTGAGGTATGGCACTTTTTTGAGCGTCAGCTAAATTATCCACTTACTTTAATGAATTTAAATACTTTTTCAAGTGCTGATCTTGCTTCATTTGATGTACTGGTATTAGCTGAGGGTCGTTATCGTTTTTTGGACAATAAGGATTCTTTTGAGGGAGTCCAGAAATGGATTCAAGCAGGAGGAAGACTGATTGTCTTAGGGGAAACTTCTGCTCAACTAACAAAATTGGATCTGGGATTAGTGCTTCGTAAAGAGGATGATACAGCTGAGAAAAATGCATCTCCAGTATTATTTAAGAATAGAGAACGAGACGAACTTAGCGCAATCACAACAGGTTCCATCTGGCGTGTGTCACTTGACGCTTCTCATCCGCTCGCATTTGGTTATCCAGGATTCTATTACTCACTGAAAACAGATGGCACCATTTTTGAGTTAATGAAAGATGGAAAAGGTTGGAATGTAGGACAAACCCAACAGGGTGGGCCCCTGGCTGGTTTTGTGGGTGGCCGCCTTCAACCAAAATTAAACGGAGGACTGGTAATTGGTCAGCTGCCGGTAGGCCGTGGTAATATTAGCTTTTTTGCAGATAATATTCTGTTTCGAAATTTCTGGGAAAATGGAAAGCTGCTTTTTTGTAATGCTATATTTTTTGATGCACGATGAGAATAAATAAACTTGTATTGCTGCTATTCATTGGACTGCAGCAGACTTCTGCTCAAACCACAGTTTCCTCAATATACCATAGGATTCAAAAGTTGGGTGTAACAGGTACTGTGCTTTACATTGCGGCCCATCCTGACGATGAAAATACGCGCTTGATATCATATCTCGCCAATGACAGGCTTTTAAGAACTGGATATCTTTCCTTGACAAGAGGTGATGGTGGACAAAACTTAATCGGTCAAGAGCAAGGAATTGAGTTAGGATTGATTCGAACCCAAGAATTACTAGCTGCTCGTCGCGTAGATGGGGGAGAGCAATTTTTTACTCGGGCTTATGATTTTGGCTACTCCAAAACTCCAGCTGAAACATTCAGAATTTGGGATCGTGAAAAGATTTTACATGATGTAGTCTGGGTAATTAGAACATTTAAACCTGATGTGGTGATTACCCGATTTCCAACAACTGGTGAGGGTGGGCATGGGCATCATACCGCTTCGGCAATTCTTGCTGGTGAGGCTGTAAAGGCTGCTGCTGACTCCTCTCGTTTTCCTGATCAGTTAGTTCATACAGCTGGAACTTGGCGTGTAAAACGTTTGCTGTGGAATACTTTCAATTTTGGGGGAAATTCTACCATAAGAGAAGACCAATTGAAATTGGATGTAGGAGGGTATAACAGCCTGCTCGGAAAGAGTTATGGGGAGATTGCAGCGCAGAGCCGTAGCCAGCATAAAAGCCAAGGTTTTGGTGTTCCCGTTTCAAGGGGCGAGGCTTTTGAATATTTTAAACTAATTGATGGTGCTCCCGCTACTAAAGATATAATGGAAGGTGTTTCTATTGACTGGAGTGCAAGATTTGGCTATACTTCAGTGCAGCGACAAGTTGATAGTATTTTACTTCATTTTAATTGGCTGAACCCTAAAGCCTCTTTACCTGGTTTACTCAATCTATATCAATTATTGGATTCCCTGAAAGCAACAGCAATAGTGAATCAAAAAAAAGACGAACTCAAAGAACTTATACTCGCAGTGAGTGGAATTTATTTGGAAGTAACAACTTCTCAAGCACGTGCGGTACAAGGGGATTCATTACAAGTTGCTTTTTTTGCCATTGATCGTCTTGGATCAAATGTTTTGATTGAGAAGGCTAAAGTGGGCTCTATTGAATTAGCAACCAATTCCACATTATTAAAACCGAATAAGCCTTTTACTGTAAGTGCAAAATTCCAGGTTCATCCAGCTCATCCAATTTCTCAGCCTTATTGGTTAAGACAACCCATGCAACAGGGTTATTTTGAGGTCAATGATCTCGCTATGATTGGTAAACCCGAGAATGAAGCATCACTCACTTGTACAATTGATCTGCGGTGGGGAACTCAGCTTATTTCATTCCAATTACCCGTACGCTATAAGTTTACTGATCCTGTAAAAGGAGAACAGCAATGGCCTCTTGAGATTATCCCACCAGTTTCTTTACAGCCAGAAGATTTGGTGCAATTAGTTACCTCTACCAATAACCAAGTTAAAGGGAATGTGCAAGTGACCGCTATGTCCTCTCAAAAAGATTTAAAACCTGAGATTATATCTCTAAAAAAGATTAAAGGGGCTGTAAATCCGCTTGCCCTACCTTCTTTACAAAAAGATCAAATCGAGAGTTTTGATTATGTATTGGCTTCAAAGGAAAAGGCAGATACGATTATGTTTGGCGTTTCACTCTCGAATGGCAACAGCGTAAATACTACCACTACTCTAATTCGGTATGATCATATTCCGCCAATTACATATTTCAAAACAGCTGCAGTCTATACTCGTAATTTTCAGGTAAAGATTGCAGGAAAGAAAATCGGGTATATCCCTGGAGCAGGTGATAAGATTCCCGATGGGTTAAAGCGGCTTGGTTATGTCATTACCGTCCTTGATGAAAATCTTCTGTCAACTACTCCACTCCAACAGTTCGATGCTATCATAACCGGAGTTCGAGCGCATAATACACAAGAATGGCTCAATAAGTATTATGAGAAATTAATGGCCTATGTAGAGCAAGGAGGAAATTATGTAGTACAGTATAATACCAGTAATCAGATCGGCCCTGTCAAAGCTAAAATTGGCCCTTATCCCTTTGCTATTTCACGAAATCGGATAACTGATCAGGATGCGGCTGTTGTTTTTTTAGATCCTTCACATCCGGTTTTTAATTTCCCAAACCGTATAACACTACAGGATTTTGAGGGTTGGATACAAGAACGAAGTATTTATCATGGCTTAGATACTACCGACAAGCTTCAGCCCTTACTTAGTATGGCTGATCCAGATGAAAAACCTGATACAGGTTCTCTATTGGTGGCACGCTATGGAAAGGGCTGGTTTACGTACACAGGGCTTTCTTTGTTCAGACAAATACCAGCTGGAGTTCCGGGAGCTTACCGCTTACTGGCAAACTTGTTGGCTTTAGGAAACGAGGAAAAATAGGTCATGAGTAAGTATCAAAAACAAAGAGCTGATTGGACATTTGGTTTAGCCATCGTATTGGGTTTGGCGCTAGGGATTTTCATAAAGCGAGTTAAGGTTGGCTTAATTATAGGTATTGTATTAGGCGGTTTGATCTTATTAACAGGCTGGTTACGTCAAAAAAGAAATAAAGATGTCTAATTCCCCGGATAATAAGCCTCCCTTTTTTAGTAGCTGGAATGCCTGGTATTTTGTCTTACTCCTTTATTTGTTTGCATTAATTTATTTCTTCTATAAGTTGACAAAATATTTCCAATGAGCCGATTAGATTGGGGTGTGCTTATTGCTACATTGGTGGGTATTATTTTGTATGGACTATACAAAAGCAGAACCACGCGTGACCTAGATGGTTATTTTCGTTCCAACCGTAGTCTGGGGTGGGGGCTTGTTTTACTTAGCATTATGGGGACGCAAGCAAGTGCTATTACATTTTTATCAGCTCCAGGACAAGCCTATACAGACGGTATGCGATTTGTTCAGTATTATTTTGGCTTGCCCATTGCCATGATTGTAATTGCTATTTTTTTTATTCCCGTTTTTCAGCGATTACAAGTTTATACAGCTTACGAGTATCTGGAAAGTCGTTTTGATGGTAAAACCCGCTCCTTGACTTCTTTTTTATTTCTATTGCAGCGTGGACTTTCTACCGGAATAAGTGTTTTTGCACCTTCTCTTATACTTTCTTCATTACTAGGTTGGAGCCTAACTTCCACCACCCTTATCATGGGTGGATTACTAATTATTTATACTTTATTCGGTGGCGCTAGAGCCGTTGCTTACACCCAGCAATTGCAGTTGGGTATCATTTTTGCAGGATTATTCTTGGCCGGATGGATGGTGGTTCGTTTATTACCTCCTGAGGTTGGATTTGCTGATGCATTGCGAATTGGAGGAAAGTTGGGTAAATTTTCAATTATTACTAGTGGTTTTAAAGAAGGTCGTTTTGATTGGAGCGACCAATATAATATTTGGAGCGGATTGGTGGGAGGTTTTTTTCTCGCTTTATCTTACTTCGGCACCGACCAAAGTCAAGTAGGTAGATATTTAACTGCACGGTCAGCCAGAGAAAGCAAGTTAGGGTTGCTCATGAATGGTTTTGTGAAAATCCCTATGCAGTTTTTTATTTTATTGCTTGGGGTACTAGTTTTTTCATTTTATCAATTTACAAAAGCGCCTCTTTTTTTTAACGAGGTACAGCTGAGTAAAGTCCGACAACACCCCGTCTATGCGGACTCTCTTGAGCAGGCACAGATTCGGTTTGATGAAATTGCCGAGGGTAAAAGAAATTTATTGTTACAATATGCTAGTACTAAAGAAGGCTTAGCATCCAGTCGGCATCTAAAGGACTCAATTTTGGACAGGTATCAATCGCTACATACAGAATCGGAGACTATTCGAGCTCGTTTGAAATTTTGGCTTAATAAAAAAATTGTAGGGGGGGATGGAAATGATACTAACTATATTTTTCTTCGATTTGTAGTGGATCATCTGCCAGCTGGTTTAGTAGGTTTACTGATTGCTATAATATTTCTAGCATCATGGGGTAGCATTGCTGCTGCTATTAATTCGCTGGCTGCAGCCACTATGATTGATTTTCATCGGCGTTTTACTAAACACTCAACCACAGATGAATCAACGTATCGTTGGTCTCGTTGGTATACACTTATATGGGGGATCTTTTGTATCATAGTAGCGCTCTTTACCTATAATATTGGAAATAGCTTGATTGAGGCCGTGAATGTATTGGGCTCACTTTTTTATGGGGTAGTGCTCGGTATTTTTAGTGTTGCGCTATTTATACCCTTTATAAAAAGTGGCACTTTAGTTTTTGGGGCTGCTTTATTGGCTGAGTTTTTGGTAATAATTGTCTTTTACTTAAGTAAGACAGGAGTCTTTAAATTGGGTTTTTTATGGTTGAATCCAATAGGCGCATTTGCAGTAATTCTCTTTGCTATCTTAGGTCAAAATGCGGTGTTGGTGAGGCGCAAGTTCTTCCAATAAAAAAACCGCGTTGCTATCAACGCGGTTTTAGAATCCGTGATAATCTATTACTTTAATTCAGCTAGTAGCTTGTCGTTCAGTTTTACATAATCCATATTCTTAGCTGCCATCGCTAACTCTCTTGATTTTTGAGCGGCTGCCTTTGCCTCTGATTTTTTACCAAGTTTTGCTAGGCAATTAGCGAGTTGGTGATGTATCCAAAAGGCAGTGGGCGTTGATGCCGCTGCCTTTTCGAACCAGCTAAGTGCCTGGTTTAAATCTTTTCCATTTTCTAGATAGTACATGGCCGCATTGAAGTATGGAGGTTTTTCTCCTTTCATAGCTGTACTAATCTGTTGCATAATCCGTGTGTCAATGTCAGTTTCCACGGTAAATGCGACTTTTATTTGATCCCAGCTTAGCTCAATTTGACATTGTGTGGGTTTTATATTATCCACCTGGATCATAAAATTTTCTGTACGCCCTTTAGATTTTGTTACCGGGGCATTTACGCGAACAACATCCATTTCTTGTTTATAGGCAGCAGGACTAGTAACATCTGTTTGTTTGGTAATAATTAAGGTCCAGCTGTCTTTGTTGGGGATGCTAAGAAGCCCATATTTACCAGGAGCTAACTTTACGCCTCCGATTGTTACCTCATCACTGAATTGTAATGTGGTTGCACTATTAGCTCCTGTTCTCCATACATTTCCATACGGTACCAGATCTCCAAAAATCTTACGCCCTTTCATAGCTGGTCTGGAGTATGAAATTTCAATATTTCCCAAACCAAAATCTTGCTTAATAGTTTGCAAAGGGCTTGGAGCAGGCGTACGTAGCTGTGCCTGGCTGGTTAACAAGCTTCCTGCCAACAGTACTGATAATAAAATTTTTTTCATAGAAATTGCTTATTTGAGATACAAAAATAGCGTAATCGATGGAAAGCAAGTGTTAGCGACTTCCCATAAATCCTGGGTGGAAATCAAGTAGGGTTTTCCTCAGAAAGTCACGGTCCAGGTGTGTGTATATTTCTGTAGTGGTAATACTCGAATGTCCCAACATTTCTTGTACGGCTCTCAAATCAGCTCCGCCTTCAATCAGATGCGTTGCGAAAGAATGTCGAAATGTATGTGGAGAAACTGTTTTTTTTATTCCCGCCGCACGTGCCAAATCTCTAATGATATAAAATACCATAACTCGGGAAAGGGGACCCCCCTTTTTGTTTAAGAATAAAAAATCCTCTTTTCCTTTTTGTGGTGTTATCTGTTGTCTGGTAGTTTGCCTGTAAAGTTGGATATAGCGAGAAGCGCTGTCTCCTATGGGTACTAATCTTTCTTTATCTCCCTTTCCTCGTACCCTTATAAAACCAAGGTCTAGGTAAAGCTTAGAGAGCTGTAGGTTGATCAACTCACTTACGCGAAGTCCGCAGCTATATAAGGTTTCGAGCATGGCCTTATTTCTAGTACTTTCCGGTTTGCTTAGGTCTAGTTGTGCAATTAACTTTTCAATTTCCTCAAAACTAAGAGTATCGGGTAGAATACGTTTTTTCTTAGGTGCTTCCAGTAAGGAGGTTGGATCCTCCTTACATATTTGTTCTAAAATGCAGTAGCGATAAAAAGATTTTATGCCGGATAAAATCCTTGCCTGGGATCCTGCTGAAAACCCATTTTCATGAATCCATTTTAAGAATTTTCTTAAGTGTTCTGTTTGTACGGCTGCGGGCGTATCTGCTAGTTGAGTAGTAGTAAGAAAACGGCAAAATAGATTTAGATCCCTTAAATAAGCTTCTATGGAATTTTCAGCAAGTGATTTTTCCAGTTGCAGCCAGGCTTTAAATCCCTTTTGATATACCTGCCACATAGCGGATTACTCCAGGACGATTGTCTTTTCTTTAATGACCCATTCGTTTCCAATACGAACTCTTGCCCATATTTTGTTCCGTGTAATTGATACGGTGTCTATATGATCGTGTATAGCGTCGTAGTCAATATCTATTTTTTCTCCAAAAGTCATCATTGCCTTTTTGCCATTTTGGGCATCCTCCACAAACAGATTGCCTCGGTCAGTGTTGGCAATAAGCCCTTCTTCAACCGAAAATTTTGGATCTATTGAATTAAGACCACTACTCTTTAGACTAAATGGGGTCTCTTTATCATAGGGAAGCTTAATTTGAAAGCCACGTCCTGTTACGCAATCATTGAAGAGTATCCAGGCATATTGATTGTCTTTAAATTGTACATTGATATAAGCTTTATTGACTTTGACCGTCCTTCCTATTAAGTAAGCAAAACCAATTTTTCTTTTTGTGCCCAAGCCGCTATAGCTCCAAATTAGCGTATCAGGTAAACAGTTTGCTACGCTTAGTTCAACGTAGGGGGTATCCTCATGGGTACCGGTGAATCGTATTGATTGATTGATACAAGCGGTATCACAAAATAGCGGGGGGGCGGAGGAAAATAAACTACAGGATTGAAAGCTCCCAACAATTGCGGTAACAATTAGAAGGCTTAGCAGGATACGCATGAGTATTGTTTTGACAAATTTAATCCCTTTGAATAACTATCTTAGCGCTCTATGAAAAATGTAAGAGAATTTTCGTTGCGTTCATTCTTATCGCGTGCCAAGAGGGACCGCCGTGCCTACCGGCTGTATTTAACTCGCCTAGAAAAGAATAAGCCTCGTGGAGTAGAGTCTCGTTTGGCAGCATGGGAAAAGGCCGTATGGAAAGAAATTGATTGCCTGGCATGCGCTAACTGTTGCAAGACGATGACGCCAACATACACACCGCGCGACCTAAAAAGGATTTCCAAGCATTTTGGAATGACAGTAACGGAATTCCAAAAAAAATGGCTGAAGAAAGAAAGAGGAGGAGATAAGGATTGGGTAAACAGAAGCACCCCCTGTCAGTTTTTAAATAAGAAGGATAACAAGTGCAGCATTTATGCTATTCGACCTGCTGATTGTGCCGGATTCCCACATCTGAGAAGAAAGTTTGTTGATTTTGCTCACATACATCACCAAAATGTAGAGAGTTGTCCCGCTACACATGCGTTGGTGTCCAAAATGATGTTAGAGATTCAGCCATAAACATCTTCAAATAATTCAATGAGGGGAGGAGAGCTATTAGAAATTGTAATTGCAATTACGTCAAGCTGTACCCATGGATAAGTTGATTTTATTTGAAGGTAATGAGTTACGGCACGTCTAAGCCGCGCTATTTTTTTCCAGTTTACGCTTAACTCTGGACCTCCATAGGCATTACTGGTTCTTGTCTTAACTTCAATGAAATGAAGTGTTCTATTGTAAGTTGCTATGATGTCGATTTCAAGATGACGGTATCGCCAATTTCTTTCTATTATTTTATATCCATTTTCTTGAAGCCATAGTGCTGCCAATTGCTCTCCTTTGTTTCCAATTTCAAGATGTTTTGTCATCCCATTATCTTTACAACAAGTATATCCTTTGGAATCTATGTCTGCTATTTATTTGTTGGAAGGTGTAGTCAAGAATTATGATTGGGGAGGCAACTCCTTTCTGCCTCACTTACTATCAGTTGATAATGCAGCTAAAAAGCCTTTTGCTGAGTACTGGATGGGTACGCACCCGCAGGGAATGGCAAACTTGGTGGATAATGATGGGCAACGCAGGCCGCTGGCTGAGCGGGCTATTGCACTTCCATTTCTATTAAAGGTGTTAGATGTGAAGGAAATGCTATCTATCCAGGTTCATCCTACACGTGAAGCAGCTATACGGGAATTTGCCATGGAAAATGAAGCAGGTATTCCAATTGATGCCCCATACAGAAATTACAAGGATCAGAATCATAAGCCTGAGCTGATGGTAGCCTTGGGGCCATTTTGGCTATTACATGGTTTCAAGCACGCTGATTTAATACGCAGTGTTTTTGCCACCATACCTGAATTTGAACCCTTGGCTACAATTTGGGAGAAAAATGGAAATAAGGGACTATACCAGTTTGTGATGGAAATGTCACAAGAGAAAGTCAATGAAATACTCGTGCCACTCATAGATCGTCTCAAAAAAAATGAAAAGCACACTCCTTTTACAAAAAATGATCCTGCTTTTTGGGCACTACGGGCAGCGAGTACCTATTGTAAGGATGGTCACATGGATCGTGGAATATTCTCTATTTATTTTTTCAACCTTGTGGCGCTAAACGCTGGTGAGGCAATTTTTCAAGATGCGGGTATTCCGCATGCTTATCTGGAGGGTCAGAATGTTGAGATCATGGCTAATTCAGATAATGTCTTGAGGGGTGGGTTAACTCCTAAGCATATTGATGTAGCCGCTCTCTTGAAACACACTCGTTGTGAGGGAATTTCCCCCTTTATTTTTAACCCCCTTCCAGCAAGTTCAGTTCCTGAGTGGTTTTCTACGCCGGTCGAAGATTTCAGACTTGGACAGATTTTTTTAAAAAAGAATGAAAAATATCAATTAAGGGGAGATCGACCAATAATTTTCCTTTTGCTGGACGGTTCTGTAGAGATAGCGGCCAGTCTTAGTTCCATAACACTTAAACAAGGTCAATTGGCTGCTTATTGGGATGGGAAAGGTATGCTTGAGCTCCTTTCCGATAAAGACACCATTCTTTATATGGCCTCTACTGCTATCCACATGAGTGAATAAGTTGTAATTTCAATTCGTTCAATTGAGTTACTTTTGTTTAAATCAAAAAAAACATTTGCATATGTCTTTCTCTCTCAAAACTGCTCTTTTTACACTGGTGCTTGCGCTTGCCACAACTCTTTGCAAATACTTTTTTGGTCCTGAGCTTTCTCTATCTGGCTTTTCTCCAGTAATGGCTATTGCTCTTTTCTCTGGATTTATTTTCAGACGTAGTGAGTGGTTATTTTTCTTTTCCCTTGTATCACTACTAGTAAGCGATATTGCTATACAAGTGCTTTATAGCATCAACCTTTTTGATTATCAAGGTATCTATGCTGGACAATGGAAGAATTATCTTTTGCTGTTGAGTTGCTCGTACATTGGATATCTCTTTAAAGCTACTTCTTACCGCTCCACCGGATTAGCTGCTGTTATCGCTCCAACACTATTCTTTTTCTTCTCAAATGGCCTTGTTTGGCTACAATCTACGGAGGCTGTCTATTCTAAAGATGTAACTGGTTTTTTAACATGTTTAGCAGCTGGCCTACCATTTTATAAAAACTCTTTGTTAGCTACATTACTATTTTTACCAGCGACATTGGCGTTTTACAATTTTATTTCCTCACGGAAACTTGAACTTCGGTTGAGTTAATTTTTATTTAGATCTCGTTGCCCTCGTAGTAACTATCAATCTCTTTTCCGTTATTGATTGCTGCTTCTGTAGCTAATTGATCGCATCGATTATTGAAGGGATTGTCTGCATGTCCTTTGATCCATCGAAAGCTAACCTCATGTTCTTGTAAAAGTGAATGAAGTTCGTTCCACAAGTCTGGGTTTTTTTTACCCCCTTTAAAGTTGGTAGCGATCCACTTTTTAAGCCAGCCTTCTTTGATTGCCTTTACTACATATTGGCTATCTGAATATACAATTACAGAGAGCCCCTTTTTTTTTAGTGCCTTGAGTCCTTCAATTACAGCTAACAACTCCATGCGATTGTTAGTAGTGTGCCGAAACCCTTTCGAAAGTTCTCTCTCATGGCCACCATATTTTAGAATAATTCCATAACCACCTGGTCCAGGATTTCCCCTTGAAGATCCGTCCGTATAGATCAGTACTGGCTCTGACATGAAATTAAATTAAACTTGAAATACGCCATTCTGCAAGGAGGGGGGGAGTGGTGCATGATTGGCAGCAGCAATTCCCTCAGCTAAAATTGTTCTTGTGTTAGCTGGATCTATAATCTCGTCCACCCAAAGGCGAGCTGCTGCATATAGCGGATTCATTTGCTCTTGGTATTTACGCATGATTGTAGCAAGAAGTTCTTTTTCAGTCTGCTCATCAATAGTTTTGCCTTTTGCCTTTTGAGCAGCTACTTCAATCTGCAAAAGAGTTTTTGCAGCAGCTTCACCGCCCATGACAGCAATTTTTGCTGTGGGCCATGCAACAATTAACCGGGGGTCATAGGCTTTACCACACATAGCATAATTCCCAGCTCCAAAAGAGTTTCCAACAATAACGGTAAACTTGGGAACTATAGAATTGGCTACCGCATTCACAAGTTTAGCCCCATCTTTAATGATCCCTGCTTGTTCACTTCTGCTTCCCACCATAAAACCTGTAACATCTTGTAAAAAGATCAAAGGGATCCTTTTTTGGTTGCAGTTGAGTATAAATCGAGCGGCTTTATCCGCACTATCGTTATAAATCACTCCACCCATTTGCATTTCCCCCTTTCCGCTTTTTACAATTTTTCGTTGGTTGGCTACTATGCCAACAGCCCAGCCTTCAATACGCGCATATCCACAGCATATTGATTTGCCATAGGTAGCTTTATATGGCTGAAAGCTATCAGCATCTACCAAGCATTGTATTAAATCCATTATTTCATAGGGCTTACCATCTCTGGGAAAAAGTCCATACAGTTGTTCGGGTGATAGGCTCGGTGATTTGGGTGGAATTCGGTTAAAACCAGCTGTGGGTCGATCAGCAAGCAATGCAATCAACTTTTTGATGTGATCAAGACAAGCCTCTTCAGAGGGAAAGGTTGCATCTGCTGTGCCACTTAGATTCGCATGCATCTTTGCACCTCCCAGGCTTTCATTATCTACCTCTTCGCCTATTGCTGCTTTTACTAAGTAAGAGCCCGCAAGGAATACTGATCCACTTCCTTCTACCATCAACATTTCGTCACTCATTACAGGCAAATAGGCTCCACCTGCAACACAAGCGCCCATTACTGCAGCAATTTGAGGAATACCTGCTGCACTCATTTTTGCATTATTTCTAAAAATTCTGCCAAAGTGCTCCTTATCGGGAAAGATCTCATCTTGAAGAGGTAGGTAAACTCCAGCACTATCTACGAGGTAAATTATTGGCAGATGATTCTCAAGAGCAATCTCCTGCATACGCAGGTTTTTTTTGCCAGTAATGGGGAACCAGGCGCCCGCCTTAACGGTTTGGTCGTTGGCAACAATTACACATTGCTTCCCACCAACATATCCAATACCTGCTACTGTGCCTGCAGCTGGACAGCCACCATGTTCAGGATACATACCATGACCAGCGTATGTACCAATTTCAATAAAGGGTCGATCCTTATCTAGCAAATAGTCAACTCGTTCCCTGGCAGTTTTCTTATTTTTTTCGTGTTGCTTCTCTACTGCTTTTTTTCCTCCTCCCCATTGTATCTGTTCACTTGTTTGCCGAAGCTGACTAAGCAGCCCCCGCATGTGATCTTCATTTTTATTGAATTCGATATCCATGGGGTATTAATTTATTTTCCTTTTCCGTCCGCGCCTTCGTATTTAGTTTCAATGTCTTTCAACACGGTAAATAGCCGTTCATTAATAGGAGCTTCCGTTCTTTCAAAGCCACCATAATAGGCAGGTTTTGCAGTTTGGATGTAGTTGTAATAAGATTCTTGTTGTTTCAAATCGGTTAGAATTGCTTTCTTAACTGTTGAGGCTAGCTCTTTCATGCCCGCTTTATAAGCAGCTTCCAAATAAATTAAAGAGGATTGATTATGGCTATTGTATCTACTAACCATTGCGTAGGGAAGTGATTCTTGTGTGATAGAGGCCTCAATTTTATTCATCACCTTAATAGCTTCCTCTTTTTTACCGGCATCAGCCAAATTGCCAGCAGCTTCTGCAAATAAAGTTCTGATATTGAGTAAGTGTCTGCGGTTTTCCTCATCGAAATAGATGTCTTTACGATCAGCTCCTCCAAACCTATACTTCTCCATTAGATTTTTGTAAAGTACGTCTAGGTTATTATCGCGAAGAGTAGTGCCACCAAGACCATTCGATCGCATTGATTGATCAACTACCCAATTCATTTGAGAGAATTTAGGCATAACGGGAACTAAGCGATAGGCCAAACCTTCCTTACGCAGATAAGGCCCGAATCCTAACTCGCCCATGGGGGATGTAAAATAGATGGGTCTGCGCCATTGATTAGCAGCAATTATATTTAGAATAATCAAGTCATTTTTAAGTAAAGCACGTTTAGGCAATTCAAAACCCAGTGCAGGAAGTATACTGTCACCTGGTTGTACCGTTCCATTTTGCAACACTGTATTTCGGTCTACGGGTACGCTTACTTTACTGACAGGAATGATATTTAGCGGTTCCCCTCTGGAGTTGTCCATTCGGCTGGGGTCGTCGCTACCTACATAATCTTTCATTAAATCGTACAAATCATAAAAGGCTTCTTGGTCAATACCGCTTACCGGGTTGTGGAGAACATAATTTCTCTTATTTCCTTCAATTTTATCCGAAGGCCAAATCATGTCGATGGAGTCAGCCTCATTAATCTTGTAGCGTAGTTGATTAATATACCAGTCAATTCCTAATAAACTATTATTGACAACACGAACATCTGGACGTATTCCCTCAACCTCTTGTGCATACCAAAGTGGATAGGTGTCATTATCACCAAATGAAAATAAAATAGCATTGGGCGCACAACTTTCAAGATAATCTCTGGCCATATCAGGCGCAGTTGTCTTGTTGCTTCTGTCGTGATCGTCCCAGTTTTGTATGCTCATCCATGCAGGTACCAGTGCGCATAGCACAACTGAAACCCATGCCACTGTTCCAGAGGCTTCTTTACCCCTGTTCAATTGTTTTAAAAGAAATGGGATCCCCGCAGCTAACCCAACGCCTATTACCCCTGCTGCTACTGCATTGATCATGGCACCATCTCCATTGCCAGGGAAGCAACTCATAAAAGTTACTAGGAAAGCCAGGGAGCCAGTATAAATTAAGAAATCACGACTGGTCAATTTCTCAATTTTTTCTTGTGCCATTACAGCAAATGCTATTACTGCTAGGCCAATCCAAATTGCAAATGCATAAAAAGATCCTACATAGGCGTAATCACGTTCACGAGGCTGGTTACCAGGTTGATTCAAATAAAGTACAACCGCAATTCCAGTGAAGAAGAAAAGCAGAAAACTAACAATCCAATCTTTTCTGTTGCGGAGATATTGAAAAACACATCCAATTACTCCCAATAGAAATGGAAGTAAATAGAGTTGGTTGTTTGCTGCATTGTGCTGTATGCTTTGTGGTAATCTTGACTGATCGCCTAATCTTGCATTGTCTAAAGGTGTTATACCCGATATCCAGTTGCCATCCCTTTTGTTGCCGAGTCCTTGAATGTCGTTTTGTTTTCCAGCAAAATTCCACATGAAATAACGCCAGTACATTAAACTCATCTGGTAGCTGAAGAACCAATTGATATTATCACCATAAGTTGGAGCTTCATATGAGCCAGTTTGAGGATCTTGCCCCAGTCCTAACCATTCCGCATAGAATTGTGCATGGTACTGATCGTCACTGGAATCCCAGACACGGGGAAAAAGTTGCTTTACATCACTATTGTAGTTGTAATCACGTGTCCTGCCAATTGGGATGTAACTATCTTTTCCCTTGATGTATTTCATCTCACTTTCAACAAATGGCTGGTCTTGTACCAGATCTTTTGAGGGATCCGCCGCAAAATGAGGGCCATATATTAAAGGCGCGCTTCCATATTGCTCACGGCTTAAGTAATATACTAAGCTGATAGGATTATCTACATTATTCATGTCAATGCCAGGGTTGGCATTAGAACGAATCAATGCAGTGAAGTACATGAAATAGCCCAGCAGCATAAATAGGTAGCACCAAAGTGATAATTTTAAAATGCGGAGCGATGAGGGTTTTAAGAAATACCCTGCTGCCACTGCTACACTGATCAATAGTAGGAGAGGGATAAATTTAATACCATCTCCTGGTACATATACAAAGGGTAGCGCCATCAAAAGGAGAAAGGCTACAAACCAGCTGATTAATTTTGTAGAGGAGAATTTTGCGGCTGTGAAAAGCAGCCCTCCCAGTACTAATCCGATTAGTGCAATAAAATAAATAGCGAACCCAGCAAAGAAGGGTAGTCCCAGTGTGTTTACGAAAAAAATATCGACTAAGCCAGCTGCTTTCATGGAGTACTGAATAACTCCCACCTGCACGAGTCCGGTAATTGCACACCCAATCAAAAATGCATAGATTGATCCTTTAGTAGATACAGCATAACGACGATAGTAGTAGATCATCACAATAGCAGGAATCGTCAATAAGTTTAATAGGTGAACACCAATTGAGAGCCCCATCATAAAGAATAAAAAAACTATCCATCGGTCAGCTCGCAGTCGCTCTGCAGGGTTGATTCCAGCTCGTTCATCTGCTTGCTCCCATTTTAGCATTGCCCAAAATACTAAGGCAGTAAAAAAAGAGGAGAGGGCATAAACCTCACCTTCCACTGCGCTAAACCAAAATGAGTCTGAGAATGTATAGGCTAGCGATCCAACCACTCCGGCACCTAAAATTGTGTTGATTTGTGCGGTTGTTAAGTTTTCTTGATTAGTGTTAAATAGTTTTCTGCCAAAGTGTGTGATACTCCAAAATAGAAACAGGATGGTGGCTGCACTGGCCAGTGCACTTAAGAAGTTTACTGCACTGGCTGCAGTAAGTGCTCCATCTCCAAAGAGAATTATGAAAAATCGACCTAATAAAACAAAAAGAGGTGCACCAGGGGGGTGCGGTAATTGAAGACCTTTTGCGCTCGCAATGAACTCTCCAGTGTCCCATAAACTGCCGCGTGCTTCGCGGGTCAAGACATAGGTGGCGAGAGCAAGTAAGAAGACCGTCCATCCGGTCACGTTGTTGGCTTTTTTGAATGTCATGTAGGCGTATTTTACGACTCGACAAAAATAGGGCTTAACCCGGCAAAATTGGGTGCTCCTTTCTGTTAAGATTTAGGGGATTTATTGGAAGTAGATTCGAACGGTTTGATAGGCTAATTGCCCCTGGCGGCTTTTTTCTGAATACCCCTTTAATCCAAAGAGGCCTGCCGCATTTCCTTTATTGATTGCAATTTCTAAATAACCGGCACTATTAAAAAGTGCTAATTTTTCACCTTCAGAAACATCGGCGTAACTCTCACTTAGCTGGTCAATTGTCTCATCGCCTCTAAAAACAATTCGAAAGCCTCGTCCTTTTCTATTTTCCTCAAATTGTTCCCGGGTGATGTTGACAATTACATTTTCAAAACTATCTATGAAAATAATCTGTCCCTCTATGAATTGTTGCTCGATAATCGGTTGCAAATGTTTCTTTTCCTGGAATCGAATATCAGGGGTTCCTAACCGTTGGATAGCTTCTCCCTTATTGATACGATTGATTACACTTCCCATTACCTCAGTCAATTGAAGGGTTGTTTTGCTAATGGTTTCATCCAATGGAATCCCAATTACCATGGCAGGGGTGCCCTCCAAAATCATACTCAGTAACCCATTGTCAGCTGTTAAAAAGTAATGATCTTGATGAAACGCTAGTAGTAGCTGTTTTGGAGGACTTGCAAATAAGTCTACTAAGATCAGGTGAAAGCTAAAAGGTGGAAAGTGACGAATAGCACTCCTGCAAACATAGGAGGCTTGTGGATAATTGAATGGCGGAATGTGATGAGAGATATCTATTAGTTGCGCATCAGGAATTAACTGCAATAGTTGTGCCTTGATGGCCCCCACTAGGTAGTCAGGGCTGCCGATATCGGATGTAAGCGTGATTAGCGCCATAATTTTACTGGATCAGTTTACCATCTTTGAAAAAGAACTGGTGTACCAATTTATCAGCCCAAGCTGGAAAAAAACGGTTCAAGAAAACAGTTCTTTTACCTGTAAAAGTAAGAACCAATGTTCTTTTTCTTTTTGCAATGGCATGCAGTATGTGTCTGGCACATTCGCTTGCAGGCATCATCTTACCCTCGTCCATGGAGGTTTCACCATGCGCTTCTGCGTCTTTATTAAGTGCTGCGTGTCTAATATTAGAGGTAGTGAAACCGGGGCAAACCCACATCACATGTACATCTTCTTCCATCATTTCTGTTCGCAATGATTCAAGCCAACCTTGTAAGGCAAATTTACTGGCAGAATAACCGCTCCTGCCTGGTAGGCCCCTATATCCTGCAATGGAGGAAACGCCAACAATAGTTCCCTTTCTCTCTATGATGGAGGATAGGGCAAAGCGAGTGCAGTAAACCGTCCCAAAAAAATTAATATCCATGACGCTTCGTATCACCTCAATGGAAGCGTCTTTCATCAACGCTCGCATTGAAATACCTGCATTATTGATCAGAATGTCTATCCCACCAAACAAGGAACAGGTGCGTTCAATAAACAATCTACAATCATTTTCACTGCTCACATCGGTAACCATGCAATGAAGCGCACTACTGGGAAATTGCTTTTGTAGTTGATAGATTTTGTCCTGGTTTCTTCCGCAGGTGGAAACGCTTGCGCCGGCATTGAGTAGTTCCTCAACCAGCGCTTTACCGATCCCGTCCGTGCCGCCCGTTACGACTACCACTTTTCCTCTGAAAAAATCATTTGTTTGCATCTGTCTACAAACCTACTTTAAAATTGAAGAAAAAGAGTTGATAATTCGGTCTAAAAAGTTTTGGTGTAATAGGGGTAGGGGCTTATTTTTGCACTCCTAAAATTGGTTGATCTCGTAGCTCAGTTGGTAGAGCACAACACTTTTAATGTTGGGGCCCTGGGTTCGAGTCCCAGCGGGATCACAAAAAAGGCCGTCCTAAGACGGCCTTTTCTTTTTTATGCTTGCAGTGCTTTCTGTAGCGTATTCATAACATCCTTTTTGATCATCTTCTCAGCTAAAAGAATCATATTCAGGAATGCTT
The DNA here is from genome assembly GCA_964576375.1 of uncultured Chitinophaga sp. Classification (GTDB taxonomy): domain Bacteria; phylum Bacteroidota; class Bacteroidia; order Chitinophagales; family Chitinophagaceae; genus JJ008. The sequence goes on from CAZNUR010000012.1 coordinate 53,359, forward strand.
TCTCACCAGAAATTCCGTGACCGATCAAAACGGGTTTGGCTACACCCAAGATGGGGGTCCCACCATAGTCTTCAAAATTAAAACGGTCAAAATAGGCATTTTGAATCTTCTGCTCTTTGGCAATGTCGTAAATTGATTCAGCCATTTTGAGAATGATATTACCTGTAAATCCATCACAAATCATTACATCTGCTTTGGATTTTAAAATATCCCTTCCTTCAATATTACCAATGAAATGAATGTTTGAATTTTCTTTCAATAGCGGATATGTAGCCTGTGCTAATTGATTTCCTTTTCCCTCTTCCTCACCAACATTAATTAGGCCTGTGGTAGGATTTTCGATTCCAAGAATTTGCTGGGCATAAATGGTGCCCATCATAGCAAATTGATTCAACTGTTCAGGCTTGCAATCTGCATTAAGACCCACATCTAATAGAATACCCGTTTTACCATCCACTTTTGGGATTATTGTAGAAATAGTAGGCCGAATCACACCTTCTAGGGGCTTTATGCTAAAGTGAGTACCCACTAGCATAGCTCCTGTATTACCTGCGCTGAGAAATGCATCAATTTTATTGCTAGCTAAAAGTCCAAATCCAACTGCAATAGAGGAATCTGTTTTCTCCTTTAGCGCTCTAGTTGGATGCTCATGCATACCAATAATCGATGGCGCATGTTGAATAGTAATAGAGGAGGGGGTAATTCCATGCTCCACTAATAGTTTTTCAAGCACAGGTTGATCCCCAATCAAGCAAAGTGAGGAAGGAGCAGCATTATTCAAATAGGCTTTAACTCCTTTTACTGCTTCCAGCGGAGCAAAATCTCCACCCATCATGTCAATACCAATCTTCATGCTTTTTTAAATGCGAAATTCCAAACCCAGTACCCGCAGGTATCCGGCATTTGGAATTTGGTGAGCAAATAAATGCAATTAAGCCTTGAGCGGCGCTTTTTCAGCAACCAGCTTACCCTTATAGTAAAGCTTACCCTCACTTACATGTGCACGATGACGCAAGTGTGTTTCACCTGTTGTTCCATCCTGTGAAAGGGTAACACCAGTTGCTTTATAATGTGTTCTGCGTTTAGCACTTCTTTGCTGACTGTGTCTTCGTTTTGGATTTGGCATACATTCCTATTTTGAGAATTATGATAAATTTTTAAATTGATCCAATCCTTTCCAGATTGGTTTTTTTTCAGTTTCAGTTTCTGGATCTTGTTTCATTTTTTTTAGTAGTTCAAGTGCAGCTTTGTTGCAGTAAGGTCCATCCATTTTTTCAAAGCCACATGACTTTTGCATGGGTAGGCTTAGATTAATGAAATCGTAGATCCATTCTTCTACATTAAGATGGCTTTCGCCGCGGCTGATGTAGAATACATCTGGATCCTCCTCTTGCTCGTTCATCAGGTCTGGTTCTTCTACCATCTTGACGGTAATCTTAAATTCGTCCCATAGCTCAAGTGGTAGATTGCCATTACAACGATCACAGGTTACTTCTAGTGTGCCTCCTATTTCGAACGTAAGCAGAAAAAATCCCGTTTGCTTTTCAAGTAAGAGACGAACGTTGGCTTTGCAGTTTTTGAAGTCCTGCTCTTGAAATACTGTAAAGAACTTATCGCTGATTGGGTAATTGAACTCATGAATCCCGGGTTTTAAACCCACAAAGGCAATATCGTACTCCCGGCGTCGACCCATAGTACTCCTTTTCAGCGTGCGCAAAGGTAAGATAAACTTTTCATACTTTTAGGCAAAGAAATATTTTATAACCCTTTGATTATGAATGGAGTAAAAAAGCCTCATTCTGCTCTACCCATTTTGATTGTTTTGGGGTGGCTTCGAAGGAATTGGAGCTGGGTTGTTTTGATTGTTTTTGCCCTGGCAATTCGATGTTTTGCCAATGATCCGGAGAGCATAGAAATCTATTACAGTCAAGGGGTTTATCCTAGTGTCTCCGGGCTAATGAGAGGAGTCTTAGACTGGCTTCCCTTCAGTGTGGGAGATCTGCTATATGGTTTTTTTGTTTTTTGGGGTATCCTTGGGGCTGGCCAGATAGCTAAACGATTAATAAAGCAGCGGGGCTCATGGATTAACTGGTTCGCCAGTCTTAGAAAATTCTGTTTCTTTTCTTTGATTGTTTACATTGTCTTCAATGTATTCTGGGGCCTAAATTATAATCGTCTTGGAATAGGAAGTCAATTAGCGCTTTCATCAACTGTTGTTTCCCTCCAAGAAATTGATACCCTAACTGTAAAGCTATTGGCTCAAGCAAACTATTATTCCAACTTAGTTGATACTAAAACTCGCAATGAATTTCATCGTAAACAGAAACTTTTCAATGCAGCGCAACGGGAGGTAGAACAGGCTTCAAAAAAATATCCTTTTCTAAAGGCACGTTTAGGTGCTGTAAAACCATCCTTATACAGCTATCTGGGTAATTATTTAGGATTTCAGGGGTATTACAATCCTTTTACCGGCGAGGGGCAGGTCAATACCACTATCCCAGTTTTTTTAAGGCCTTTTGTGGCAACACATGAAATAGCACATCAACTGGGTTACGCCAAGGAGAGTGAGGCGAATTTTGTAGGATTTCTAATTTGTAGGGAGGCTAAGGAGCCTTTGTTCCGTTATGCCGCTTATCTGGACATGTATTTGTATGCACATGCAATTTTATATCAGGTTGATTCAATCCGTGCGAATGATGTAAAGCTGCAGCGAAATGCTATCGTGCAGTCTGATATCCAGAACCTGCGATCCTTTTATCTGCAATACCAGACCCCCATAGAGGAGTTGGTGATGCAGGGCTATGATTATTTTTTACAAGCAAATGAGCAGCCACAAGGAAAACAGAGTTACAGTCAAGTATTACGTTGGCTGATGGCTTGGGTTAGGAAAAACGGATGGGAGAATTTGTGATTAAAACTTATTACGCCACATCATACTTTCTACCGGCATGTTGGGTTGATTGCTGTACTTTGAATTTTTTTTCTGATTGTACGCAATTTCAATAGGTCCATCCACCGGGAAATAGATTAACTGACCGATCGGCATGCCCTTATAAACTTTTACAGGCTGTTTTACAGAAATCTCTAATGTCCAGTTCCCGCAAAATCCAACATCACCTTTCCCAGCAGTGGCATGGATATCTATCCCCAAGCGACCCGTAGATGATTTTCCTTCTAAGAATGGAACGTGTGCATGCGTCTCAGTATATTCCTCTGTAACGCCAAGATAAAATATATGTGGGTAGAGTACGATCCCATCGTCTGGAATTTCAAAATACTCTATCAGGTTGTGTTTTTTCGCATCAATCTGGTGCTCTTTATAAGTGGCCAGTGTTTTCCCCAAATGAACGTCATAGGAATTGCTACCTAGGCACTCCCGGTTATAGGGAGAAATTTTGATGGTACCTTTTTCAATCTCTTCTAGAATCCGGGTGTCAGAGAGAATCATAATCGTATATTCGTTTTGATTTGCGGCAAATTAATCAGGAATCGCTCCATTATGCCGATTATTTTTCAACAACAGCTTTCAGCCAGGGCCAAGTTGGCTTTGTGGGAAATAACTGAGTCGTTGTCTTACTTCGAGCAAAATACCGCGCCCGCTCGCCAGATTACTCACGAAGAGGTAAAGAGGCGGCATTTAGCCGCCCGTATGACATTACTTTCGTTGGTGCCTGAATTTCCAATAAATCAATTAGTCTTAACCCCAGGTGGGAAGCCCCATCTGGAGGGGAATAGTCAACACATTTCTCTTTCACATACCACCCAATTTGCTGCAGCCATTTTCTCTCCTGTTAATCGTGTAGGTATCGATGTAGAGGGAGTAGGGGAGCGCATCCTACGCATTCGTCATAAGTTTTTAAGTGATCAGGAGCAAGAGTATTTACAACAATCTGCTAAACTGGAGACGCTGCAAGAAACTGAGTTGGCGGCGCGGTGGCTTACCTTGTGTTGGTCAGCAAAAGAATCCATATACAAATGGAAGGGCGAACAAGGCGTTGATTTTATCAGGGATTTGCAATTGACATCGGTTCTACCTGATGTCTCTCAGTTACTTTTCAAAACTCCTTTTCAAGAAGAGCCGCTGCGTGTAGGGTATAAGTGCTGGGATTCACTCGTGCTTACCTGGATACATGCCTGATTATTCCTCGTCTTGATCTTGAGTCCCTTCTTCAAGTAAGTTTAGGTTCACCTCGGCCCCAGCAATACCTTCTATCGACCCCCTGATATGTGCTGCATTTAACAGCACTTTTTCCAACTGCTTTTCTCTGGATTTCCAAAGCTTCTCCATGGCATCTCGCTCTTTTTGAATGGAGATTTTCATATTCATGAAGCCTTCCCGAATTGCTTGCCATTGTGCGGAAAATTCTCCGCTTACCAGGTAGTCGTAAAGTAATTGCATCTTATCTCCTTTGTTATCCTGGTTACGTGATTGTTGATGCAATTTTATTAATAAGTCTCGTAGAATTTGAATGATAGGTTTTACCTCTGCAAAGGAACAAATCCATACTCCCTCACGTTCTCCAAATTGCTGCATGTCTTTTGGGAATGCCTGTGTGACCAAAACGGCAAGATCTGCACTTTGTGAAATTCGATCAGCTTTTAATTTTTCAATCCACTCTTGTGAAAACTCTTTGGTTCGCTTACTCTCGAATATAATCCGACCACAGGGTTGTCCCATTTTATCTCGAACAGTTTGTATACAGTCGGCTCCTCTCACTCCTTTACCCACTTCTTCTACTAAATCAAAGGGGAAAGCGGTGCGTATCAAATCCTCTAATAATAATTCTTGCGCTTCACCTTGCGTTTGCATACTTCCTTGCTCCACTTTTCGTTTCATCTCCTCCGCCAGTTTTCGTTGCACCTCCAATTTTTCTTCCATCTCTTTCAAGCGTAACTGGTATTCAGTTTCTTTAGCCGCAAGACGTTGCTCCTCTAGTTTTCTTAAATCAATAGATAGCTTTTCTCTTTCTTCTTGCAATTTCTTCTGAACATTTATCTCCAGTTCTTGCTCTTTGTCTTTTAACTCCTGCTCTTTCTTTAAAAATTCTAGTTGTTGTTGTCGAGCCTCTTTTAGTTTGTCCTCGTAGTTTTTATTGGTTTCTTGTAAATATGTGAGCTTGGTTTGGTACTCTGACTCTATGTTTTCTCTTGTTTTTTTTGCGGCTATTTCCTCAATGCGTTTTTTTTCCTCTTCTAATTTCTGTAGGTATTCTTCATTTTTTTTCTTTTTCCAATCCGCAGCTTCATTTCTAAGTTCTTTTTCAATTTCCTCACGGATCACTGCCTCCGGCGCAAAAGGATGGCCACATTTTGGACAGGTAATTTCTATCGACATGGATGGTGTTTGATCAAATTTACGAGGGAACCTGCCTTTTTTAAGCGGGGGTGGGAGGGGTTAAAAATTAAAAAGCCCTCCTGGTAGCAGGAGGGCTTTGTGCCCCGGATCGGAGTTGAACCGATACGGCCATTGCTGGCCACAGGATTTTCTTACCGCTTCGGTTTTCACCGCTCCCCAAAAGGGATTCGTGGTCTGGACTATACCTTCACCATTGCTATTAAAAGCTTTAGGTGCCCTCCGTCTAGTCTCTACACCTCTCACATATTGTGATTTGGCTCGGGGTTACCAACTTAATAAAGTAAGGCTTCACCGACTTTGAAGGGTTCTACTCCAGCTGTTTCCAGCTGGGCACTCAAATTTTTCTGTTCTTTGATCTGAAAGTATCTGTTTGACTATGGCAATTCGGGCAAAGCAACTTTAAGTTGCTTAAAAGGTGATTTTGGCGATTCCCATCTAAGTGGTGAAGCTCAAGTGCTAAGGGTTTATTTAGCCATTGGCTGGTTCCACAGACTTCGCAACTACGCTGTTTAATTCCTTCCTTGTACAATCTATTTTTAAGCTTATAAGATTGATAGTGAGGGTATTTCCCTTCAACGATAATTTCGTTAAGAGGAATTTGAGGCGTTTGCTTCTTAATTCCTTTACCGCACTGGTTTGCATTATAACAGCCAAGCTCTATTGCTCTTTTTTTGAATGAGTTGAAATGTAATCTTAGTGTAGATGCCGCAGCAGCCATAGATTTACTGTTTCTACATACCTCAGAAAATGATGCATCGCTTATGCGTTTTTTAACCAGTTTTTCAAATCCCATAGCAAGTAAATTGATTGATATACCAAATTACTTGACAGAATTACTTTTTCAAAGAACTATTTAAGTCCTGCGTGTCTACCAATTTCACCACCAGGGCTTCGTAGTAAAAAAAATCCCCTCTTGGTTAAGAGAGGATGATTTGGAGCGGAAGACCGGGC
>CAZNUR010000013.1:0-31069 GCA_964576375.1 uncultured Chitinophaga sp.
AATCTTCAAATTGATTACGAATGAGAAACGCCTCAAATAAAGTACCTCCAAAATAGACCGGTATTTGGTAGGACTGGTAAAGCTCAATTTTTTCACGCAGATTTGGTGAAACATAAGAGGTCCCGAAACCCAACTTTACAATATCCACATGTGGATACGAAACGCTCATAAAGTTTTTCGCTTCTTCGGTGCTAAGACCTTTATCCATCACCATGGTTAGTCCTGATTGGCGTGGCTTTGCTAACCGGTCAGGCATTTGACTGAGTACGTAATTCATACGATTCTATTAACAGGAATTGGAAGCACAAATTTACAGGGAATCAGTGTATCTGCGTACCTATCGTTTGCGCTTAAATCTGGCCAGCAAATCAACTACCTGGCTTTGTTGCATGATGGCCGGTCTAAGTGACAACAACTTCTTGACCTGTCTGGGATCTTTCTCCAGTGCCTCCTCAAGTTGCTGTAATGCTTCTTTATTTCTTTCAGCACCAAAAAGGGCTGCAGCTTTATAGTAAAGAAAAATAACCTTTCCCTTTGTAGCTTTCAGTGCCAAATTTGCTTGTCGTAATACTTCTTCCCAGGCCTCTTCTGCATATAGACAATGAATAAGGGCTTCCCACCCTCCAATCTTTTTAGGCTTGGCTTGTAAGGCCATCAGATAATGCTCCACGGCTTCCTGCATTCGTGAAAGCTGCTCACAACATTGACCGGCCAGCAGCTGGAAATCATAATCGTTTCGAAACATGCGTAAGGCCACCTCCACTTGTTTATAAGCAGCACTCCATTGCGCTTCTGCATAATAGGTGCAAGCAATCTTATAAAACAATCGGCTATCATCCTTGCGCAAATGAGAGGCTTTTCGATATTGTAATCGTGCTAAAGCTGGCTGCTTAAGTTTTTCATAGCAATATCCAATGGCCTCATAGATTACATCCTCAGGTTTTGCCAACTCGTGCACTCTTTCCAAGACCTCAATCGCATCTTTATAACGATGCAAACGAATGTAGGCATCCCCCATATTACGATATGCATAATCAAACTTATCCTCTATAGCAACTGCATACTTGTAGGCATCAATAGCTTTTTCATACAGTTTTAAACCTTGATAAGCAGCCCCCAAATTAAACCAGGCTAATTCACTGAAGGGGTGTTCATCAATAATTTCCTGATGCAAACGAATTCCCTCCTCATTTCTACCGGTAAAATCAGTCCAAAAGCAAATTTTATACAGAGCCTCCTCATTGAGTGGATCTACTGCTAATACTTCTTTCAAACAATCAAAAACCTTGTCAAAATCCTCATAATCATCATACACGTCGGCTAACTCAAATAATAACTCAACTTTTTCCTCCCCTTCAAATTGACCCAGTGCTTTTTCTAACAGATGAACAGCTTTTTCGGGCTGATCCAACGCTAAAAACGCATCGGTTCTTAAAATAAAAATATTGATATCCCGACTGTCAAGAATTTCAGCTTGATCTAAAATTCGTAAGGCCTCCTTGTACCTGCGGTGCAACACCAAAACATCTGCTTTTCTGATCAAAAGCGAAGAAGAGTACGGGTAGCGTTCAACCGCCAATAAAGCAGCCTCCAGGGCCTTATCTGGTAGTTCGTTCTGCTGGAAATATTCAATTACGCGTTCAAAAGCCTCCTCCTCCAAAAAGGAATGCACCCCTCCCTGCTGCAATAATTCATATTGCTGAAGCAGTTCCTCCAATTCATTTTTGTCGTTTCCGTTGGTTGCCGCCCCCATGGTTAGTGCTTTGTATTCAACAATTTAAGATTTATCCGCCCCAAAAATCAGGTATTTTATCCCCACCTGTGTATTAGCTAAAAAACTACATAATTGTAAATATTCGCCAATTATGATAACTTTGTGAAGCGGATGTTTAAATCATTACAAATAGCGAAAGAGGTTGTTCAAAAAACAATGCTGTTTGGACTAGCTGTCCTGATAATGGTCAGCAGCCATGCTTCGTTAGGATTAGGCAAAAAAAGATCAGCTTCCGCCGGAAAAAAATTACTCTCAAACAAGGTGACTACTTACACAGGAAATTTTACATTGAAGTCTGGATACAATTTCCGAGGCAATGCTGTGTTGGAAAGTCCTACCACCCGTGTTATACAACTCAACACTGATATTATTACCAAAAAAGGGAATTACGAATTATCCATCCCTCTGGGTAAAACTACATTAGTGAACAAAGTGAAAATTGAGTTTGGAAACCAAGCGCTTCGCCCTCGTTAATCTCAATTAGTTTTTTTTCGCTGCTTCCCATTCTATAATTCGATATCCCTCCTCGGGAATATCAAACAGTGCAACTTGAACAGGATTGTAGTTGATCTCCTTTAGTTTAAAAATAACGGGGACTTTTCCAAAGCTTGATTCATACTGCACTAACAAGCCGGGGAGCTTTTTGGCAAATAGCTGGAACTCCCTGTAAATCGGAACAAGTTGCGTTGTATACCAAACAGTACGAGTGGAACCATCTTTAAATTCAAAAATTGCTTTATTGCACAAATACCCATTAATGCGAATTGTATCTGAAACTAGTTTCAATTGCGCATCTTCGTAAGACTGATTCATTTCCATCCATTGTGCAGAGGATAGTTTTGTAAGATAATGCTGGGAACCAAACTCCTTCAATAAAAGTACCTGTCCGGTTTTGCCTAGTATCAAAGTAGTCTCCTTGCCAATTGAGGTTTCCAGCTCCATACGGCTATTGACCCCTTTGATATAACATGTATAGCGAACCCCAGCTAATAAAGTTTGAAGAGCGCTATCTTCTTTCGAAGATGTTACGCTATAGTGCAAGGTGGCTTCCGTTAGTCTGCGCTGCCCAAGAATGGGTTGCAACAGAACAACACTTATGAAAAGTAAGATACTGGTTCGTAACATCCACATGAAGTTACTGCAACAATGGAATAAGTCAGCGCTTAGACTTATCCTGCATGTCTTTTAACTTTTTCTGCTGCGCTTGCATCTGCTCTAACTTGTCTTGCCACATTGATTTGGGCTTTGGTTTTTTTCGATTCTCTTGTATTTGCAGCAAAATCTTATCGTGATCAATGATATAATTCTGGATCACAAATTGAAGGATAAGTGTAATCAAGTTGGAAACAGTGTAGTACCAAGTCAAAGCGGCCGGCAGACTATTGAAGAAAAAGAGCATAAAAACCGGAAAGATGTACGGCATATACTTCATCATCGGATTACTCTGATCCGGACTCAAACTCATGCTGTAAACAGAAATCAATAAACTGGTTGCCGTAGCGAGAAAATTGAATAAGCTGAGATGATCCCCAAACAAGGGGATGGTGAACCCAAAACGAATTGGCGCATCATAAGCAGAGAGGTCATCAGCCCAGAGAAAATCGGCTCCACGCAGCGCAATCTCTGCATTGAAAAAACTAAAGAGTGCAAAGAAAATAGGAATCTGTAGTAGCGCGGGGATACATCCACCCAGTGGGTTTACACCCGCCTCACGGAACAATTTCATTTGTTCCATACTGATGGTTTGCTGATCCTCACCATACTTTTCCTTTAGCTTGGCAATTTCGGGGCGCAATGCCTTCATTTTTGCCCCACTGAGGTAACTAGAATAGGTCAACGGAGAAATCAATAAACGAATGAAAAGCGTCAACAAGGCAATTGCAAGCCCAATATTTCCCAATGAATGATTTTTGAAAAAATCAAAAATGGGAACAATTACATATTTATTTAAGGGACGAACAAATGTATAGGCGCCCTGCCCCAGGTTTACAATTTTTTCAAATTCATTATCATATTTCTTCAATTCATGGTAATCAGAGGGCCCGTAATAAAATTTAAGATTCACCGAGGAACGGTCAGTTGCAGGCAGTTGCATTTTTAAGGTGGCGGTTGTCTTAACTACAGCACCCGTTGAGTCAGGAGGTAAAACCCAGCTCAATTGACCGCCCGTAAAGTTTGCTGGTGCTTCCATCGCTGCAAAAAAGAAGCGCTGGCGTACGCCAACCCATCCCACTGGTTTTGCAAAATCTACTGTACTACGATTTCCAATTGTGAAATAGTCAAAATTTCCGTCCTCTACAAATCCTACCTGTGTATTCTGCTTTTCGTAGGCAATATCCGACTCTTGTTTTAAGGCTTCGTACTGCCATAAAAAGGGAACGACACCTTGCGAGAATAACTGAGCAGGCGAATCAATATCCAACTGCAGGTTAATTCGATAATCATCAGGATAGAGAGTATATTGATGTGTTATACGGCCACCGTACGTTGAGTCCGTTGCAGCCAGTACAAATGATATGACCTGCGATCCATCCGACTTCTTCTCAATGCCCTGCGCGGAGAAGAACAACTCTGCACTCGGAGCAGTGCGATTCATCCCTGTATTAATAGCATACCCAAATCGCGCAAAAGATGTAGCCGCTAATTCCACTGGTTTTGTATCCCCAAACTGAGCATGTTCCTTAAGTGTAACCGATTTAATTTGCCCCCCCTTGTTGGTGAAAACAACTTTCATTTTTTCATTCTCAACCGTTTGCAATTCCTCAGTGCCTTGAGCAGCCGTAACAAAATACCCAGCCGCTGTAGCCCTCCATGTACTATCTGCCTTAGCAACTGAGGTAGCAGCGGCAACTGTATCAACCAAAGGACGATTGGCCCTGGCTATGGAATCCTGTACAAATTGCTGACGGGCCTTTGCTTTGTTGTATGCAGCTTGTTCCATATTGGTGTAGTAGAAATACCCAAAAAACAAAACAGCCAACAATACAAAACCCAAAACGGTATTACGATCAAAATTCATACGTTAAACAAGTTTGGCGATAAGGGCCGACAAAGATAAGGGAAGCCATCCGGCCCTGCTCATGAATGAAGGGGTTGCGCAGTCTTGGAAAAGGGTTGCTGAGCATGCAGCAAGGCCGCTTTGATAAACTGAACAAAAATAGGCTGCGGCTCTTCAACAGTACTCTTTAGTTCAGGGTGATACTGAACACCTATGAAAAAAGGATGATCCTTTAATTCTATAATCTCCACGAGTCCAGTATCCGGATTTTTTCCACTGGCCACCATTCCTGCCTTCTCAAAATCAGCCAGATATTTATTATTGAACTCCCAACGATGTCGATGACGTTCAGAGATTTTATCCTTTCCATATATGCGATGAGCCAGCGTATCTTTTTCAAGTGTACAGGGATATGCACCCAAACGCATGGTCCCCCCTTTGGATGTAACCTGTTTTTGTTCGTCCATTAAATCAATCACTGGATCAACTGTAGCAGGATTCATTTCGGTAGAATTAGCCGCTTTAAGCCCTAAAACATTACGGGCAAATTCTATGGCTGCCATTTGCATACCCAAACAAATTCCAAAAAAAGGTAATTTTTTCTCACGTGCATACTGAACAGCCGCAATCTTTCCCTCCACTCCCCGATGTCCAAATCCTGGTGCCACTAAAAGCGCATCCAAGCCTGCTAATTTTTCATTTACATTTTCCGGAGATATAAACTCACTATGAATATTAATCACCTGCACTTGACACTCGTTGACAGCACCTGCATGAATGAAGGATTCCAAAATCGATTTGTAAGCATCTTGAAGCTCAATATACTTCCCAATCAAACCGACATTTACTTTAGCCTTCGGATATTTTAATTTATCCAAGAAAAGCTTCCAACGCGTTAGATCAGGTTGTTGCGTTCCTGTTAAATTCAACTTTTTCAACACAGTGGTATCTAATCCCTCTCGCATCATTAAAACGGGAACTTCATAAATAGTAGAGGCATCAGCAGCTTCTACAACAGCCTCCGGCTTTACATTGCAGAATAAAGCAATTTTTCTCTTGAGATCTGGGCTTAAAGGCTTCTCAGTTCTACAAACAATAATATCAGGATGCACGCCCTCCTCACTGAGCATTCGCACACTATGTTGTGTGGGCTTTGTTTTTAATTCTTTCGCAGCTTTGAGGTAAGGAATCAAGGTTAGGTGTACTACCACTGTATCCTGTTCGGGCAACTCCCACTGTAGTTGACGAAGTGCTTCCACGAAAGGTAAACTTTCAATATCACCAACAGTTCCCCCTATTTCTGTGATTACAATATCATACTCCCCTGTTTGCCCCAAGAGTTTCATTCTTCGTTTGATCTCATCAGTGATGTGAGGTACTACTTGCACTGTTTTCCCAAGAAAAGCACCTTCTCTTTCCTTGTTGATTACAGTTTGATAGATGCGCCCCGTAGTAACATTATTAGCCTGCGTGGTATGAATATTGAGGAAACGCTCGTAATGACCTAAATCCAGATCAGTCTCCGCACCATCCTCTGTAACGTAGCACTCGCCGTGTTCATAGGGATTCAATGTACCGGGATCCACATTGATGTATGGATCAAATTTTTGAATGGTAACACGTAATCCTCTTGCTTGTAGAAGTTTGGCCAAGGATGCAGCAACAATTCCTTTACCCAGTGAAGAGGTTACCCCTCCGGTCACAAAAATGAATTTGGAGATAGTCGTTTCTTTTTCCATGTATTTACCCTTAGTGACCTTCGGGCATCTATCAGCCTTGATAAAAGGGAATGTGCAAGAGGTCGTGTAAAGTTAGGAATTATCCCTTATTCATCATTACTCCAATGGCAGAATCGTAGCGGTTTTTCCATTCAAGAATGGATCCCCAATCCTGACCATCCAATTCCACGGACTTCTCTGTGGTTTTACCCAATAAGGTTACTGGAGTACGACCCGTAGCAGTCTGTTGCAAAAATGCAGCTCGATGCTGTGGAGATACCGACACCACTACTCTGCCCTGAGACTCGCCAAACCAGCAGGCATCAGCCCGCAAGGGTTTGCCATCGGCTGCCCGTTCGGGGGCTTTAACCGAAAATCCCAATGAACGATAAAAAGATTTTTCCAACAAGGTTACCCATAAACCTCCTTCGCTGCAATCATGTGCACTTTCGATAACACCTGCGTCTATTAATTTTTTAACAAGCTGATGGAGCGCTAATTCTTCTTCAAGATCGAAGTATGGAGCAGGTGTCAATGAATGGCCAAGTATGTCATGCAGATAAACGGAGGAACCCAAATCATTTTGGAGAGAGCCTAACAAATAGATTTCGTCTCCAGGATTCTTAAAGTCTAGGGTCATTTTTTTACCAACACTATCCAAAAGCCCAACCATTCCAATTGTTGGAGTAGGGTTTACGGGACCATCTGGATTTTGGTTATAAAAACTAACGTTACCTCCTGTCACCGGCGTGTTATACATCCGACAGGCTTCACCCATACCCAAGATAGCCTCTTTGAACTGATAATAAACCTCTGGATCATATGGGTTGCCAAAATTCAAACAGTTAGTAACACCTAATGGCTCACCACCTGAACAAACTATGTTACGTGCTGCCTCACTCACGGCAATCATAGCGCCCTTACGGGGGTCTGCCATTACATAGCGACTGTTACAATCCGTGGTAATAGCTATCCCTTTTGAGGTACCCTTTACGAGGACAATAGCAGCGTCAGCAGGGGCATTGGTGTTAGTGTTGTTAGTTCCTACCATGCTATCGTACTGTCTAAAAATCCACTTCTTGGAGGCAATTGTTGGGTGAACTGTAAGTTGCTCCGCAACATTCCTTAAATCAGTGGGCAGGGCTACCGTGTGTAAATCAAATTTTGCGATATCATCAAGGTATTTGGGCACAGAGAAAGATCTTTCATATTGCGGAGCACCACCTCCCAACACCAACTCATGCGCAGGAATGGAAGCATCCAGCTGGCCATGCATATAAAAATTTAGCAACCCATCGTCCGTAACCTCCCCAATAACCGCACAAGGAAGATCCCACTTTTCAAAGACCTTCTTTACCAAATCCTCTTTACCTTTTTCTGCAACTAACAGCATCCGCTCCTGGCTCTCGCTAAGCAATAGCTCCCAGGTTTTCATATTAGCCTGTCTTGTTGGAACCTTGTCCAAATCAATTCGCATACCCACTCCACCTTTTGCACTCATTTCAGCCGTAGAGCAAATGATACCCGCAGCTCCCATGTCTTGCATTCCTACTACTGCACCCGTTTGAATAACTTCCAAACAAGCTTCTAATAATTTTTTTTCTTGAAAGGGGTCACCAACCTGTACTGCAGGCAATTCTTTAACACTTTCAGCAGTGATATCTGCAGACGCAAATGAGGCACCACCAATACCATCCTTTCCAGTAGCACTACCTACAAATAATACGGGATTTCCCACGCCCTCTGCCGTAGCAGAAACTGTTTGACCCGCCTTTACAATACCCACACTCATTGCATTTACAAGGGGGTTGGTGTGATAGCAACGATCAAAATAAATTTCACCACCTACGGTTGGCACGCCAAAACAATTTCCATAATGACCAATACCATGAACCACACCGGCAAGTAAGTGTTGTGTTTTTTCATCCTCCAACAAACCAAAGCGAAGAGAATTCAATGCAGCAATTGGTCTGGCACCCATCGTAAAAATATCTCGATGAATACCCCCGACACCGGTGGCAGCACCTTGAAAAGGCTCAATTGCAGAGGGATGATTATGTGACTCAATCTTAAATACCACACCCAGACCATCACCAATGTCCATCAAACCTGCATTTTCTTCACCTGCCTTCACTAACATTCTACCCCCTTCCCTTGGTAAAGTTTTTAACCACTTGATTGAATTCTTGTAGCTACAATGTTCACTCCACATTCCAGAAAATGCACAGAGCTCATTAAAATTGGGTGTTCTCCCCAATTTTTTACATATCAAATCAAATTCTTCGGCTGTTAGGCGGAGCTGTTCCGCCGTGGAAACGGTCACTTCCATGCAGTATAAAAAATTGAGGTACAAAGGTATTTTACAGGATTCAGCTTACCCATAAAAGTTGTTCCCCCAGTCTACACATTATTATTTATTTTAATATATATATTTTTACCCTAAAACACCATTTTTTTAGCAAATAGAGATAAAATAAGCACATTTTATAAACAGATTAATGTATTTTTTTGGACATACCCGCTAAAAACAGTTGCTTTGCCAAAAAATATACATTTTATGTCCATAAGATTTCAAGCACTTGAGAATCTAAGCAACAAAAAAAAGGTTGAGTTAGAATCACCCCATAAAACCACCAGTTTTTTTGCCTCCAACGTATTTACCGTACAAGTTGCCAGAGAGTTTCTGAGCGACGAAGCGTACAAGAGCTTAAAAGCTTCTATCAAGGCTGGATTAAAGATTGATCGCAATATGGCCAACCAAATTGCAAATGGTATGCGCGCCTGGGCAGAAACAAAGGGAGTCACACACTTCACGCACTGGTTTCAACCATTGACTGGAACAACAGCAGAGAAACACGACTCATTCTTTACGCTAAAAAGCGATGGCACTGCAATTGAAGAATTTGATGGTGCTGCGTTGATACAACAAGAACCAGATGCTTCCTCTTTTCCCAGTGGAGGATTACGTGCAACATTTGAAGCGCGTGGTTATACTGCTTGGGACCCTTCCTCTCCTCCCTTTATCATTGAAATTGGAAATGGAAAAACCCTCTGCATCCCCACAATTTTTGTTTCCTACACAGGAGAATCACTTGATTACAAAGCTCCCCTTCTAAAAGCAACAGAAGCATTAAGTAAAGCTGCTACAGATGTTTGCCATTATTTTGACAAAAATGTAAGCAAGGTAAATGTTACGCTGGGCTGGGAGCAAGAGTACTTTGTCATTGACGAAGCATTTTATAATGCACGTCCAGACCTTGTAATGACTGGCCGCACAGTGTTTGGAAGCGGTTCAGCTAAAAACCAACAATTAGAAGACCACTATTTTGGCTCCATACCAGAGCGCGTCTACGCTTACATGCGTGATTTTGAAAACGAGTCCTACAAACTGGGCATTCCCCTGCGTACACGTCACAATGAAGTAGCGCCTGCGCAATTTGAATGTGCACCCATTTTTGAAGAAGTTAGTGTAGCCGTTGACCACAATTCACTGCTAATGGACGTAATGGATCGAGTGGCGCGTCGTCATAACCTGCGTGTGCTCTTACACGAAAAACCATTTGCCGGCGTAAACGGAAGTGGCAAGCACAATAACTGGAGTATGGCTACCGACACGGGTGTCAACTTATTGGCCCCTGGAAAAACGCCAAAGACAAACCTGATGTTTCTTACATTTTTTGTGAACACCATTAAAGCGGTGCATGATTACGCGGATGTATTGCGTGCTTCGATTGCTTCTGCACCTAACGATCATCGTTTAGGCGCTAATGAAGCTCCTCCTGCTATTATCTCTGTGTTTATCGGACAATACTTAAGTAAAGTTCTAACAGATGTAAAGGAAAGAGTTACTTCCAAAATGGACGAAACAGACGAGAGCCTGCTCAAAATTGATATCCACAAGAGTATCCCTGAATTACTGATGGATAATACGGACCGCAACCGTACTTCTCCCTTTGCGTTCACTGGAAACAAATTTGAGTTTCGCGCTGTAGGATCCTCCGCAAATTGCGCAAACCCCATGACGGTACTGAATACAATCATGGCCGCCACCTTAAAAGAATTTAAATCTGAGGTTGATGCGTTAATTGAAAAAGGTGAAAAGAAAGAGATCGCTATCATGCATGTGATTCGGGAATATATAGTTAAGAGTGAAAAAGTGTTATTTGAAGGAGATGGCTATAGCGAGGCATGGGAAAAAGAAGCTGCTAAGCGTGGCTTACCCAATGTAAAAACAACTCCGCTGGCCTTGGATGCTATGGTTACCAAAAAGGCATTGTCCTTATTTGAGAATAACGGCATTTACTCGCACCAGGAACTGGAGGCACGTCATGAAATTGAACTAGAGAAGTATATTAAAAAAGTACAGATTGAAAGTCGCATCATGGCGGAGCTTGCTACCAGCCAGGTTTTACCAGCAGCCATTCGTTATCAAAATACATTGGCAAGCAATGTAAAAGGTCTGAAAGAAGCCGGACTAGCTGAAAAAAGCTACAAAAAGCAGCAAGAGATTCTAGAAAAAATCTCCACACACATTGCCAAGGTAAGCGATGCGGTTGATAAAATGACTGAGGCGCGTAAAGCTTGTAACAACCTGGAAAATACCCGTGATAAAGCAATTGGCTATCAAACGAAAGTTAAAGATGCCTTCTTTGATGAGATCCGTTATCACGTAGATAAACTAGAATTACTGGTGGATGACAATGAGTGGAGTCTACCAAAGTACCGCGAAATGCTGTTCTTGCGCTAAGAACGATTAGACTTTATAACTCGCAATACATTACCGCCGAGGATTTTTTTCAATGATTTATTGGAATATCCTCGGCGTTTTAATTCTGCAGTGATTTGCGGGTATGTGCTGACATCTTCAAGTCCCTTGGGAACAAATCCAATTCCATCATAATCGGCTCCTATTCCCACATGGTCCACACCCACTAACTTGACAACGTAGTCAATATGATCCACCACTTCTTTGATACCTGGTAAAGTTTTGCTCAATTCTTGCTGCGCCAATTGGTTCACCTGCTGCGTTAAAAGCGCTGATTCCCCCCGATAAGCAGGCTGTTGTTGCAACACAAGTCGGATAGAGTCTTTTCCCGGACCTTCCCAATATTTTTTCGCATCCACAAATGATTTACTAATGAAGGCCGGGTAGAAGTTAATACAAATAACACCCCCATTTTTAGCGACGGCCCTTATCTGTTGATCTTTTACATTCCTAAAAACAGGACAAATGGACCAAACAGAACTATGCGTTAACAATACAGGCTTGGTTGTTACTGCTAAGGCATCATAAAAGGTTTGCTCCCCCACGTGAGAAAGATCCACAATTACACCCGCCTCATTAAGCCTTCTTACCACTTGTTTACCAAACTCAGTCAGCCCCTTATTGGTTAAAGGCTTTCCGGCACCAGATTCATCCATAGCACTGGTAGCCCAATCATGACTATTATTCCAGGTCAATGTGAGATAAGACATTCCTTTTGCAATCAATGAATCCAGCTTGGATAAATCTGATTCAATCATATGTCCTCCCTCCACGCCTATCATTGCCACCAATTTATTTCGATGAACTTTTTTTCGCGCTTCTCTATAGCCAGTAGCAAAATCAAATTTATCAGGATGACGTAAGATGATGCGATTCAATGAATCAATTTCCTCGAGTGCGTCATGATAAAACCCTTCTTTTCTGCGAGGCGTTTCCCCTGTAAAAACGGAGAAAAACTGGATGTCTACTCCGCCACGTTTCCAGCGAACATAGTCACTATGCCCTTTTGCTAATAACACACTGATATCCCTTCCCTCCAATACCTGTCCGCTTAGACAATCATTATGGGTGTCTACAACAATAGCTTTGCGATGAACCGAGTTAACGGATTGACCAAAACCAACCAAAGAAAAAAATAGTAGAAAAAACGAGAGCCCTACAAATACCCTATGACTTTTTTGTAAAAAAAACATTAGCCCATAGTTTTCTTGGCATCCTCTAAGAATTTTGCAAGTCCGATATCAGTAAGAGGATGCTTTAACAATCCCAAGATAGAATCCAGGGGACATGTACAAACATCTGCACCAGCTTCTGCACATTTAACGATATGTAATGGAGTACGGATAGAAGCCGCAAGAATTTGTGTTTTGAAACCCTGCACACCGTAGATCTGTGCAATTTGAGCAATCAACTCAACACCATCCCAGCTACTATCATCCAGACGACCAATAAAGGGAGAAAGATAGGTGGCGCCGGCCTTGGCAGCTAATATGGCTTGCCCAGCTGAAAAAACAAGTGTACAGTTTGTTCTGATTCCATTGTCAGTAAACCACTTGATTGCTTTAATCCCATCCTTGATCATCGGAACCTTGACCACAATATTAGGATGAATAGCAGCTAATTTTTTTCCTTCCTCTACAATACCTGCAAAGTCGGTACTTATTACTTCAGCACTAATATCTCCATTTACCATTTCACAAATAGTGCGGTAATGATCCATGATTGCCTTCTCGCCCTTAATGCCCTCTTTGGCCATCAATGAGGGATTAGTGGTTACGCCATCTAGAATACCAAGTTCATGCGCTTCTTTGATTTGGGCGAGGTTGGCTGTGTCAATGAAGAATTTCATATAGGAAGTTAAAAGTTTAAATAAAAAATGGCAGGCTTATTACATCGCACCGCTCAACCACTTACTCTTGCTGCCTTCCGGCCCTGGGAGGGTTCAGCAGGAGCTGGTCGTGTAAGACCTGCCGATGCAAATTTAATGAATATTACATCATTGCTGAAAAGCGGAGCGAACCCAGGTATATCCTACCAGTTCGTCGGCTCTGGCTCCGACGGGTCGCATATAAACCAGTATTAGATACTCATTCTCGGTTCCCCAATAATCGCCCTCAGTCAAATTAGTTGCGGGGATTCTTTTTGTATCAAGATTTTCTGCCGTGACATACTGGTAGTTATAATACCCTTGCTTTAGGAATTTAGACTTTGTGTAAACACCACGCACGGGATCGAAATCCATTTTACTCAAACTATCGAGGGTATAATTAGTTAATTCGCCATATAAATAAACTGACTTACCGGGAATCTGGCGTCCTCCTTGTGGATAGAAAGTAAAATGCACCCATGCATACTCCCCCTGTAACAGAGCATTTGGATTATCACGGCTTTCTACAATGAATAGTCCATCTATATCACGATTTAACAAACTCATTTTACCTTCCCTTGGATAATCCGGATTGACCCAGATATCTACCCGGGCAGTGCTATCGCTATCCTCAATTCGACTGATGCGCTCACTACGCAATCGAAAGCTACGTAAGTCCACCCAGCGCCACTCTTGACCGGCCGGAAACAGGGAAAACAGTTCGTCCGTGTACTCAAAATAATTTCCACGAAAAAGAGTGGGATTTCGTTGCACCTTAGCTAATTGCCAACTTCTGTTTTGCAATGCCCAAACGTTAAGCTCTGTGGGCGTGAACTGGCCTCCCAATCCTTGTATGGGAGTAACCCCAACTTGCAGCTGCTGGTGAGTTCGTAAAAGTTGGCCATCAAAAGGCTGTCTGACCTGCACGACAACTGAGACTTTCTTTGAAGCGATCAACACCCTGCGAGTAAAAGCCAACTGAGTGGTGTCGTCATTTAAAAATACTTTTAATAAATAGTTTCCTGAACGCGTAGGACCACTTCCCACCTCAGGAAGCATGGCCTGATAATGGGTATAGCGAACTTGGGTCAATGAAGAAGGACGATAATTGCGGATACGATTGGTTAAGAAACCACGTAAATAATCAAACGGCTGTAAAGAAGCAGGTGTCCAGTCTGCATTACAGAGTTGAAAGGTGT
Organism: uncultured Chitinophaga sp.; assembly: GCA_964576375.1. Lineage (GTDB taxonomy): Bacteria > Bacteroidota > Bacteroidia > Chitinophagales > Chitinophagaceae > JJ008. The sequence continues at coordinate 14,322 of CAZNUR010000013.1, forward strand.
AGTAATAGTTTTTTATATCTGCCTCTAAATCGTCAAAATGTAATTCTAATTGCTCACGCTCTCCTAGCACTAATAGCGGGTAAGAACGAGGATCTCCTGCTTTATACAATTTTACTGTTTGGATAGAAGCCCTATAAATCTGGTCGGAGTTTTGAGCTTTTGTTGTAACGCAAACTGCTAGACTATAAATAAGGAGGAAGATTGTAAATTCGAGCTGCCGCATAGGGCAAGGTAAAAAAAATAGGTAGAAGGATACTTGCCAGTTGCATGAAATTTAAAAACATTTGAAACTAGCTCGATTTATAGCCAACCGAATTGCGCGCAGCAAGCAAAAAAGCTTCTCTCGCTTTATTCTACGACTTTCCTTTACTGCCACCACACTTAGTGTTGCGATCATGATCATAACATTAGCATTGACCGCTGGCTTTCAAAAAGCTATTGAAAATAAAATTGTGGGGTTTTGGGGACATGTTCGGATCCAAGAAAAACAAGCAGATAAATCTGTACGCGTGAGAGAGATTCCGCTGTTAAGGAATGAAGCGTTAGAAAAAAAACTGAGCAAAGACCCCACGATCAAATCAATCCATCCCTTTATAAACCAATACACCTTAGTAAAAACAAAATCTACCTTAGAAGGAGTGTTGTTAAAAGGAATAGACAGCGGATCGCATTGGAGTTCATACCAACAATTTGTAAAAAATGGAAGACTCCCAAAACTCAACACACCTGGTTTCTCCAGAGAAATCCTACTTTCCTCCTATCACGCCAACCGACTGAATATAAAGCCTGGCGATTCAGTTGTACTTTACTTTACACAACCTGGACAAGCCCCAAGGGCTCGTAAGGTTATAATTGCCGGATTATATCAAACAGGAATCGAAGAGTATGATCGAATTTTTGCAATTGGCGACTTGAGAATGGTGGCTCCATTGACGGGCTGGGCAACTAATCAAGTAGGCGGCTATGAGATATACTTAAAGGATCCTACGCAGGCCATACATGTCGCTAACCAACTATTTGAATTAGCCGATTTCCCTCCCACCTGGGATGCGCTAACCACCAGAGATATTGCACCACAACTTTTTGACTGGTTAAATATGCAAAAAGTTACCAGAAATGTGTTGCTAGCGTTTATGACTATTGTTGCATTAGTAAACTTGCTAACTTGTCTGCTTGTCTTAGTGCTGGAACGCATTCCCATGATTGGCATACTCAAGGCAATGGGATCTACCGATAGTATGATTCAACAAATATTCATTCGGTTTGGGATTATATTTACTGCTGCAGGAGTCCTAGCGGGCACTTTAATTGCCTTAGGGCTGCTTTGGCTGCAAGAAAGCACTTCTTTTATTCGACTGGATCAAACAGCATACTACATAGACACTGTAGCTATACAAATTATACCCTATCATGTATTGGGCGTGATAGCAGGAACCTTGATCGTCAGCACCTTGGTTCTTTTTTTACCTTCCCTATTAGTGAAAAAAATTAGGCCCCTGCGTGCTATCCGCTTTAACTAAGCCAGGATAGCAATATCCCTGTTGCTACCGCAGCGTTCAGGGATTCAGCCGCTCCAACTTTTGGTATGGTGATTCCAATAACATTTGTTCCAAGCAAAGACTGTGGCACACCCTTTGCCTCATTACCTATTAAAAGTATTCCTTGATCAGGACGCTTTATTTCATAAACAGGCTTACCATTCAATACGGCTGCAAAAATGGGAACTTGCTGCTGCAAAATCCATGGCTCCAGATCAAGATAATGAATTTGTAACCGTGCAATGCTCCCCATGGTGGCTTGTACTACTTTAGGATTATACACATCGACGGTGTCAGCACTACAAACTAATTGTTTAACCCCAAACCAATCAGCAGTACGCAGAATTGTACCAAAATTTCCAGGATCCTGAATACCACAACAAACCAAGGTCAACCCTTTATCAATATGTAAAGGCTTACTAGAAAACTTGGATACTACTGCAAGCACTTCATGCGGAGTAGTTAATTGAGAAAGCCGCTCGAGCTCAGCTGGCGTGACGGCTGTCACCTTTATAGCTGAATCAATATTACTGTTTTGCTGTATCCAGCTTTCAACAGCATAGATATTCTTGATAGCGTATGGACAATCACGCAGTAGTTCCTCAATCAACTTGGGGCCCTCTGCCAGAAAAAGGCCTGACTGATCCCTGTATTTTTTGCCGGCTAAACTTTGGATATCTTTGACTACTGATTTTGTAATCATAATTCTGGCACATTGTGAAGCAACTACTCCGGTATTTATTGAATTATTCTCCCGTTCCGGCGTTGCCTCTGTTATTAATCAGTTTTATTCTATACGCTTGTGGTACAATTCCTAGAAACTACCCAACTGGGAAGCCCTTTGTCTTCAAAACTACTATAAAAGTTGATGGTAGTATTCCGAAAGAACAAAGAGAATTATTGCAAAACCGTTTAAAAGGGCAATTAGACGACAGCCTACGCTCCAGAACTGTATCCAAACTTTTTTACAGCACACTTCGTAAACCGCCGATTTTTGATACTAGCTATGCAAATCGCTCTGTGGCGTATATGCATGCATTACTAAATTCACTTGGATACTTTAGGGATAACGTATGGTACGACACTACCAACACTGAAGTCAATAAAAATCAAATTCGCACTACTGTAAATTTTTATGTTAACCCAGGTAATCCTTTTCTACTGGATACCATTTTGTATAAACTCCAGGACTCGACATTACAAAAACTTACGCAACAGGAAAAAGCAGCTGCAAAAATTAAAGCTGGCGACCCTTTTGCAAAGAGCATCATTGCAGATGAGCTAGACCGCCTGATTGACCACTATAGAAATAATGGATATCTGCGAATCACTCGCGATGATCTTGTGGGAATATGGGACACCCTGGATCTGGCTTTATTAAAACCGATAGCCGACCCCCTGGAACAATTACAAGTCTTTCAACAGGTCCGTGAACGAAGTGCACATCCCCTAGCCAATCTTGAAATTCGTTTACGGCCAGAAACTAATCGAGAAAAACTAACACAATATAAAGTAGGAAACATCAAATTATACCCCGACTTTACCTCTGATACAGCCGGATTAAAAACAACTTCAGTATATCAAAATGGCATACTAATTGAACGATTTCGCCCTGTATTCAAGGATCAAATTTTTCGAGACAAAATTCATTTCAAAACCGGACAGGTATACGATCAACGTAATTATTTCAAAACACTCAATCAGCTAAATGCAATGGGTGGCTGGCGTTTGGTGAATTTGGAAACCGTACCTCGAAAAAATGAAGACACTGCTGACATCTTGATCAAGCTAACGCCAGCTCGAAAATATACCAGCTTTGCCAACCTTGAGGGAAGCAGTAATCAAAGCTTACTGGCGGGAACTCTTTTTGGCGTTGCACTCAACGTTGGTTTTCAAAACAGAAATTTATTTGGCCGTTCCATACAGTCTACAACCAACCTGCGACTAGGAGTGGAAATTGGACGAGACACCATCGCAGATGTCAATTTTATACAAACTCGACAAATTGCCCTTACTCATAATTTGATTTTTCCTGGTTTGCTCCCTCGATTTGCTGGCTTACCAGCTGACTTACGTCAACACGCTCGATCCATTCTTGCTTTTAACATTTCCAACACCGAACGAAGGGAATTATTCAATCTATCCTCCTATAGTGCTGCATGGGGTTATGATTTTAGATATAAAAACACACTCTACACCATACGTATCCCCAACATAGAATACAATTCAATTGCCAGAAGAGCAAGACTCCTGGAACTGATTGATAGCAATGCTTTATTAAAAAATATTTTTGTTGACGGATTAATCATCTCGGGAAGTGCCGGTTTATTTTACTCAAAACAAAAGGCCAATCGGGTTCGTAATATCCGTTTGAATGTTGAGGAATCCGGCTTATTAAGTGGATTAATCAGAAGTCCCTTACTTGATACCAATCTCTTTCGATTTATCAAAGTTGATCTTGATCTATCAACTAAGTATGTGTTCAAAAAAACTGCACTAGCCCTTCGTTTTTTTGCAGGGGCTGGTTATGCTTTTGACCAAACAAAAAATCCTGTTAATCGATTTAACTTACCTCTTTACCGACAGTATTTTGCAGGGGGGCCCAACAGTATGCGCGCCTGGGGGCTCCGAAAATTAGGGCCGGGATCGTCCATACAGGAATATGGAAACAGAGGTCTGCCCGAACGCTATGGAGATTTGCAATTAGAAGGAAATGTGGAGTTCCGATTCCCTTGGTTCAACGTAGCAGGCATGCAAGTAAATGGTGCTGTGTTTGCAGATGTTGGAAACATTTGGTATCTAAAAAAAGCAATAGGAAGAACGCCGGAAGAAATCTTTTCCTTGCGTCGCCTTGGCAAGGATCTAGCTGTAGGCGTTGGCACCGGACTTCGATTAGACTTTACTTATTTTGTAATCAGACTTGATTATTCCTTAAAAGCCAAGGACCCCAGCCCATCCCCGGCTAATCGCAATTACCAGAACAGGTGGTTCGGATACCCTCGTTTGCAGGACATGGACCAATTCCAGCTAGGAATAAATTACCCTTTCAACTTATGAGGATGACTTGTTATTTTGCGAAGCATCCACAAACGACTCCATTGTTTGCGCTTCTGCAACAGTAAAATCGCCAATACGGGTTCTTCGTAGTGCACTTAGATAAGCTCCACACCCCAGTGCCTGTCCCAAATCATTGGCGAGGCTTCGAATATACGTGCCTGTTGAGCACACAACACGAAACTGAAGTTGTGCATCTTGAAGAGACAATACCTCAAAAGAGTAGATATGTACGGCACGAGGCTCTAGTTTCACTTCCTTTCCTTTTCGTGCCAGTTCATAGACCCGCTTTCCGTCTACTTTGATAGCTGAATGCGCAGGTGGGATTTGCTGAATAGGACCAGTGAACTGCGGCAAAATGGATTGAACTTGCTCAAGCGTAATATGATCGGTAGCGATAAAGTTTGTTGGTTCACTTTCCAAATCATATGTTGGTGTAGTGGCCCCAATAGTGATGGTGCCTGTGTATTCTTTCTGTTGGGCCATGTACTGGTTAATACGTTTAGTGTATTTCCCAGTACAAACAATTAACAAACCAGTTGCCAATGGATCCAGCGTGCCCGCATGACCAATTTTTCGAATACGAATGATGTGTCTCAGTTTTCTAATCACATCAAAAGAAGTCCATCCTAGTGGCTTATCCACGAGCAATACAACGCCCTCTTCATACTGAATGGATGTATAAGTCATGATCAATAAGCCCTTGCAAAAAGCACTCGTTGCGAAGAGGGCTTTCCAGTTAAGATACAGGCTCCCGATTCGGTAGGATTATTTAGCGGAATACAACGGATAGTTGCTTTGGTTTTTTCCTTGATCGCCTCCTCTGTTTCAGGAGTGCCATCCCAATGTGCAGCCACAAATCCTGTTTTATGATCCAGCACTTTTTCAAATTCTTCCCAGGTATCCACCGGGGTGATATGCGCATCGCGAAATGCACGGGCGCGATCAAATAACTGTTGCTGAATATCCCCTAATTCATTTTGAATCACTGAAACAATTCCTTCTAAGGGCACCACTCGTTTTTCTTTTGTATCACGTCGTGCAAGCTCTACGACTCCCTGTTCAAGATCACGGGCTCCAATAGCAACTCGTAGCGGCACCCCCTTCATTTCGTATTCTGCAAACTTCCATCCGGGTCTCGCTTGATCAGAATCGTCATACTTGATACGTATACCTGCATTCTTCAATTCCCCCACCATGCTATTTACACGCTGATCAATTAAAGTTTTTTGCTCGTCCCCTTTGTAAATAGGGACAATTACAACTTGAATAGGGGCAATACGGGGCGGTAAAATTAATCCATCATCATCGCTATGGGCCATCACGAGTGCCCCGATTAAACGAGTACTTACCCCCCAACTAGTTGCCCACACATATTCGAGCTTATTTTCGCGATCACTAAATTTTACGTCAAAAGCTTTTGCAAAGTTTTGTCCTAGAAAATGAGAGGTCCCCGCTTGCAGGGCTTTACCATCTTGCATAAGTGCTTCGATACAATAAGTATCCTCCGCTCCGGCAAATCGTTCATTGGGGGTTTTTATACCTTTGATTACAGGCACAGCCATCCAGTTTTCTACAAAGTCTGCATACACATCCAACATTCGTTCCGTTTCTGCAATGGCCTCTGTTTTTGTAGCATGTGCGGTGTGTCCTTCCTGCCACAAAAACTCAGCCGTTCGCAGGAACAAGCGGGTTCGCATTTCCCAACGCACTACATTAGCCCATTGATTGACAAGAATGGGAAGATCCCTGTAGGACTGTATCCAGTTTTTATAGGTATTCCAAATTATTGCTTCACTCGTTGGACGAACCACCAGCTCCTCTTCTAATTTGGCCTCCGGATCTACGATTAATTTTCCTTTCTGATTTGGGTCCGCCTTTAATCTGTAGTGAGTAACAATTGCACACTCTTTAGCAAACCCCTCGGCATTTTTCTCCTCGGCTTCAAACAAACTCTTTGGCACAAAAAGAGGGAAATAGGCATTTACATGCCCGGTATCTTTAAACATTTTATCGAGCGCATCACGCATGTTTTCCCACAATGCAAACCCATAGGGCTTTATGACCATGCAGCCTCTTACAGCCGAGTAGTCGGCTAATTCTGCTTTAAGTACAAGGTCATTGTACCATTGTGAGTAATCCTGCGCACGAGAGGTGATGGCTTTGTTCATGTAGCTTCAGTTAAAATATTCTTCTTTACCTTTTTTTTAACAGCGGGCAACCAGGTCTTGGATCTAATTGCCGATCTTTGTGTAGGTCACAAAAGTAACGACTTCAGCTATGAAAACCACTTTACTACACATCCTGCTTGTTGCGGTGGTTCTTCTTTCAGGTTGCACCACCCTTTATCGAACCGGCCAAACGCCAGACGATGTATACTATTCTCCAGCCAGACCGGAGAACGAGTATTTGGTAATGCATCGGGAGGAGATGCGCCGGTATCGCACCGTGGAAGAAGACTATGAAGATCGCTACTTACGTATGCGTGTCCGTGATCGAAATCGGTGGGACGAACTTAATGACTGGTATGCTTATGAGAGGTGGACCTTGGGTTTTAATTCTTACTTCACCCCTACTGTGAACCCCTTTGTGTCTTGGAACCATTATTTTAATCCTTACTACTTAAACACACCTTACTACTTCTCATTTCCAAACCAGTCCGTCTCTGTCAAACAGATTTACACAATACCAAGAAAGTTTGATTTATCAAGCTACCAGCAAATACCTGTTAACCTAAAGTCTACTAGAGCGCAGACAGGCTCTTACAGTGTTAGTCCATTACTGAGCACAACTAATAGCAGAACTTACAATGTACCCAACAGGGGTGCCGCGCTTCGCGAAGTTTTTGGCGTAAGTGGCCCCTCCAGTAATTCCTCCTCGCCCAGCTCCAATGGAAATAGCTCCTCTTCCTCTAGTGGAAGCAGTGCGCCTGTAAGAAGATTTTAATCTACCCTCCCATGCAAAAATTAATCGGGGTTATTGTACTACAAATTCAGTTTGTAGTATTGCTAGCACAAGAACCAGCAGACATGCTACGCATGGCATGGACAGATCCCACTGGTACTGCCAGACACCAAGCTATTGGAGGGGCTATGACTTCCTTAGGAGGAGATCTAACAGCTGCATTCACCAATCCGGCGGGTCTTGGATTTTACCGAAGTGGCGACTTTGTATTCACTCCCACCTTCAATCAACTTCGTAACAAGGCTGACTATAAAAATACTTCTACCACAGCGCAGCGATTTGGAGTTGGATTGGGATTAACCGGGTTTGTGGCAGCCTCTCCAACAGAAAGAAATGAAAAAAGAACCGCAGCGATAGCCATTGCGTTAAACCGAACTGCTTGGTTTGGAAATAATTTACTTTATCGTGGATTCAATAACACCAACTCCTTTTCACAAAAATTTCTTGAAGAAATCCAAGGTGTGGGGGATGCAAATTTGGTAGCGAGTAAATATCCGTTTGGGAGCAGCCTTGCTTTTAACACCTACTGGATTGATACTATAGGAGGAAGCTCCAATGGAAACTTTACTTACCAAACACGAGCCCCTTTTAGAAGCGGATTATTACAGGAGAACGAAATCATAAGCAAAGGTGGGCTATCTGAACTTGCAATTGCTCTAGCGGGCTCAAGTCATGAAAAGTTCTTTTACGGCCTAACCTTAGGAATTCCTTTTTTACAATTTGAAAGAACAACAACATTCACTGAGGCCGATGCTACGAGAGCTTTTAATAATTTTAACTACGCCACCTATCAGGAATCATTGAACACCAGCGGAAGTGGATTGAATATCAAAATGGGCTTTATTTATCGGCCCCTTCCGCAATGGCGTTTTGGAGTGAGTATCCATACTCCAACTTTTTTACGTTTGACAGATCAATACAGTGCCACCATAACAACCGACACAGAAAACTACAAGGGCGTACTCACGCAATCTTCCAAAGAGTTTACAAATGGTGAGCCGGCGGAGTATAGCTACCTACATTTTACTCCTTTGCGCATGCAGGGAGGGATTTCGTTCGTGATTCGAGAAGTAGAAGATGTTACAAAGCAAAAGGGATTCATCACCGCTGATGTTGAATGGGTGAACTACCCCTCCGCATCCTTTAAAGCAGATCCCTCTTTGTTAAATGCAGAGGATGAAAAAGCTTACTACAAAAACCTCAATACTGTTATTGATAATGTGTACCGCTCTGCACTAAATATGAGAATGGGAGGAGAACTAAAGTTTACAACCTGGATGGTAAGAGGAGGTATTGCTTATTTAGGGAACCCCTATAATAATATAAGAGGGGAAGAAGGTAGCAGAATACAATACTCCGGAGGACTCGGATATAGAAATAAGGGCTACTTTATAGACCTTGCCTATGTGCACACAGCCGGCAAGGATATTCATTTCCCTTACAGACTCTCCCGGCAAGCATTTGACCTGGCCCGCTTACAACAAAGAGGTGCTCGCTTATCACTAACAGTAGGCGTAAAGTTCTAATCAGTCCTTAAAAAGCGCCACTTCCTTTCTTACAGGACCACTACGACTATCCTGCCTAATGTAACCCCTATACATACCCTCCGTACAAAACGGCATTGCGATATTCCCATCTTTATCTACTGCAATTAATCCCCCATCGCCCCCTAAAGCTGGTAGTTTTTGTAATACCATTTCATTGGCAGCTTGCTGCAATGATCTTCCCCCATATTCTATTTGGTCACAGATAGATTTAGCCATCACTAGCCTAATAAAATACTCTCCCCAGCCAGTACAGCTAATTGCCGCAGAGGAATTGTTAGCATAAGTACCCGCACCAATCAATGGCGCATCTCCTATTCTTCCCCACTTTTTATTGGTCATACCCCCCGTACTTGTAGCCGCAGCCAGGTTACCCTGTTTGTCCAGGGCTACAGCACCTACTGTGCCGTATTTTTCCTTTCGGATTTGTAAAGCCTCCTCCATAGCCAATGGCAATTGATTTTTCTTTGATTGCTCTATTGAATCACGTTGACGTGCTCGCTGAAGGGATCGCCATCTTTCAGGCGTAAAAAAATAGGAGGGGTCTACAATTTCTAGCCCTTTCTCTTTTGCAAACTGTTCTGCCCCGATACCACTCAGCATTACATGTTCACTTTGCTCCATTACAGCACGTGCTGCCGAAATTGGATTACGAATAGTGGTAACGCCCGCAATTGCACCCGCCGCCAAACTACGACCATCCATAATAGCTGCATCCAATTCATTTTTGCCTTGGTTAGTAAAAACAGCCCCTTTACCTGCGTTGAAAAGTGGATTATCCTCTAGCACACGAACTGCAGCCTCCACCGCATCCAATGCATGGCCGCCCTGTTGCAAAATTGCTTGGCCAGCCAAAAGAGCTTGCTCCAAAGACTCTTTATATCTTTTTTCTTGTTCTGGAGTGCTTTGGCTTCTCAGTATAGTACCTGCCCCACCATGAATTACCAGCACATAACGCTCCTGTGCTGTAATAGTAGATAACATAAGATTACCTATGATAATAAAAAAATACAAGTATGATTTACCCATGACTTTGTTTTGTACAATATTAACCATTTGTGCCATGGCCTTTTCCTAATTTTACACACAAGACTTTTTTTGAAGAGCGCTTTCACCATATTACGTGGGGTACTACTTTTTGTGCTGATTCTGGTGACCCTTTTTTATATCACCTTTCAACTTCCTGTGGTACAGGAAAGAATAACAGGGCTAGTTTCAAACTACCTCTCAAAAACTTTGCAAACAAAGGTTGAGATAAAAGCCCTACGCTTTCAATTTTTCAACCGTCTGGCATTGGAAGGGCTTTATGTGGAAGATCAAGCAGGACACCCCCTAGTTCAGGTGGGGAGGTTTGAGGTACGGCTAAGAGGAATCCCAGGCTGGGATGATAGCACGGTCATAGACCATATTGCTGCTAAAGAAGTAAAAATTCACATACAACGCAACGATAGCGTCTGGCAACATGCATTTTTACTTGACCTTCTTACACCGTCGTCTGCTCCGAGTAAAAAAAAGACGACGTACAAGTTGCAATTGCACTTAAAAAGGATTTCCCTTCAAAAAATAACATTTGTTAAAGAAGATAATTGGAAAGGAGAACTTGTAAAGGCAAACCTAGATGAGCTAGAGCTTACCGCAAAACCATTTTCGTTATCCGATGAAACGTTAGATGTCACTAAAATAGCTTTAAAAAGTCCATCGATTGAGATCAGACACTTCCTTGGAAAAGACTTAAGTACCAAATCAACCACCTCGACATCCAGTTGGGAATTAGATGGCAAGAGGCTTTTTATTCACGCACTTGAAATTCATCATGGAAAATTCAGCTATAATAATGCTATTGATCCAGTAAAAGTCGGATTTGACAAAAATCACTTTAGTATCAACAATATTGAGGCTGCATTGAGCAATTCGCTCATGACTGGAGATACACTTCAAAGCAATCTAAAAATTAGTGCTACTGAGAAAAATGGTTTTACACTACGAAGTTTATCTGGCAAATTTTTATTGTCGCCTAGAAACCTTTCAATAAAACAATTCAAGCTTGAAACCAACCAAAGCATTATCCGAGATCAGCTTGAACTCTCCTTTAAAAAACTGAGTGATCTTCAAGCCTTCAAAAGTCAAGTATTCATTCGAGCTAATTTTAATAAGTCGATCATTCACACGGAGGATCTTGCCTATTTTATACCTGAATTCCGCAGCAAAAACAGCTATGTTCAAGCATCCGGGCTATTGGCGGGCACACTCAATGACTGGTCAATACAGAATCTCACCCTACAAACCTCATCTAATTCATATTTACAAGGAGAGATCAGCGTAAAAGACTTGACCAAAAGAAACAGCTTTTCCTATGTGCTTCAAATAAAGCGAAGCCAATTTTTGGGGAGTGAAATAAATAGCTGGCTAACTGCTCCACAAAAAAATAAACTTGTCTCGGTCTTTGCAGCCTTAAAATATATCCGTATAAATGGATCCCTATTAGGCAATAACACTTCCACCTCATTCAAAGGAGTTGCTTCAACAGGTCTTGGACAGATAATAAGCCAACTCAATATTATCAACTCAGCCAAAGCTCCTGCAACTTATTCCGGCAGCCTTTCACTTGATGAGTTTGCACTGGGCAAGCTTATAAACACCCCTTTGTTGGGAAATATTTCCGGATCTATAGATATTAGCGGTAAGGGGCTGGGCGAGAAAAACACTTTGATATTTGGAAAAGGACTTATTCGTTCACTAAAGTTCAAGGGATACAATCTCACTGACATCGACTTAACCGCACAAGTAGATAACAGCACGCTGTTTGTTAAGACCTCTATAGACGATGCGCATATAAAAACAGGCGATTTAGTTGCGCGGATTAATTGGGAAAATAAAAAACTGGTATATGAGTTTACAGGCCAAGTCGAAAAAGCCGACTTGAATTCCCTTGGTATTACCTCACTTCCTCTTCAATTTAAGGGCTCCATCGAAGCCGCCATTCGTGGAAATGAGCTAGTCGACATGGAGGGGGGAGTCACCCTTCGTAATATCACCCTGCTACACGATGAAGACTTGTTGCCAATTGATTCGTTGCAAGTAATGGTCAGCAACTACAAAGACAAAAAAAGAATTGAAATAAACACAAATGAGGTCCAAGGATGGATTGACGGAAAGTTCAAGCTGGCAGACTTTACTACCATGGGACAAACTCTTTTACATCGATACTACCCAACTATCTTTAAAAGCCCAGCACAAAAAACTGAAAACAATCAATTTCAATTTGAGTTAAATACACAACTGGTCGATCCCTTTTTTCCACTTTTTTATCCAGCACTAACCGGTTTTAACAATAGTAAAATTAGAGGCGAGTTTAATGATAGCATACAACAATTCAGCGTCTCCGTACAAATTCCACAGCTCCGGTATGAAAAGATAGGTGCAGACAATTTATCAATCCAACTGAATGGCGTGGGTGACTCACTATCTATGAATGCCAATGCAGGAAGTATCCAGCTTAATGAGTCAATTCAATTACCTCCTGTCTCTTTGATAGTAAATGGGAAAAACGACTTAACAAGAGTATCCATCCTAACTGCAGCAGACAAACGAGGACAACGAGTCAATTTAAATACAGTAGTAAGAAACTATGACGATGGGATAGAAGTTGACTTTACGCCCTCTGACTTTACAATCAATGGAAAATCCTGGACATTGGGAGAAGGTGGCACACTGGTATTACGTAAAAACCGACCAGTCAGTGGCTATTTGAAGTTAGCGGAGGGAGAACAAGAAATTATAGTAAAGACGCTTGAAAAAAAGTCTGGAGAAAAAGATAATCTGCTGGTCAGTATTCAAAATGTTAATCTCAACGATTTCTCCTCCTTCATGCTGCCGAACAACCGGTTGGAAGGACTACTGAGTGGCAACTTTTTGTTCAAAGATCCTCTGAATGCACTTGCAATAGAAGCAGATAACATCAGCACTAAACTACTGCGTCTTGACAACGACTCCATTGGTGAACTAAGTGCCTCGCTCACGTATGACAACCAATTAAAAGAACTTAAAGCCAATGGAAAAACAAAAAATGAAAAAGAATTCATTGGCTTCAATCTTGTACTAAACTTCAACGACTCCCTTGTTTCAAAAAATAAAATTGACCTGCAAGCGCGCTCCTACCCCATTACCATTTTAGAACGATTCCTGGGCGATCTATTCACAGATATTACCGGGTATTTAACAGGAGATGTTTCCATTATAGGCGATCTAAACCGACCCGGAGTTATAGGGAAAGGAAGGCTTAGCCAGGCAGGTTTACGTGTTAACTATACCCAGTGTTACTACAAAATTGAAGATCGCGACCTTGAGCTAACCACTTCCCGAATCGACTTGGATGGACTTGTTTTAAGAGATACGATTACTGGTAACCCAATTTATCTGACCGGCGGAATTGATCATGAATCATTCTATAACTTATTCTATGACCTGGATATTTCAACAAGAAAGCCCGGGTCAAGAGGTCCGAATGAAAATAAACCCGTTCAACTCCTTCGCACATCAGCATCCGATAATTCACTTTTCTATGGAGATATAAAAGGAACGGCATTGCTTCAATTAAGAGGTCCTGAATCTGACATGGTCATGACCTTGAATGTAACCGCCTCTGACAAGGATAGCAGCCATTTTACACTACCACCAGGAACCAGTAGAGAAAGTGGCATTGCCGATTTTTTAGTAGAACGCAAGTATGGAGTTGATATGCAAGGCGAAAAGAAAAAAGCAAATGGAGATAATATTCTTTACGATGTTGAGCTGACCACAAATCCCTTAGTTGAGGTTAAAGTAATCTTGGATGAACTAACAGGAGATGAAATAAAAGGAAATGGTGCAGGGACCTTTAAAATTCGCTCTGGCACTACAGAACCACTTACCCTTCGAGGAAGATTTGACATTGAGGAAGGGGACTACCTGTTTACATTTCAGTCTTTCTTTAAAAAACCCTTTGAGATAAGAAAAGGCGGCGATAATTACATTGAATGGACTGGTGATCCTTACGACGCAACAATCCGTTTTGAAGCAATGTACAAGGCCGAGCGCGTCAGCTTTGGCCCCTTGGCTAGCGTACTAAACCTAACCTCAGATATCGGTAACGCAAGAAGCGATGTTTATGTAGTAGCTCGATTAAGTGATAAACTATTTAAACCAACCATCAGTTTTTATCTGGACTTTCCTCCCAATAGTGTGGCCAACACTAGCCCAGAGCTTGGGCTACTTCTTAAACAGTTGCAGCAAAATAGCAACGAACTCAACAGGCAGGTTACCTACTTGATTGTATTCAACAGTTTTGCTCCAAATGAATTAGGGGGGGCCTTGGCCGGCGCAGGTGTGAATGTAAACACCATCTCTGGCATCCTACTATCTGTGGTCAGCGACCAAATCAATAAGTTATTCAACAACCTACTTAAAAGCGATAAATACCGAATCAACTTAAATACCTCACTTTATAATCGCAACTTATTAGCTAGCACAAGTAACACGCTCTCATTAGGCAGTAATGTTAACTTTTCAATTGGACGCTCTTTTTTCAATAACCGATTTACTATCTCAACTGGATTAGGAATGGATGCACCCCTGGGTCAAACGCAGGCTTCAAACCTGCAACAAAGTATTCTTTTGCTCCCGGATGTTACCATGGAATGGCTGGTTAACCCTAGCGGGAGTATCCGAGTATCCTTTTTTTACAGGACAAATGCTGACTTCTTAACTGCTACATCTAACGCAGCAGCTGTACGGTCCCGCAGGGCTGGGGGAAGCCTTTCTTACAAAAAAGATTTTGACCGACTTGGGGAACTTTTTAGGCGTAGAAAAAATACGCTCAAATAAATATTGATTTTCAATGCTTTACGCAAATTTCCGTAAAGAATCAAAGAATTTCAAGATAAAAAAAGCCTTTCCTGAATTAGCACGAGAAAGCAGTTTCTAAAAAAGTTCCCCACCTTATCCTAACACATTACTTTTCAGGGGCTAGATTCGGGATAAATACCTAAATTTATAAGCGAATATTTCCTTTCTTTGCATGCGAAAACCAAATTACTATGCTTAAGAGAATCCTCTTTTTGTTAGTGGTCAGTCTGGTATCAGGATCCCTGCTTTATGCGCAGGTTACTACCGCCGTGTTAACTGGTGATGTTAAAAGTAACACCCGTGAAGCACTGGTCGGAGCCACTGTGATTGCCACCCACCTGCCCTCCGGAACTAAATACTCAACTGTTTCCCGTGCCGGCGGACAGTACAACATTCAAAACATGCGTGTGGGCGGACCCTACCTGATTGAGGTCAGCTTTGTAGGGCACAAGGCCGAGAAGTATGAAAATATTTTCTTACAACTGGGTGAACCTTTCTTGTTAAACGCAGAGTTAACAAGTTCTACAGCTGCAATGCAGAATGTGGTAGTTAGCTCTAGGAGAAGTTCAATATTAAATTCCGGAAGGACGGGTGCTGTAACCAATGTTGGAACACGCCAGATCAATCAACTTCCAACCATTAGCCGGAGTTTAAATGATATTACCCGCGTAACACCACAAGCCAATGGTGCTTCTGTGGGAGGTGGTAACTATCGCCAAAACAACTTCACTGTTGATGGTTCTGATTTCAATAATAGCTTTGGTATCGGTTCTAACCTTCCAGCCGGAGGTGCGCCGATTTCATTGGATGCCATTGATGAGATTTCTGTTAACATCACTCCATTCGACGTAAGACAGTCTGGATTTATTGGGTCAGCTATTAACGCAGTAACTCGTGCAGGCACTAACACGTTCAGCGGATCTGTTTACAACTACTTCCGTACTGAAAAGCAACGTGGAGACCAGGTGGAAGCTTCTAAATTCATTCGCCCTACTGAAGAATTCAAGCAGTATGGTTTCCGCTTGGGTGGACCCATTATCAAGAATAAGTTGTTTTTCTTCATGAACTATGAAACAGAAAATCAACCAAAGTCAATTCAAAACTTCTTTGCTGCAACTGCTGCTGCTCCTTATGGAAGTGCTCCAAACATTGTTCGCCCAACTGCTGACTCCTTAAATTTCATTAGTCAGTTTCTATTGGACAGATATGGCTATGTAACGGGACCCTACCAAGGTTATGTTCCTAATATCGAGCGTACAAAATACCTTGTCCGCTTAGATTGGAATATCAATAACAAACACCGCATGAATGTTCGTTATAGCCAGGTAGAAGGCGGAGAGCCTTTTACTCCTAGTACCTCTGTGTCTGGCTCAAACGTCAACTACACTAGTAATCGCACGGCCAGCACTTCACTGTGGTTTAAAAACTCTAATTATTTCCAAGGCGCGAACCTTTACTCCTTAGCTGCAGAGCTGAACTCTACTTTTGGGAAAGTTGCCAATACGCTTCGTGCCACCTATACTTTCCAAAATGATTCACGTTCTACTGATAGCCAAATCTTCCCGTTTGTTGATATCCTCAGCAATACAGGAGGTGTAACTGGGCCTGCTCCTTATACCTCATTTGGTTATGAGCCGTTTAGTTTTGGCAACCTTCGTCAGGTAAAAACTTACTCTATCATCAACAATGCCTCTTGGACAAAAGGCATCCACAATTGGACTGTTGGTGGACAATTTGAATTAAGTGAAACCGTTAACGGATTCCA
>CAZNUR010000013.1:31169-54722 GCA_964576375.1 uncultured Chitinophaga sp.
AAAATGACTTTTGCTGGTGGTGAAACAATCAATACAGGAAATCTTCCAAAGAATCGTTTAATGTGGTCACCCCGTGTTGGATTTAACTGGGATCTTTACGGAGACCGCTCTCTTCAGATTCGTGGAGGTACTGGAATCTTCACTGGCCGTGTTCCTTTTGTTTGGATCGTGAGCCAATCTGGTGATAATGGAATGATTCAAGTTACTCAGTTCTGGAATGGTCAAGCTAACACGCCTGGGCCTTTCAATCCAAATCCTGCCGCTTACAGACCTTCCGTTGTACCTACTGCTGGAACTATCGTTCCAGGAAGCATAACAGCGCTTGTTGAGGACTTCAAAAATCCTCAAACATGGAAAACAACTCTTGCCATTGACACTCGTTTAGGTAAAGGAATTGTTGGAACCTTGGAAGCGATCTTTAACAAAGATGTCAATACTGCTATCTTCCGTAATCCAAACATGATTGCTCCTACTGCATTAAACGTTGCAGGATATGCTGATAATCGTCCTATGTTTGGAACAACCAACCAAACAAGATTTATCAATACACTCAACAATGGTATTCCTCAGGCTGGCGCAAGTGGAGCATTCAATGCTGTAGTACTTGATAATGGTAATCGCGGTTATTATTTCTCTTTAACTGCAAAAGTTGAAAAGACTTATAGCAAAGGACTAGCTTGGTCAGTAGCCTATACCAAATCAATGGCCTCTAACCTGTTTGATGGTGGCGGTGACCAGCCTCTTTCAGCTTGGCAGGGAACGGCTAATGTTTTCGGCCCTAATGCACCTATGCTTAGCTACGCTGACTATGTAATCCCTGACCGTGTTGTTGCCACCCTTTCCTATCGTAAAGAGTACTTCAAAAACTTAGCTACAACTATCTCTGCTTTCTATAACGGCGGTATCAATGGTCGCTTTAGTTACACCTACGATGGAGATTTCAATCGTGATGGTGTACAGGGTAATGACCTTCTTTATATTCCAACCGCTACCGAAGTACAACAAATGCTTTTCGTTGCTAACACAGTGAATGGTGTAACATACAGCCAAGCTGACCAACGTGCTTTGTTTGAGCGCTATATCCAACAGGATAAGTACTTAAGAGCACACCGCGGACAGTTTGCTGAACGCAATGGAGCGCAAGCACCTTGGTTAAATCGTCTGGATGTTAAAATCCTGCAAGACCTATTTGCGAATATCAAGGGTACTAAAAACGTACTACAATTCAGTATCGATATTTTCAATGCTGGCAACCTGATTGATCCAGGATGGGGAAAAATTAAGACCATCAACAATAGCCGTGTATTGGCTATCACCAATGCAACCAGCTTGGTGCCTGGTGGAACAGTTCTCCCTGTTTATCGTTTGGCAAGTGCTAACGGTGATATCATCACAAAAACCTTCCGCGATAATGTGAGCATTGCTTCAACTTACTCCATACAGTTCGGATTACGTTATTTATTTAACTAAACGAGCAAGCTTTTACTATAAAAAAGCCGTCCAAGTGGACGGCTTTTTTATTAAGAGACCATGTCGTTACTATAGGATGATTAGCGAACTTTGGCATTGGGTAAGATCGCAGGAAGCAGTAGACTAGTCACTTACCTGGGAAAATTTATTAAAAAAGCAGTCATGAGCATAAATTACAAAACCTTTACCCTTGGAGTGGAAGAGGAATACATGGTGCTTGACCCTATTACATTTGAATTAAAAAGCCATCAACAAAAACTAGTAAAGGCGGGGCAAAAAGTTCTGAAGGACAAGGTAAAAGCAGAAATGCACCAAGCGGTAGTAGAAGTAGGAACCGATATCTGTGCAAACATTGAGGATGCGTATAAAGATGTAGTTACACTTCGAAAAACAATGAGTGGAATTGCCCATGACTGTGGATTTGCAATAGGCGCAGCGGGTACGCATCCCTTTAGTCACTGGCAAAGTCAACTCATTACTGACCATATCCGCTACAGTGAGATCGTTAATGAGCTGCAAGAAGCAGCCCGCAGTAATTTAATTTTTGGCTTACATGTACATGTGGGCATGCAGAGCAGAGAAATGGCAAATCATATTGCCAACAGTACTCGCTATTTTCTTCCACACATATTTGCACTTAGCACCAATTCTCCATTTTGGGAGGGGAGAAAAACCGGCTATAAATCTTTTCGAACAAAAGTTTTTGACAAGTTCCCCCGTACGGGAATACCTGATTCATTTGAAAGTATTGAGGCCTATGATAACTACGTGAAGCTGCTGATTAAAACCAATTGCATTGATGATCCAAAAAAAATATGGTGGGATTTACGGGTGCACCCTTTTTTTAATACCGTTGAATTTAGAATTTGTGATATTCCCCTCACCGTCAATGAAACAATTACCATTGCGGCCTTATTTCAAGCAATTTGCGCACGGATTTACATGCTCCGCTCAAAGAATTTAAACTTCATTCAATACTCAAGAGCCCTTTTAAACGAAAACAAGTGGAGAGCAAGTCGATATGGAGTGGACGGCCAATTAATTGACTTTGGCAAAGAGGAGGAAATCAACACGCGCGCACTCATCCATGAATTACTTGACTTTTTAGATCCTGTATTAGACCAATTAGGAAGTCGCGAACGTGTTCAAGGAGTAGAAAATATATTGCTCCATGGAACTGGAGCCGACCGACAGTTAGCTGTTTTTGAAAAAACAGGCGACCTTAAAGAAGTGGCTTCATTTATTCATTCTCAATTTTTAGCTGGCACATAAGTCAAAACATATGAAATATAGCAATCTATTGATGACTCTAGTAGTCACCTTATTGGTTTCGGCATGCTCACAAGAAAAAGCCGATCTACTGGTATACAATGCAAAAATTTATACCGTTGACTCCTCTTTTACAGTTGCTGAGGCAATGGCCATTAAAGACGGTAAAATTGTAGAGACAGGAAGCACCGCCACATTGTCGGATCGCTATTCCTTTACCCAAAAACTGGATGTAGGTGGAAAATATATTTATCCGGGATTCATTGATGCACATGCGCATTTTGTTGGCTATGCACTCAACCTGTTGCGCGTAAACCTTGTGGGAACAAAAAGCTGGGAAGAAATCATTGAAAAATTGCAGGCCTTTGCAAAAGAAAACCCGAGCGGATGGATTTTAGGAGAGGGTTGGGATCAAAACGATTGGCCCGAAAAAAAATATCCTAACCCTTCCCTACTTAACAAGTTGTTTCCTAATAGACCAGTGCTGCTAACCAGAGTCGATGGTCATGCAGCAATCGCTAATCAGTTTGCATTGCAACAAGCAGGGATCAAGGGCGGGGAGAAAATGGTCGGTGGAGAAGTTTTAGTCGATCAAGGAAAGCCAACGGGAGTACTCATTGACAATGCAGTTGAGCTAGTCAATAAAATCATACCCCCAACTAGCGAAGAAGCGTTCAATAGAGCAATAAAAAAAGCACAGGAAAACTGTTTGGCAGTTGGACTTACTACCATCGATGATTGCGGTCTGGATGCTGCAGTAGTTGAACAATTAAAAAACTTGCAAAAAAATGGCTCTCTACTGATTCGGCTTTATGTGATGCTTAGTGATAAACCATCCAACTACCAGTATGCTGAAAAAAACGGGGTATTAATTACAGATCGACTAACCGTAAGAAGTATTAAAGTATACGGGGATGGTGCATTGGGATCCCGTGGCGCCTGCTTATTGAAAGATTACAGTGATAGACCAGGTCATCTTGGATTTTTATTAAGTAACCCCGCACATTTTGACAGTATCGCCCAGTGGTGCTCGAAAAATGGATGGCAGATGAATACCCATGCAATTGGTGATAGTGGAAACCGTACAATTCTTAATACTTATGCCCGTTATCTGAAGCCGGGAGATAATAAGCGATGGAGAATTGAACATGCGCAAGTGGTAAATCCTGCCGATATTCAGTTTTTTGGTCAATACCAGATTGTCCCGTCTGTACAACCCACGCATGCAACTTCTGATATGTATTGGGCAGAGGAGAGACTGGGCAATGAACGAATTGCCCATGCTTATGCATACCAAACCCTATTGAAACAAAATGGATGGATTCCGCTGGGGACTGACTTTCCCGTAGAGGATATTTCTCCCTTCAAAACCTTTTACGCTGCGGTTACCAGAATGGATGCAGAGGGATGGCCCACAAATGGATTTCAAAGTAAAGAGGCCCTCAGTCGTCAGGAAACACTTCGAGGAATGACAACGTGGGCAGCCCGTGCTAATTTTGAGGAGGATAAAAAGGGCAGCTTGGAAAAGGGAAAATGGGCTGACTTTATCATTTTAGATCAAGACTTAATGACAATGGAACCTGCCGCAATCCTAAAAACCAATATACGTAGTACCTATATAAACGGTGAAAAAGTATACAGTAAGGAGAAATGAGTAAGCATCCATCCAGCACTACATTTCGCGTGGCAGTACTTGACCTTTATCAAGGAACTGCCAATCAAGGTATGCGAGGGATCCAGTCTATTCTAAAAAACTGGAGCCAGGAGAAAAATCTTTCAATTCAAGTTGACTATTTTGAAGTAAGAATAAAAAAAGAACTACCTGATCTTTCTTACCATGCCTATATTTCAAGCGGAGGCCCAGGAAGTCCCCTGGACTCTATAAATGACGAATGGGATATCGCTTGGTGTCATTGGCTATACACCATTCAAAGCTGGAATAATAATCCATCGCAAATCAACAAGAAGCACCTGTTTTTGATTTGTCATTCATTCCAGCTTGCCTGTCGCTATTTCAATACGGGCCTGGTTTGTAAAAGAAAATCCACCTCGTTTGGCGTTTTCCCCGTTCATCTTCAAGAAGAGGGAAAAAAAGAACCTGTGTTTGAAGGACTCTATGATCCCTTTTATGCGGTAGATAGCCGGGACTACCAAATAATTAAGCCCCGTATTGATCAAATACAAGAGATGGGCGGACAAATATTATGCATAGAGAAAGATAGACCCCATGTCCCCTATGAGAGAGCCGTGATGGGTCTTCGGTTCACTCCTTTTATTATTGGAACTCAATTTCACCCAGAGGCAGACCCAGCGGGTATGACTTACTATCTAGAGCAAGATGAAAAAAGGAAAATGATCATCGAAGATCATGGGCAAGAAAAATTTGAAAATATGTTGGCGCACTTACAGGATCCCGATAAAATCAAATGGACGCAAGCAAGGATAATACCTAATTTTCTCAACCAAGCTTTTTGGAGCTTATCGGCGAGGTGGAATTGAAAACACATTGAATGATCCCTGTAATTCGAAAACAATTCAACCAGTTATACCACCAAGAACAGTATATCGCATTGCTGAACTGGATAGAGGAAAAATACCCCTCACAGTTAGATTTTAGAGTAGCTGAAACGCCACTCTTTATCTCTAAGCAGTTCACGCAGCAGATGCTTGATACTTGTCAATATATTCTGTCATTCATTCAAACGGATCAATTTTACTCGTTAACCGATAAATCAATACCCTCACAATTGAAAATTGAAGGAGAGGAAGGTAGCCCCCAGTTTATAGCTTTTGATTTTGGTATTTGTAGCGATTGGTCAGGACAACTAACCCCTCAACTAATTGAAATGCAAGGATTCCCCTCACTTTTTGCGTACCAAACTGTACTGGATGAGGCTTTTAGAAAATTTACCAATATACCCGAGGGTTTCTCAACCTACCTCAGCAATTTATCTAGCGAAGAATACAAGTTGCATCTTAGAAATTTAATAGTAGGAAGTCACGAACCAGAAGAAGTGGTATTACTGGATTTATTTCCAGAAAATCAAAAAACAAAAATTGATTTTGCAGCTACGGAACAAATTACAGGAGTAAAGACAATTTGTATAACCAAATTAGTGCGGGACAAAGAAAAATTATTTTATCCAACGGGTAAAAAACTACAACGTATCAAAAGAATCTATAACCGCTTAATCGTTGATGAGCTACTACAACAACCCGATATCATACGGGAGTCAATAAAAAAAATACAAGGGAAAGTAGATGTTGAATGGTGTATTCACCCACATTGGTTTTATAGAATAAGCAAATACACGCTCCCCTTTTTACACCACCCCCATATACCTGCAACCTACTTCCTGAATGAAATCAAACAATTGCCTTCTGATCTAGAAAACTATGTACTAAAACCTCTTTTTTCATTCGCAGGACAAGGCGTTACACTTGAGGTCAACCAAGCCCTTCTGGAAAATATCAAAGACCCAGATAATTGGATATTACAACGTAAGGTCAACTATGCAGATTGTATTGAAACTCCAGATGGATACGCGAAAGCTGAAATACGATTATTTTATTGGTGGACACCAGGGCACCCCACCCCAATTCCTGTTAATAACCTAGGTAGAATTAGCAAGGGAGAAATGATTGGTACCCGATACAACATAAATAAAAAATGGGTGGGCGGAACCTGCTGCTACTTTGAATCATAACCATGTCCAATACCTTCAAAGATTATTACCAAATATTGGGTTTAGAACCTGGCGCTCCTGCTACAGCAATAAAAAAAGCATGGCGTGAACGAGTACGAATGACGCACCCAGATGTTCAACAAGTAAACAACCAAGAGGAATATTGTTTCCAAGATATACAAGAAGCATACGAGACATTAAGCAATCCGTTGAAAAAAGAAAAGTATTTACAACAACGATGGTTACAACAAGTATACCATAGTAAGCCACTCTCTTCGCCAAAAGATTCACTTACCCTACTTCAAACACTGATTCAATTCGAGCAAAAAGTCAACCGTATGGATAGCTATCGGTTAGATATTGACTTTATAAAACAAACGCTACTGTTCTTACTAGCCCCCTCTTCCATTACCTTACTAAACAGTACCAAAGACAAGATTATAAACCAACAGATAATTGACCTCTACTTTCGTTGCCTTCCTAAACTGCCTTATAGCTTTCAACAAGAATTGCTAGTGCCGCTTAATAGCATAGAGGATTTTGAAGTACAGCAGAGGGTAAGACAATATCGGGATACCAGTAGGCTGCGTTGGCTTCTGGAGAAATACCAGTATGTACTAGCAGCCGGAATGGTGGCACTGCTTTGCTGGTTAATAAGTTCGCTCGCTTAAAAAAGTACCGGTACCTTTGCACGCATGCATTATTGCTCAGTTGAGAAAATTTCCAAAAGCTACGGAATAAAGCCTTTGTTTGAAGAACTTAGCTTTCACATTAATGAGGGTGACCGTATTGCACTAATCGCAAAAAATGGAACCGGCAAATCAACGCTACTTAAAATTTTAGCAGGCAAAGAGCAGCCTGAGGAAGGTAAAATATGGATGCATAAAGATGTTAGCGTTATCTTCTTTGAACAGAATCCCTTGCTTGAGAATGAAAAAACAGTAGCCGAGAATATTTTCTTTCATGATCACCCTGTCATGAAAGCAATTCAAGAATACGAATCGGCAACTGCTACTGAGGATCCAAAGCGACTAGAGGAGGCAATTAGCAAAATGGACGAACTACAAGCTTGGGATGCAGACGCCAAGGTAAAACAAATTTTGAGCAAGCTCACCATTAAGCACTTGGATAAACCGGTGGGAATTCTAAGTGGCGGGCAACAGAAAAGAGTAGCCTTGGCAAAAACGCTCATTGACATAGGATTTGGAAATAAAAAGGTTTTCCTGATCATGGACGAACCTACCAATCATCTTGATGTGGCGATGGTAGAATGGATGGAATCCTATCTTAGTAGAGAGAATACCACACTTTTGTTGGTCACACACGATCGTTACTTTTTAGATACAATTTGTCGCGAGATTTGGGAACTAGACCGCGGAAAACTTCATACTTACCAGGGGGATTACGCAAATTACCTAGAGCGTAAAGCAGCGAGAATGGAAAGCGAGTTGGCTACGGCAGCAAAAACCAGAAATCTTTACCGAAGGGAATTGGAATGGATGCGTAAACAACCACGCGCAAGAACCGTAAAAAGTAAAAGCCGTCAAGACCGGTTCGGACAAATTGAAAAGGAGGCTAAACAGAACTATCAGGAGCAAAGTTTACAGCTGCAATTAAAAATGAGTCGGCTGGGTGGAAAGATTCTAGAATTAAAGAAGGTCTATAAGTCCTATGGTTCGCTACCTATTTTGAAAGGGTTCGACTACACCTTTAAGCGTGGGGAACGAATTGGTGTAGTAGGTCCAAACGGAGTAGGTAAATCCACATTTTTACACATACTACAAGGACTTGAGGAAGCTGATAGCGGAAAAATAAATGTTGGAGAAACGATTGTTTTTGGATACTACTCTCAGCAAGGACTTCAACTCAAAGAGGATAAACGAGTAATTGAATATGTGAAGTCAATAGCCGAAAATTTTCCATTAGAAAAAGGTGGATCACTAACTGCAGCACAGTTCCTAGAGCTTTTTCTTTTTGAACCAGACAAACAACATACGTTTATCAGCAAATTGAGTGGAGGTGAAAAAAGAAGGCTACACTTACTATCGGTGCTTTTCCAAAATCCGAATTTTTTGATTTTAGATGAACCCACTAATGACTTGGACTTACCAACACTCAGTGTTTTGGAGAATTTTTTATTAGAGTTTCAAGGCTGCCTACTCATTGTTTCGCATGATCGATATTTTATGGATCGATTGGTTGACCATCTGTTTGTATTTACAGGAGAGGGAGAGGTCAAGGATTTCCCAGGTAATTACACTCAGTTTAGAGAAGAAAGAGTCAATTTGACACTACCCCAAAAAGAGGAGTCTGGAGAAATTTCACCGGCAAAAACTAACGCAGAAACTAGTCCCAAAGGCAACACTGAGAATAGGATCAGCTACAAAGAAAAAAGGGAGTTCGAGCAGCTGGAAAAAGAAATACAATCATTAGGAAAATTAAAGGAAGAGCTCACCAACAAATTAAATGAGGTTAATCTGCCTTTTGACGTACTACAAGCAACCGCAGTAGAACTTGAAAAAACAATAAATACCCTTGACCAAAAGGAGTTGAGGTGGTTAGAGCTAAGTGAGAAACTATAATTTACTCTTCCAGATAATCCAGGTCCTTGTGAAAAGTTTCGCGAGTAAATCCAGCAGCCAATAAGGTAATTGTCATGATAATTACACCTGTATAAATTCCCGCATCCACATATCCGAGTGTAGGAAACCCCTCCAGCCACTTAAATAGTGGCAATATGAATATAGCAAGCATCCCTCTCACCATATTCGGAATTGTAGTAGCAGCAGTGGCTCTCAAATTAGTCCCAAATTGTTCAGCTCCCATTGTCACAAAGATGGCCCAAAACCCGGTACCAAAACCTAGTCCAGCACACACCCAATACAATTGTGTTGCCGTGCCCTCCCAAAGCAATGTGAAGTAGGCAAACATGAAAAGAATGGTAATTGCATAAAAAATGAATAAGGCTTTTTTGCGACTTTGGAGTTGTTGACTAACCAACCCAATTAAAATATCGCCAAGTGAAATCGCAGCATAAGCGAACATAATTGCCTTTCCCGGATCGATTTTTTCTTTGATTCCAAATTCAAGCGCAAAATTGTTGGAGAAGGTTACTAAAATTCCAATCACAAACCAAGTAGGAAGACCAATAAGAATTCCTAATAGATAGCGCTTAAATCGATCTGCATTTGTAAAAAAGGAAAGAAAATTACCCCGTGCCACTTTCTGTGACTTTACTTGATTGTAGAGCCCGGATTCAAACACTGAAATGCGAAGCAACAGCAATAGAATCCCTAGTCCGCCTCCAATAAAATAGCAAGTGCGCCAGTCAAAAAGTTCTTTCATAAAAAAAGCCAGTACCGCACCCGTAAGACCAATACCGGCCACTAAAGAAGTAGCAACCCCACGTTTTGCTTTAGGAACTATCTCTGCTACTAGCGTAATCCCCGCTCCTAGTTCACCTGCCAAACCCAATCCTGCTATAAAACGAATCCACTTGTATTGATCTACCGTTTCTACAAAACCATTGGCAATATTTGCAAGCGAGTAAAGCACAATTGATCCAAATAGCACGCTAAGTCTTCCCCTCTTATCGCCTATAACGCCAGAAACAATTCCACCAATTAACAGACCCCACATTTGCCATTGGAGAATTTGTTCACCACTTGTTTTGACTTCTTCTGGGGACAAGCCTAAGGCCTCCAGACTAGGCACCCGAATGATTCCAAATAATAATAAATCGTATATATCTACGAAATATCCAAGCGCTGCTACTACCACTGCCAGATTAAAAATGGAATGTTTTTGAGTCATAAACAATTTCTACTTTTCGTCAGCAATTTTACCCCAAATCATTTTGAATAGTACAGGTGCTGTTGTTACAAAAACTATAGCTAATACAATCACTTCTAGATGCTCCTTTAGATCAAAGCCAAACTGAGACAAAATCCACTTTTGAAGGAAATAACCAGAAAAAATCATAGATACAACCCAAGAAATGGAACCGACTACATTAAAGAAATGAAATTTACTTTTATCCATTTGAACGATACCTGCTACAATGGGTGCAAATGTTCGGATCAGCGGAAGAAACCGCGCTCCTATAACCGCTAACCCACCATGCTTTTGATAGAAATCACGGGCTTGAATTAGATACTTTTTCTTAAATAGTAAGCGATCACGCCAGCCGTACATAGCAGGCCCTACTTTTTGACCAGTCCAGTATCCAGCACTGTTTCCCAAAATTCCCGCTAAAGCAATAAGACCAGAAAGCACAAAAAGGTCAACCCATTCGTTTCGAACAGCTCCCAATCCTATCAACTCAAGAAATTGATGCGCTAATCCCGGAATAATTTGACCTGACTTTGTAGTGATGGTATGGGCATAGATTCCAGCTACAAAAAGAAGAGAATCTCCGGGTAGAAAAAATCCCATAAATAAACCGGTTTCAGCAAATACCACAAAAAGCAATAACCATAGACCCCCATTTTCAACATAGAACTGGGGTTGCAATAGATCTGTCCAATAAAAAGATGCTAATAAAGTAAGAAACATGCAGATTAAAATTAATTAAGCCTGATCCAATTCGCCTTCCCATTTACTCACAACAGTGGTCGCTAAAGCATTACCCACTACATTGGTAGCCGAACGAAACATATCACAGAAGTGATCAATAGGCAGGATCAACGCCACGCCCTCTGGGGGAATACCAAACATGGAGCAAGTGGCCAATACAATTACAAGTGAAGCACGTGGAACGCCTGCAATCCCTTTACTTGTGAGCATTAAAACAAGTAACATAGTTATTTGGGTTCCCAGATCCAACTGTATTCCATAAGCCTGCGCAATAGCAAGACTTGCAAAAGTCATATACATCATACTGCCGTCCAGGTTAAATGAGTACCCAAGTGGCAATACGAAAGAAACAATTTTATTTCTACAACCAAAACGCTCTAGCTCCTCCGTTAATTTTGGAAATACCGCTTCGCTACTAGTAGTGCTAAAAGCTATGAGAAGCGGAGTTCCAATACTGCGTAACAAACCTGCCATACGTTTTCCAATAATTAAATAACCCACCGCCAATAGGAGTATCCACAGTAGGGCTATTCCAATCAGGAAGTACAAAAAGTATATAATATAAAACTGAAAAATCCCTAAACCCTTGGCAGCAACTACTGCTGCCAATGCTCCAAATACTCCATAAGGAGCAAAATTCATCACATAGCCAACCATTTTTAAAATAATATGCGAAACGGCATCCAACGCTTTGATCACTGGCTTAGCCGTATCACCCATTGCAGTGGTTGCCACTCCAAAGAAAAGTGAGAAAACCACTAACTGCAAAACTTCATTAGTTGCCATGGCCTCCACAAAACTTCTTGGAATAACATGTTCAACAAACTTTTCGAGCGAGAACTCTTGTTTCTTGGTCAATAGGTCTTTTACCCCTTCTGTATCAGCATGTGCTAAATCAATAAACGCACCGGGCTTTAAAAGATTGACTAATATCAACCCAATCCCCAGCGATACTAATGACGCAGTAATAAACCAAAGCATGGATTTACCTCCAACGCGACCAACAGCCTTCAAATCGCCAAGTTTAGCAATCCCCACTACTAGTGTAGAGAAAACTAAAGGTGCAATAATCATCTGGACAAGCCGAATAAAAACCTTTCCCAATAATTTAATTTGACTGGAAAAGCTTTTTATGAAGTCAGGCGAGGTATTTGTATGAACCAAGTATCCGACTACAACGCCAAGAAACATGGCAAGAAGGATATACTGCGTGAGACGGCTTTTGGGTTGCATAGCAATTCGTTTAAGTAGGCAGGAGTTCGAAAATCGGGAAAAAAAACGGCAATGAAAAATTACAGTTTGAGGGCTGGCAGTGTAAAATGGAATTGATTATCTTACCTGCAAATAGCGACAATCCATGTCTACCTCTACTTCAAACTTTAAACCCACGTTAGGACTGCTTGACGGCACCATGATCGTGGCTGGATCCATGATTGGCTCTGGTATTTTTATTGTAAGTGCAGACATTACACGCAATGTAGGAAGTGCCGGTTGGTTGATAGCAGTATGGTTACTTACCGGTTTTATGACACTAACTGCCGCCGTCAGTTACGGAGAACTCAGTGGAATGTATCCTAAAGCAGGCGGCCAATATGTTTACTTGAAAGAAGCCTATAACCCACTAATGGGATTCTTATACGGATGGAGTTTTTTTGCAGTAATTCAAACTGCAACCATTGCTGCCGTTGGGGTTGCCTTTTCAAAATTTCTCGCCTATTTAGTTCCGGAGCTGGGAAATAACTATTTTTTATTTGATGCAGGAATCGTAAAAGTATATGCGGGGCAATTAGTTGCAATTTTCATAATTATTTTACT
Source organism: uncultured Chitinophaga sp. (assembly GCA_964576375.1). Lineage (GTDB taxonomy): Bacteria > Bacteroidota > Bacteroidia > Chitinophagales > Chitinophagaceae > JJ008. The sequence goes on from CAZNUR010000013.1 coordinate 43,985, forward strand.
GACCTACATAAATTCACGTGGAGTAAGGGAGGGCAAGTTGATCCAAACCGTATTCACCAGCGCAAAATTATTGGCACTTTTTGGGTTAATCTTATTTGGTTTTCTTTTAGTAAAAAATAGTTACTGGAACGAAAATTGGTCCACCGGTTTTCAAGCCGCACAAGACTTAGGAGTAAAAGACAGTGCTGGCAGTCTTTTACCCACTTCATGGACACCTATCAGCGGGGCTGCTTTGATGGGTGCAATTGCTGCAGCCATGGTGGGCTCAATTTTTAGTAGTGACGCATGGAACAACGTAACATTTATTGCAGGGGAGATGAAAAACCCTAAGCGAAATATCGGCTTGAGTCTTTTCTTGGGCACTCTAATTGTTACATTGATCTATGTCTCAGCTAACCTGATGTATTTACATGTGCTCCCACTTCGGGAGCTGGCCTTTCCTGCAGACGATCGTGTTGCAGTAGCTGCCGCCAATATAATTTTTCCTGCTTTTGGTACTACGTTGATAGCTGTGCTGATCATGATATCTACATTTGGTTGTAACAATGGGCTGATCATGGCTGGCGCCAGAGTATACTATACAATGGCAAAGGATGGCTTATTTTTCAAACAAGCCGGAAATCTTAACAAGCAAGCTGTTCCCCAAGTTGCGCTATGGGTACAATGCGTTGTTGCTGCTATCTGGAGCTTAAGTGGCCGATATGGACAGTTGTTGGATATGATTTCATTTGTAGTGGTTTTATTTTACATGTTGACCATTGCCGGAATTTTTATCCTGCGAAAGAAACAACCACAAATGGAACGTCCCTACAAGGCATTCGGATATCCTTTTTTACCAGGATTATATATCCTGATGGGAGCAGCTTTTTGCACCTTATTGATTATTTACAAACCTGAGTTTACCTGGCCAGGTTTAATTATTGTTTTGATGGGCGTGCCTATCTACTATCTTGCCCTTACCCGTCAAAAAAAAGGTGAATAAACATAAAAATTGAGAGTTTAGGCGCGCATTACTTATCTTAGAACTCCTAAAAACCAACGCATGAGCTTGTTTGTTAAAAAGCCCTTGGACCAAATTCTTGCCCAAGCGGCTGATAGTGAAAAAGGATTGAAAAGAACCTTGGGCGCAGGAAACTTAATTGCCCTTGGAATTGGCGCCATCATAGGCGCTGGATTGTTTGTACGTACTGCTGCTGCTGCCGGCCAGGCTGCTGGACCTGCTGTGACACTTTCTTTTATTGTTGCAGCGATAGGTTGTGCATTTGCTGGACTTTGCTATGCAGAATTTGCCTCTATGATTCCTATTGCAGGAAGCGCCTATGCATACTCGTATGTAACAATGGGCGAACTGATTGCCTGGATCATCGGATGGGCACTAATTATGGAATATGCACTTGGTGCAGCTACTGTTTCAATTGCATGGAGTGAATATTTAAATAAGCTACTGGGGGGAGCTGTTCCATATGAATGGTGCCACTCTCCCTTTGAAAGTTATACTGACTCTGCTGGTGTTTTTCATCAAGGCATCATGAACGCTCCAGCACTGATCATTCTTTTAGCCCTTACATTATTATTGATTAAAGGAACACAAGAGTCTGCGCTAGTAAATGCTGTGATTGTGTTTATCAAGGTGGCTATTGTGATCTTATTTATCGCTATCGGTTGGCAATTTATCCGTCCTGAAAATCACACCCCCTATTTAATTCCTGCGGATACAGCTCCAATTGCAGATCAAGCTGGAAAAATTATTGCAGACTACAGCGGATGGAATAAACATGGCTGGGGTGGTGTATTAGGTGGTGCCGCCATCGTTTTCTTTGCATTCATAGGTTTTGATGCGGTAAGTACTGCAGCGCAAGAGGCAAAGAATCCTAAACGTGATATGCCAATTGGTATCCTGGGTTCATTAGTAGTTTGTACAATACTTTATATTTTATTCGGACACGTACTCACAGGTGTAGCCCCTTGGACTGACTTCGTAGATCCAGAAAAAGGAAGAGAAGCATCTGTAGCTTATGCAATCAGCACCTACATGACCGATTACCAGTGGCTTGCTGATGCGGTAACTGTTGCCATTTTGGCTGGTTTTTCCTCTGTAATTCTAGTGATGTTAATGGGACAAAGCCGAATTTTTTATACGATGAGTAATGACGGATTGATTCCAAAAGCGTTTGGCGAACTTCATCCAAAATTTAAGACTCCTTACAAATCCAACTGGATTCTCTTCTTGTTTGTAGGCGGATTCGCCGCTTTTGTGCCTGGTCACGTTGCTGGTGATTTGACCAGCTTTGGAACACTCTTTGCATTTGTACTTGTTAGTATAGGCGTATGGATCTTACGTGTTAAATCGCCTGAGATCGAGCGTCCATTCAAAACTCCAATGGTCCCTGTAGTATGTAGTCTTGGTGCAATAATTTGTACAGCCATGATTGTAGGACTGGATACACAAACCTTAAAAGTTGCCTTTTTGTGGATGGCCATAGGATTGGTTGTATATTTTGCCTACAGTCGTCATCATAGTAAGCTAAAGAAATAGTAGCTTGCAGCCCTGAATTTAATTTTTCATGGGAAGAATTTTTGAAGTACGCAAATCGACCATGTTTGCCCGTTGGGACCGCATGGCCAAACAGTTCACCCGTATTGGGAAGGAAATTGTCATTGCTGTAAAAGCAGGAGGGACTGATCCCAACACTAACCCCGCCTTAAGACGCTGCGTTCAAAACGCAAAGAGCGTAAATATGCCCAAGGATCGAGTTGAAGCGGCTATCAAGCGAGCACTGGGTAAGGAAATGGCCAATTACGACGAAATCCTCTACGAAGGATATGGGCCACATGGAGTAGCAATATTAGTGGAAACAGCCACTGACAATCACGTGAGAACCGTAGCCAATGTTAAGTCACATTTCAATAAAGGAGGAGGCAGCTTGGGTAACAGCGGTAGCGTTGCATTCCAATTTAAAAAGATGGGGGTTTTCAAGCTAAAGCCTGAGGGACTGCATGCAGAGGACCTGGAGCTGGAACTAATTGATGCCGGCCTAGAGGAATTGGGAGAAAGCACAGGGGAAAATGGAGAGGAAATTCTGGTGCTGCGTTGTGGATTTACTGACTTTGGCAATATGCAAAAAGCATTGGAAGATCGCTCTATAACACCACTTAGCGCTGAAGTAGAATGGATCCCAACTGTAACAGTACCTGTTTCGGACGAACAGGCAGAGGAAGTAAGCAAACTAATTGAAAAACTGGAGCAAGACGACGACGTACAGAAAGTCTTTCACAATATGGCTTAGTTGATTTACTCTGCCATCATTTCCCTTACCACCTGTTCAATATCTTCTGCATTAGGCTTACTGAAGTAATCCCCGTCACTGCCGTAAGCAGGTCGGTGTGCCTTGGCAGTTAGTGTACGTGGAGCCACATCTAAATATCGATAGCCCCCTTGCTCTTCCATTACTTTATTAAATAAATAAGAAGCAGCTCCGCCAGGTACGTCTTCGTCAACAAATAAAATACGATTTGTCTTTTTTAATGACTGTAGCGTTAGCTGTGGCAAGTCAAATGGCAACAAAGTCTGTACGTCCACAATTTCACAACTAATTCCATCTGCCTCCAAAATTGCAGCAGCCTCCTGCACTATGCGTAACGTTGACCCATATGATACAATAGTTACATCCTCCCCTTCCTTTATAATTTCAGGCACCCCAAGAGGCACTGTAAACTCAAGCAAATTAGTAGGCAACTTTTCTTTTAATCGATATCCATTCAAACACTCAATCACTAACCCTGGATCATTACTCTGTAACAAAGTATTATACATACCGGCAGCCTGAGTCATATTTCTTGGTACGCAAACATGCATACCTCTTAATGCATGAATAATCATACCCATGGGAGATCCGCTGTGCCATATCCCCTCTAAACGATGACCACGCGTTCGCACAATCAGGGGGCAGGCTTGTTTTCCACAGGTACGATAATGCAGCGTGGCTACATCATCGCTCAAAGGCTGTAAACCATAAAGTAAATAATCGAGATATTGAATTTCTGCGATTGGACGAAGGCCACGTAATGCTAAACCAATTCCACTACCCATTATAGTGAGCTCTCGAATACCCGTATCAAAAATTCGTTCTTTACCATGCTTTTCCTGTAAACCACTAAAGCCCTGATTGACATCCCCAATTTGTCCCAAGTCCTCTCCAAATGCTACCAGTCGAGGGTTAACAGAAAAATGTGCATCAAAAAAACGATTCAAAATTTCAAAACCATTTACCTGTACTGGTTCTAATCCATAGACTGGCTTGACCTCCGAAATTTTAAGGGCGCTCTTGGGGCCCTCGTCGTGGAGATAACTACTATATAATTTCTCCCCTTCATGTTTAAGATGCTGATAAGCGGTAAGCAGTGAATCAGCTGCATTAAAAGGAGTTGCTAATTGAATGCTCCGATACAAAATACGAAGAACATCTCTACGTAATGGATCACGAATTGATTCTAACTCACTAGTAAGCGGAAACAGTTTTTCCTGCAATTCGGGATGTGATTCTCCTGTATGCTTAATAATACTTGCAGTGTTCGATACCAACTGTTTGAGGGGTGCCAAATAAGATTTCCAGGCATGATCCCTGGCTGATTTTGCCTCATCTTTTGCTTCGGTCTGGATTTTTTCAAGTTCGGCTTCATTAGCTAAACCATTAGAGAGCAACCATTCTTTCATCTTTACCAGTCCATCCCAATGTTTCTCCCATTCTAAGCGTGCTGGAGATTTATACCGTTCATGGCTTCCTGAGGTAGAATGCCCTTGCGGCTGTGTTAATTCTTCTACATGAAACAGTACTGGAGTATGCTGTGTTCTAGCTAACTGAATGCCCTCCTCAAATGCTTCACACAAGCCCGCATAATCCCAACCCTTTACTCGGTAAATCTGCAACCCCACTTCAGCATCATTACGCTGCATACCCGCTAACGCAGCAGAAATGGAGCCTTTGGCTGTTTGATACTCTTTAGGTACTGAAATACCATAACCATCATCCCAAACAAACACTACCAATGGCACCTGTAGGACTGTGGCCGCATTGATGGTTTCCCAAAAATGCCCCTCACTGGTGGAGGCATCTCCAATTGTAGCAAAACAAACCTCATCGCCATTTCTTGAAAGATGTGAAAAAGACTGAAGCGACGAAACCTTTCTGAAAATACTTGATGCATGTGCCAGCCCCAACGCACGAGGCATTTGACCCGCAGTAGGGGCAATATCACTAGAGCTATTTTTAGTTTTTGTTAAGTCCAACCACTCTCCCGTTGCATCTAAAAAAGGAGTTGCAAAGAAATTATTCATTTGACGCCCTCCACTAAAAGGCTCACGACTTAAATCAGCATCAGCATATAATTGAGAAAATAGCTGCTCGCTTGTTCCAAGTCCAGCGGCTAGAATGAAGGTTTGATCACGGTAGTACCCGCTTCTAAAATCGCCCGGTTTAAAAAACTTAGCCATGGCCACCTGAGCAATTTCTTTTCCGTCGCCAAAGATTCCAAATTTAGCCTTTCCACTCAGCACCTCTTTGCGACCAATAAGGCTAATCTCACGGCTCAGACAAGCAAGCTTATAATCCCTTAAAACACTGCTTTTAAAAAGTTCAAAAGACAGTTTTTCCTGGCTGGATGCTTCCATGGCCGCAAAATTAGGGAGATTAAACGGGGTTATGGAATTGCTAAAAAAAGTAAGTACCACCCCTTTCCGTAGCCAGGGCCCATTTTTTATTTATATTTGTTTATAAATTCATCCTATTATGAAAAAGATATTATTCGCAGCCGCCCTAAGCATTTTTTCGCTGGTAGTATTTGGGCAGACCAAGGTTGACGCCGTGGTTAAAATGAATACTGAGAAATATGATTTTGGGAAAATCAAACAGGGGGAACCCGTTACCTATGCTTTTGAAATTAAAAATATCTCTGATAAACCCCTAGTAGTTGAAAACAGCTGGGCCAGCTGTGGATGTACTACACCAGAGAGAATTGCTGAACCTATTCAGCCAGGCGCCTCTGCAAAATTGAAAGTTCAATACAACGCAGCAGCCGTAGCACCTTTTACCAAGGACGTTAATATCAAGTTTGCTGGTATCGATGAGGTGAAAACAGTGAAAATTACCGGAGAGGTGTTGAGTACTGAGGCTTTTGCTGAACTACAGAAACAAGCTCCTAAAGCCCCAGTTAAAAAGTCGTAATAGAACTAATTTGTTATTTGTAAACCCTCTGTGACTACAGAGGGTTTTTTATTGCTAACGCAGTAGAGTTAGTTGACCTTTCATAACATACCCATCACGAAAACGAATTAAATATATATATACTCCGGTTGGCATTGGAGCTCCTTGAAAGTTGCCATCCCAAGTGGCAGCACTATTACTGGCACTGAATACAACCTGCCCCGCCCTATCAAAAACTTGCACCACCGCTCCGTCTGCTAAATCCAAATTTGGAACAGACCAGCGGTCATTTTTCCCATCACCATTTGGCGTGAAAGCTGTGGGTATATAAAGCTTGTCTACAACATCCACCAAAACAGTATCCGTGTTAGTGCACCCTGTGGGGCTGGTGACTTTCAAAATATATGATTGTGCTTGGGGTGGGTCTGCGAGCGGAGCTGCAATTGTTGCATCACTTAAAAATGCTGAAGGACTCCATTCAAATTGATTATTTACTGTACCTGTTGAGGAACCCAACAACTGAACCGGCCTTCCTGCAAATTTTGTTCGATCGGGTCCAGCGTTTACTTGTGGCCTTACAAAAACTTCTACCCGATGAGCATTAGAAGCAATCCTGCAACTGGACAATCCTAGTGACCCATTTTCTGCAACCGTTAACCGGTAAAGGAAATAGCCTGGTGTAGAAAGACCTCTCAAATACTGAAGTGAATTAGCACCTGGTATATCTACCCAGGTTCTTCCCGTATCCACACTTGACTGCCATTGATAGGCAGGATTTGTAAACCCAGGAGAAAGACTAGCTTGATAAAGAACAGAAACCTGGTTATTCTCACAGACGCGTATGGTGTCAAAACCAAGTGGTGCTGAAGAGCGTAAGGTAGGCCCACAGGGCCTGAATTGAATATCGTCAAGTGCCAAATCATTTCCACCACCGCCCGGTGCATTATTGGTAATTCGCAAAACAACTGTATTTGTACCTGGACCAGTAGTAAAATAAAACCCATAAGGCTCCCAAGTTGGCTGAGAAAACACACCAATATCACCCGTGGAATATTGGTTTAATACAACCCCCGATGTTGACTCTACCTTGAACGTAAGGTTGGGCTTAATCAGTGCAGGATTATTAACAACGTTCAAAATCCATGCTGAAAATTCATAAGTAGTATTGGGACAGAGGTTAGTTACAGTTTGCAAAAAAAAGTCGCCCGGGGTATTGGAAGCATTCACCATCATAAAAGCACCTCCGCCAGTTCGATCAGCCGATACTGCGTGCCACTGACGTCCACAAGAAGACTGAAAAGTAGTAATACTATACTCACCATCATTGGGGCAAGAACCTGTAGTCAAACGATAGCCTGGTGCAGTAAAAGAGTAACTGGCAGCACCGTTTCCAAAATCAATTTTGACAACGGGGTCCCCAAGACTGCCCGTACACAATTGGGCAGACAAATCAAAAATGGAACTGCCCAAATAAAGCAACAGGAAAAAGACAGAGTTTCGATGTTGTTTGTTATTGAAAAACACGTGCAAATGTAATCTAATATAAATAACCCCTATTCTTACCTTTGCCAAATGCCAGCTATTTCTACCAGAGGCGAACAGATGCCTCCTTCACCCATTAGAAAACTAGTCCCTTTTGCAGAAGCTGCTAAAAAGAAAGGGATCAAAGTCTATCATCTTAACATTGGTCAACCAGATATTGAAACGCCGCCTGCCATCATGGATGCTGTTCGGCAAGCAGCAATCCCTGTGTTGGAGTATAGTCATAGTGCTGGCAACGAGAGTTACCGAAGAAAATTAGTGGAGTATTATGCCAAAGCGGGCATTACGCTTACCCATGAGGAAATCATGATCACCGCCGGCGGTAGCGAAGCCATTCAATTTGGATTTTTTGCCTGTTTGAATCCAGGGGATGAGGTGATTGTTCCTGAACCTTTTTATGCCAATTACAATGGATTCGCCTGCGCTGCGGGTGTTAAAGTAGTACCCATTACCTCCTCAATAGAAAATGGATTTGCCTTACCGCCCATCGAATCATTTGAAAAGGTATTGAGTCCAAGATCCAAGGCAATCCTGATTTGTAATCCCAATAATCCAACGGGTTATCTCTATAGCGATCAAGAGATGGAGGCCCTGGGCAAGCTTTGTATTAAACATGATCTTTATTTGTTTAGCGACGAGGCATACCGGGAGTTTAGCTACTCGGGTACGGCCATGAGTGCCCTTTCCTTGAAAGGCCTGGAGAAGCAAGTTGTGGTCATGGATACTATCTCAAAAAGATATAGTGCCTGTGGAGCCCGTATTGGCGCCTTTATTACTCGTAATAAAGAAGTTTACAGTACAGCCATGAAGTTTGCCCAGGCTCGTTTAAGCCCTCCCGGCCTTGCTCAAATCATGGGAGAGGCAGCTGTTGATTTACCCGCTAATTTTTTTGACGCACCTAAAGCTGAGTATCAAGCACGTCGTGACCTCCTTGTAAAAAGATTGAATGAAATACCCGGTGTATTTTGTCCCAATCCAGGGGGAGCCTTTTATGCCATTGCCCGTTTACCCATTGATGATAGCGATCGATTTTGCCAATGGCTTTTAGAATCTTTTTCCTATGAGGGACAAACATTGATGCTTGCACCTGCCACTGGTTTTTATGGTACTCCAGGATTAGGCAAACAGGAAGTTCGCCTAGCTTATGTATTAAACTTACAAGCAATTGCTTCAGCAATGGATTGCTTAGAAAAAGCGCTTGAACAATATCCAGGTAGAACAAACTGATTATTCAAATGAAGCAATTAGCTGCCCTCTTGATACCACTCAGTATTGTTTCATTTGCCCAAGCCCCCTCGAATAATACAAATGAAATTCGCTTTAATAAAGGTGTACATAATTTTGGTTTTTTACAATTGGGGGTGCCAGCCACCTGTTCCTTTACATTCACCAATATCAGTAAGAAAAAAATAGAGATAGAAAAAACCTGGGCTGGATGTGGTTGCACTACGCCAAAAATCAATCGAAGTACACTTGCCCCGGGCCAACAAGCCCTATTAACTGTCACATATAATGCTGGAGCTGAGGAAGTTTTTTTAAAAGAAATCTATATTAAGTTAAAGGGTAGCGATAATATCTATGTACTACGCGTAAGAGGGCAAGTACTGAGCAAAAAGGAGTATCGGCAAAAATTTCTGCAATGAGAGATCCAGATATCAAAAAGAAAGCCTCCAAATTGGAGGCTTTCTTTTTTTAAGCATCTTATTCTAGATAGAAATTATTGCTTGCGCAAAGTGAGCCAATACTGACCCGCAGTAACGGTAGGTGCACCCGGTGCGTGATGATTTAATAACATGGTCATCACAACAGGATTTGTACAAGAGAATATAAAGTTACCTGTACCTGCCGTAGACATAGCATATTGCGTGTTACCATAACGACCATAATACTGGTTAGTGACGGTAGCAACACCGGTTGAAGCATTTACATTAATTGTAACAGGCTGTGGGCTATTAGCACCAGGATAAGCCAGGTTTGGATAGATACCTTGCGTAGTCATTGATGTTGCAGTAGTAGCAGTAATAGGACTAGAAATTACGTCACCAGGAGACCAATCCTCCCACTGATCAGTAACTACAACATAATTACCAGGCATCACAGCTGGGTTAAATGGACAAACCACGCTGCCTCTGAAAGAAAATACAGAGTAATAGAAGTTAGCACCACTTCCAGTGAAGTTTGAGTTGTTAACTGTATACTTCTTACCAGCTTTGGTAACAGCCTCTACATAACAAGTAAATATGCTGCCTGGGGCAAAATTACCAGCGTTCACGTTGAGCTGGAGGCCCAATGCAGTGGCAATTTCCTGTGCAGAAACATAGATATCAAAATAACTTGTATCTCCATCAGCAATGGTATACTTTTTAATAAAGCGCCAAGCAGATTGGTTGGAGTTGGTATTACGCACAACGTAAATATTGGCCGTAACAACAGGATCATTACCCCATGAGCGTACACGTACACCCACGCGTGTAGTAGCCAGGTTACCGGCATCTAACGTGTTACCTAAAACGCTTTGATCCGTCCAAGTGTTGGTGCCTGGGTCAAAGGATGCTTTACCCTTCAAGTAAGATCCATTTGTAAGTCCAGCCATAAAACGGTCGTAGTCGTTTTCAGTTTTCTCGGTACAGCCAGATAACCAAACGAGGGCTAGCAAGGCTGAAACAAGTACAGAAATTTTAGCTTTCATTTGAAATTGTTTAAACGTTTTAGAAACAAGTGGCTGATCCGTTATCCCAGAAAACTTTTACGGTGTTATCAGTCTTTTGCTTAGCATTTAGATTTAAAGTTACGTGGTCGGTAGGATACCAAACACTGCGAATAAAGGGCCCAGGCTGAGGATTCAACATAGGTTGCATATTGGTTGGCATTCCAGTACGACGGTAGTTATTATAAGGCTCGATACCGTTTCCAAAAGAAGCGATATGGTACTCCTTCATTACTACGTTCAACTTAGCCGTGTTTGTCGCAGCCGCATCATAAGCAGCCAAAACAGT
>CAZNUR010000014.1:0-48240 GCA_964576375.1 uncultured Chitinophaga sp.
ATACAAGCGCCTCAGCACGAAGACGAGCATAGCGAGCAGCAGATACATTACCCTGTCCCTTAGTCATTCCGTCTAACATAATGTTTGCACGAGTTACCAATCGATAGGCCTGTGTCCAGGATCTATTGGGAAGATCGTTACTAATCAAGAAAGGTCCGCCGTCTCCCATGGCAACCTGATCCTCGGCATTACCCGTACGCTTAATAGCTAAATCCGTTGCAGATTCAATGGCAAACAACAAAGGCGTGTTATTGGGGAATTGCCAAAATGCAGCCGCATAGACACCATTTAGTGCCAAATTCATCTCATCCTCTGTTTGCATAAAGGTGGAGGAAGAAGCACTATCTAGTGGCTGGCGGTCCAAGAACTTGTTACAACCGGATGCAATCAGCACCGCTGTAAACAACAGTATTGAACTTATCTTTTTCATAAACTAAAAATTTGTTTGATTAGAAGTTGATATTTAGACCTACAGTCATCGTTCTCATCAGCGGATAAAACTCTGCGTTAGCATTGTTGATCTCAGGATCAAATCCATCCCATGCATTAGTTAATGTGAGTAGATTTTGTCCACTGATAAACACTTTAGCACCACTGAGTGGCACACCAGTTTTCTTAAACCAACTGGCTGGAACACGGTAGGCAATGTTTACATTCTTCAAACGTAGGAAAGAGGCATCACGAATCCAGTGAGAAGAGGCAACATAGTTATTACCACCACTACCAGAAGGCAATAAACGTGGGAATCGAGCATTAGGATTAGAAGGTGTCCAGTAATCCTTGTGATGCTTTAACAAGGAAGCAGCAAAATCACTACTAGCAAATGGAACGGCACCAGTACCACTGTAATAATTATTACGCATACCTACGCCCTGGCCAAATATGCTGATATCTAAGTTGCCAATTGACAAATTCAGATTCAAGCTATACTCGTAACGAGGGAAATTATTACCAATGAAAGTTCTGTCAAAATTATCCACTTTACCATCTGGTTTACCATCAGGACCACTTATATCGGCATACTTCACATCCCCAGGTTTTGAACCAACTGTAGGATTCGAACTCCAAGGTGTTCCGAATTGAACCGGAGAATTTTTTACATCATTGGAGTCAGCAAAATAACCAATAGACTGGTAACCAAAGTAAGACCAAAGTGCTTGTCCAGGAGCCGTACGGATAGATCCACCATCCAGGAATGGAACACCAGGTAAGGTCAACACTTTATTACGCACATCTGAAATCATTGCTGTAACATCTAACTTAACCTTGTTAGAAAGTGATTTCTTGTAGTTAGCACTCAACTCCCAACCGCGATTCTCCATAGAACCAGCATTGACAAACGGAGCGCTTAATCCCACATAAGTAGGTATAGGACGACTCAATAACATCTGATCAACCTTACGACGATATACTTCTGCTGTGATTGTAAGATTATTCTTAATAGTCAAGTCTAATCCAATATTGGCTTGTTCAGATTGTTCCCATGTTATACTAGGATTGGGAGCCTCAAGCAATGCATATCCCAATGTGTTAACATTGTTTATGTAGTTGTTGGTACCGTTGATTGGATTAGAATAGTTAGAAGTTCCAAAATTTACAGCAAATGGATAGATCTCTGGTAATGCCTGATTACCCAGCACACCCCATGAACCTCTCAACTTACCAAAAGTGATAATATTTGAAAGTCCGGCAAAGAAATTTTCTCTGCTGAATATCCAACCGGCTGATGCGGAGGGGAAGAAGCCCCATTGCTTTTTCAGCTCTTGTGAGAAACGAGAAGATCCATCATAGCGGCCATTCACCTCTAAGAAATATTTATCATCATAATTGTAATTCAAGCGAGCATAGAAACCAGCCAATGCAGTTTCATAGGCAGAACCTGCGTTGTTGATATTACCGCTACCTAAACTCAAATATGGTTGGTTAGGGTTTAGGAAACCAGTTCTTGAGGCAGATATACCGGAATAAGTAAATTCCTCGGTTTGTGCACCTCCCAATAACTTAATGGAGTTAGCACCAAAACGCTTGGACCAAGTAGCTTGAGCCAAATATGTAGTACGAACATTGGTAGAATATGACTCGCCCAAGCTTGTTGTACCAGGCCACACCCCCACTTTGTCGTATCCAAGTGTAGAAAGGTTAGGAACAAATATGTCAACGTTCTTCACAAAAGATTTTCCATTAGGTGTCCAGAATTCGCGCGCCCAGTAACCTTCAATTTCCAGATTATTGACTGGCTTGTAGTTGAAACCAACTTTAGTAAGCATGGTATTGTTACGAGAAACAGAAGTACCTGCAGCCTCTGCCATAGCAAGTGGATTTCTGTTGTTGGTCTGACCAGCCGTTCCATAGATACCAGGACCATATTTACCACCTCCTATCGCAGGTAATCCAATTGCCTGACGAATAATAAACTCAGGTGACCCCGTAGACGGGGCAATAGTTCTGCTGCTGTTTATATTCAAAAGACCATTGATACTTAATTTGTCATTCAACTTAAAATCAGGATTAAAACGTAGATCATAGCGCTGATGACTATTGTTTGGCACCAATCCTTGTTGATTTAAATAGGTGATTGACGCAAAAATATTTGAGTTATCACCAGCAGAATTAATGGTAACGTTATGGTTTTGCATTAATCCGGTATTGGAAAGCAACAAACCCAGCCAATCAGTGTCAATCACATCTAGATTGTTTGGAGCTGTTGTTTTGTACTTGTCAATAAGTGCCTGCGTAAAGAGGAAAGCATTAGGATTACCTGTTCTGTTTTGTTCAGCCAGGTTACTAAGTTCCATATGTTCAACCGCAGTGGTACGCTGTGGAATTGCAGTAGCATCCTGCTTACTCAAAAATGCATTGTAGGATACCTGTACGCCTTTTCCTTTCGCACGCTTAGTTTTTACAAGTACCACCCCGTTTGCAGCACGAGCACCGTAAATAGCAGTAGATGCTGCATCTTTCAAAATAGTGATACTCTCAATAGCATTAGGATCAATCATATCAAAACCGGAAACCACTCCATCCACCATAATCAATGGACTCTGTCCAGCATAAATTGAACCAAGCCCGCGAATTCGAATCGAGGCACCGTCCGCACCCGGACGTCCAGACTGCTGCTGAACAGTTACCCCTGGAGCCAATCCCTGCAAGAGATTGCTGGCTGTTGCTACCTGACGCTTGGTCAAGTCTTCTTGTTTCAATGTGACAACAGATCCAGTGAGGGTTGCCTTACGCTGCTGGCCATATCCCACTACCACAACCTCAGACAAGGTATTATTGGTAGCATCTAATTTTACCTGCAACGAAGCACCGCTAACCTTCACTTCTTTACTGGCAAGTCCTACGCTACTAAACACCAGTGTCTCACCAGTGCCAGCAGCAATAACAAACTCCCCAGCTGTGTTTGTAACAGCACCAGTAGATTTACCCTTGATACTAACAGAAACACCTTCGATGGCATTTCCATTTGCATCCGTAACCTTACCGGTGATTTTCGTTTGTTGCGCCTGCACAAAACCCACAAAGAATGTGAGTAGCCAGCACAACAGGATTGCTTTTCTCATAATAAATGTTTGTTTTTGGTTTACGATTTTATGGTGAAGTATAATTTCCTTGGTGATTAACAACTAAATTAGAAAATGGGTCAACAATCTTATCCAACAAAATTGCAAGTTCACGTCTAGTTATAGGACGCTCAAGGCTAAAATTAGTAAGCCCCCAATTTGTCCAACTTGAACGCACTTGCATGGCGCTACTTACATCAGCCACTTTTTTTCTATTTGAATTTCTTTGTGTTGCCACAGCTCTTCTAATTTCTTGAACCAACTCAATAGCTTTTCCTAAAGTTAGCATGCCTTCATTTGTAGAAGAAGCTACCCATTTAGAAAGTGGATTTATATAAGTTTGGTTGCTAGTATTAGCAGCGCGAGCAAAAGCAGGGAGCTCAGACAAGAACTGATGAACAGTTATCGCAGAATCAGGCTCGAACCAAGTACGATTGGCCCATGCATTAGGTTGCCCCTTGCCTCTTAAAAAACCACTGGCCCCTATCCTTTGTATTGCATAAAACCCGATGTCTGATAATTTCACATCTGCATAAGGCATGAGGTAAGCCTTGCTATTTAGCAAAGCGGCCTGTACTTGACGGACAGAAATTTTACGCGCATCGTTCTGTTTACTTTTAACTGATAAGGCAGCAAGTGTACCAGCTGCCTGTCCTATTAACAATACGCATGGTTGCAAACGAGTTGTTCCATTGACTACATTACTAACGCTTATCCCCTTTTCTGCTACTACCAATCCACTATGAGATTCGGGGATCAATGAGGCCAACGGTATTGAGAAAGAAGGAATAGGATAAAATCCAAGATGCTGTGGTGCAGCGGGGTTTTTTCGGTGATGATGATCAATGGGATAATCACCCACAGCAATTCCAGTCCTGTACAAAGGGAACTCTTGATTGTATGGTTTGCTGATGTCTTGAACTTTAAAACGAACAAGCCCTTTCAATCTACGCCCTTCTCGGTTGTAAGGGATCAAAGCAAGTCGATCGTCAGTTGGGAACTCGTCGTCTGCCAGCCCCAAATTTTTATAACCGAGTTGGTGTTGTAAAAAGTAGATATAACGGAGCGTCTGTTGTTTTGCCTTCACAAGTTCTTTTGCCCGCTCTGCTGGGCTGAGATGAATTAAATTCAAGTAGATATCATTTCCATGACCTGGCCAATTCAACATATACTTATTCCCAGGCAATTTGGCATAAGTGATCATCTTAGCACAATCGACACCAGGCTTGATACGAGTGGTATCCTTATAAAAATCAAGACAACATCCATCGAACTCATTGGGGTCATAACCCGCTGGCTTGGCAATGGTGCAATCAGCACCTTGTCCATAGTCTTTTAATATAGCCACATAGGTTAAGTCTTGTATAATGTCATTCGTAGCAGGGACCTGCACATTTTCACCAGTTAATGCACTAGCCTCCATCCCTACATCAAATGCCACACCTGCACTTGCCATCACATCACCAAGCTCAGATGCATCCACCACCTGCTTCGCATAAACAACTAAGTGATTCCCATTTACAAGATTTACAAAACGAGCCCCGACAACATGTGCGTTTTCTTCAACGATTGCAGAGAGAAATTGATGTTGGTATAAGATCTGTAAATTTTTCTCAGCAGAAGCCATTTCCTTCCAAATCTTATTGGCAACATGTGGTTCAAAATGTGTATTACTCACCCAACCAGTTGCTACCTTGGAGGGGCCACCATAATGAGAATAGATTCGCTCTCTAAATTCACCCCATAGGCCTGATGGCAGCATATGGTTACCATCGGTAGCCGATACACCCGCAGCACTGAGCATTCCCCCTAACCAAATAGTCTCCTCCACTACTAGTGTTTTAACATTCAAGCGGCTCGCTTGAATTCCAGCAGTGATACCAGAAGTACCCCCTCCTACTACCAGCACATCCACATGTATTGTTTGCTGCGCATATACCAGCTGTGTCGCAACAAGCAACCAACTAATAAATAAATATGTTAAACTAATTCGTTTCACAACACACTATAGTTTATCAGTAGAGGGCTGTTTCAAAACATTCCAGATCTGATAGAGCGATCGAGGAATATGAAAACATCCTTTCCATTTTCCTCCTTTCAATGAAAGCAGAACCTCTCCTCTTCTATTTAAATAACCGAACCATTCGCCATACTCCGGATCACGAAAATGTTTCCATGTATACTGATGCACTTTTTCAAACCAAGAAGCACAGGCTGGATCTCCAGTCAACTGGTAGCCTTTTGCCAACGCAACAAGCGCTTCCACATGAACCCACCACAACTTTTGATCCCACTCTAACTGCTGAGTAGGATGTCCTTTACAGTCCAAAAAGTAAAAAATACCTCCAAACTCCTCATCCCAACCTGTTTTCAACATATGTAGCATGATATCTTTGGCCTTTACTACCAAAGAAGTATCATTCATACGTACAGCAAGATCCATGATAAACCACATTGCTTCAATAGCATGACCTGGATTTAATACACGGCCTTCGAAGCTGTCGCAAAAACTTCCATCAGCGTAAACATTCTCTAGTACCAACCCCGTTTCAGGTTGATAAAATACGCCCATTACCTCATTGATTACCTCGGGCAACAATGCATCAACTCTTTTTTTACCAAGTAAAGGCTCCAGTTCAAGTGATAAATTGGAGAGAATCATTGGTAAACTAAAATTCTTGAGCGGGCGGGTACCCGGCACAGCTTTACTGTAAATACCTTTCCAATTGTGCTGTCGACGTAAAATATTCTCAAAGGTGTCAATAGCAATTTGCTTGTATTGATCGGAGGGGCTAGCCTTGTCCAAGGCAGCAAATCCCATGGTAGCGAAGCAATCGCTGAATATGTTGTAAGGCTGTACCAAGGGACGTCCATCCTGTGTCAATGAGAAATACCAGTTACCCGCCTTATCTCTTCCATATTTCTCCATGAAGGTTGCACCATGCTTTGCCATTTCCAGCCACTCTGGTCTTGGCTCCAATAAATTGTACATAGTACTAAAGCACCATACTTCACGCCCCTGTAACCACATGAACTTGTCAGTGTCATATACTTGGCCTGTACGATCCAGACAAGTAAAATATCCTCCATGCTCTTGGTCTTTGCTGAAACGTAGCCAGAAAGGAAGTATCTGTTCAGTAAGTTCTTTGTAATACAATGAGGCATACTTATGGATGTCTACCCCATTCTGTACAGTAGTTTGGTTGGCAAGCATGAATTGACTTCTTATATCACTATAGGTCTAGGGCAAATTCGACAATAAAATTATAATAACCAACAATCTTTTTAAATTTTTTTATTTAGTAGGGGCGAAAAAGGCCATTTCCCGGCTTTTAAATACTTTAGTCCCCCGACTAGAATCCAATGAAGAAAAACACGCCCCTTCCCTACCACAGAATTGTTGAACTATTCAATGATGCCAATGTATCTGGGGTTGCTTTTAAAAACAAGTCACTTAAAAGAAATATTCTAAGTCATTTGGACCAGCATGGGGAGTTTACCATTACAGAGTTGAGTCGTGAGTTAAATACAAGCGTACCTAAGATTACAAGCCTGGTGAATGAATTGATTGAGGATCGATTGATTCGGGATAATGGAAAATTTGACTCCACTGGCGGAAGAAGGGCCAGTATATATGGACTTGTGGCAGATGCTTGTTATTTTATTGGAGTGGATGTAAAAAGATATTACATAAACATCGGACTTCTAGATTTCAAAAAACATTTGGTTAGTCTACGCGAGAAAATTCCCTATAAACTAGAAAATACACAAGCCTCCTACCAGCAACTATTGAATTGTATTCGGGATTTTATACAAAACGAAAACATTAAAAAAGAAAAGGTTTTGGGACTAGCCATAAACCTTTCGGGACGCATTAATAATACCAGTGGCTATAGCTACAGCTACTTTCACTTTCAAGAAGAACCCTTAGCTGAAACTATTCACCGTGAATTAGGGATACCCACATTCCTGGAGAATGATTCCCGAGCTATGGCATTTGGTGAATTTCATTATGGGGAAGCTACTAATGCACAGAACGTTCTATTTGTAAATATGGATTATGGAATCGGACTGGGAATCCTTCTAGACGGAAAACTATATTATGGCAAATCTGGCTTTAGTGGAGAATTTGGCCATATTCCGTTCTTTTCAAATGAAATTTTATGTCACTGTGGGAAAAAAGGATGCCTTGAAACTGAAGCTTCCGGACAATCACTTGTAAGAAAGTTTAGAGAAAAAATAAAACAGGGCTATACCTCTTCAGCCTTGAAAAAGAAAAAGGACCTGGCCGACCTGAATCTATTGGATATCATTAATGCAGCCAATAACGAGGATATGCTTAGCATAGAACTATTGGCTGAGGTTGGCGAAAAACTGGGAAAAGGACTTGCGGTGCTGATCAATCTGTTTAATCCGGAGCTTCTAATCCTAGGAGGTACATTATCTGAAACGGGTGATTATATCCGTCTACCCATAAAAAGTGCAATTAATAAATATTCTTTAAGCCTTGTTAACAACGATACACAACTTCGCACCTCCAGACTTGGAGAAAAAGCAGGTGTAATGGGCGCTTGCCTACTTGCCCGAAACAATGTGCTCAGACATTCTTGATTAAGTCTACGTTATTTTCACAATTGTTGATAAGTAATTATTGGAATTATTATTTATCCATGTTAATATTGGTTAAAACAGCACGCATTGACAGAAGCTATCATCAACCTAGAAACCGTTAACCCTATAGAATTTTTCGGCGTTAACAACGGAAAACTTGATATACTAAAAAAGAAATTCCCCCTTCTCAAAATTCTTTCCCGGGGAACCCAATTAAAATTAAGCGGTGCTCCAGAACAAATTGAACCAGCCCGCGAGAAGATTTCACTGATTGTTTCATACCTGGAAAGAAATGGCCATATGAGCCAACAGTATTTCGAACAAGTACTGGGAGGAGATGATGCGGAAATAATAGACCACTTTCAGGAGAAAAACCCTGCAGAGGTACTGGTATTTGGTCCAAATGGGAAATCGGTACGAGCGCGCACTGCCAATCAAAAGAGATTAGTCCAAGAAGCAGATCGCAATGATATAGTTTTTGCAATTGGTCCAGCAGGGACGGGTAAAACATACACAGCGGTTGCTTTAGCAGTGAGGGCACTAAAGAATAAACAAGTAAAGAAGATAATTCTGACACGCCCAGCGGTAGAGGCCGGAGAGAGCCTTGGTTTTCTGCCAGGAGATCTAAAAGAAAAAATTGACCCGTATCTACGTCCTCTTTATGATGCATTAGATGATATGATCCCTGCCGATAAACTTGGCTATTATATGACCACGCGCACCATTGAAATTGCACCCTTAGCTTACATGAGAGGTAGAACACTTGATAACGCCTTTATCATTTTGGATGAATCCCAAAATGCTACCGATCTACAGCTAAAGATGTTTCTGACGCGTATTGGCGCTAATGCTAAAGCAATCATCACAGGGGATATGACACAAGTAGATTTACCCCGTAATCAGCGTAGTGGCTTGCAAACTGCTGTACGAATACTGAAGAATATTGATGGGATTGGACATATAGAACTTGATGAAGAAGATGTTGTTCGCCATCGCCTAGTAAAACAAATTCTACGTGCTTACAATCAAGAGCACGAACGAGAAAATCCAAAATAAATAAAGCATTCGCATGCGAAATATCTTTTTTCTATTGACAATAACCATCATATTACATGCTTGTCAAAACGAAAGCAACTCTTCTTTAACAGCCTCGAATGAGGTAGACGCAGGCAGAAAATTTTTACGTGCGGCGCTGGATGGTAAGTTTGACGTAGCCAAAGATTATTTGCTTCCCGATTCACTAAACTTTAACTACTTGGAGGTAGCTGCTCGGGGATATGATCGGTTAACACAAGTTGATAAAGAGAATTACAAAGGGGCCTCTATAATTATTCATGAAAACAAGAAAGAAAACGACTCCACTACTTTATTGATTTTTTCTAATTCATTTAAGAACGATCGGGACACTTTGCGAATCTTAAAAAAAGGAAACCAGTGGAGGGTAGACCTGAGCTACCTTTATGTTCATCCCTCTCCCCAATAAACTAAAGTTGATTATACAGTTCCTTTGAGAACTGTTCCAGTGAGGGGTCACGCGCTCCCATCAAGAGCAATACAGTATCAGGACTCAAAGAGCTTCTAAGTTCCTGAAGTAAGGAATTTCGGTCAGAAACAAAAAAAGCTTTCACGCCCATTGCTTGCAAATCAGCAATTAAATCTGCTGCAGAAATATCCTTGATTGCTGTACCACCCGCGTAATAAATTTCACTCATCCAGATCTCATCCTGGGGTCGTAACGATGCCGCAATGGATTGAACAAAATCATGGCGTAAGAATCGAGTGGGCTTATAGCCATGTGGCTGAAACCAAGCTACCACTTTTGTTGCTACAGGGTGACAGGCGGTAATAGCAGCGGCACACTTAGCAGGATTATGCGCGTAATCATCAATAACCCAAACACCATTCTTTTTTCCTAGTATCTGATGCCGACGATAAATTCCCTGATACTTTTTTAATGCCCGGGCTGCTATTTCAAGAGGTATACCAATTTGTTGTGCCACCGCAGCGGCTGCCAAGGCATTCTCCATATTATGAACGCCAACTTGCTCCAATTCAAATGGAACTCCATTGATTTTGAAATATATTTTTAATCCACTCTGCAAAAAATCGTTTGCCAGATATCCAACAGCAGTTGCAAGTACACTTGAACCTTGAATAGCAAAATCAATTTTTGTTTCCAGAGAAAGAGAGGCGGCAATAGCGTGAGACTGATTGACAATAAAAGTTTGACACTGCGATCTGAATTGCTGGAATAAGGAAAGTAGAACGCTTATCTCATCATGGTCTTTATCGATGTTTAGTAAAAGTCCAATTTCGGGATGGTACTGTACAATAGACCCATCGCTTTCGTCTGCTTCAATCACTAACCAATCGCCCTTTCCCACTACTGCATTACCTATTTTTCCTTGTTGAATAATACGCGTTAGCCCTGCACCGCTAATGATACTTGGATCGTAGCCACCTTCCTCCAGGATATCAAATAGCATAGCAGCAGTAGTGCTCTTTCCACTAGTACCTGCCACTGCAATAGTTTTTTTACTGGCAGCAATAATAGCAAGCAATGCAGCTCTGTGAATAATGGGTATTCCTCTTTGTTGCGCAATTTGAACTTCGGGAACTGATGGCTCAATAGCCGTTGAAACAACAACCAAATCAATAGAGGTATCAAAACCAGAACCATCTTGCGGATAACAACCTATTCCAACCTCTTCAAGTTGCATCCTAACCATTTGCCCAGCATCAGTGTTGAATTGGCGATCGCTGCCCGCAACATGTTTACCGATACCGCTTAAATACTGTGCCAATGCACTCATTCCTGTTCCGGCAACACCTATAAAAAATGGTCGGGAAAAATCCTGCAAAGTGGTTATCATGAGACCTTACGCTCTTTGCTTCTGTCGGGGGGCTGGTTTATTAGCAGGTGCCGAAACTTTCGACTTCTTGGCAGGCGTCTTGGCCTTTGGGTTACGTAATGCATTCTTAATTGCCGTGCTAAGATTTGCGTAAGTTGGCTTACCACTGATTGGTGTATCATTTATAAAAAAAGCAGGTAATTCTTTCACACCACGGCTATGGCCTTCCTTTAAATCATCTTGGACTTGCCAACCGTATACACCGTTTACCAAGTCATCCAAGAACTTCTTATTCTTCACGCCAGCTTCCTTGCTGTATAATTTTAGACTAGTAGTACCAAGGTTTCTTCTATTGTGGAATAACACATTGTGCATCTCCCAAAACTTACCTTCCTGCGCTGCTGCAATAGCAGATTCACTTGCTTTTAAGCTACGCTGATGGATGAGTGTGAGTGGAAAATGACGAAATTGAAATCTTATCTTCCCCTCGAATTCTTCTAGAAGTTGCTTCACTATTTCATTGACTTTTGCACATTCCTCATTCTCATATTCGCCAAATTCCATCAATGTGATAGGAGCATCTTTTTTCCCAACAAAAACCTCTCGAGGTTCTATGATTACTATATCGTCTTTTTTGAAAGCCATTTTTATCGATTTAAATAAGCCCAATTTCTCGTAACAATTTGTATAACAAGAATTGGTGCGCTGAGTTGACTTTTAAGGGGCTTTTATATATATAATTTTCCCACAAGTCAACCGGCTGAAGGTAGGGTATTTTATACTCAAGGCTACTGACATTCATATTTTTTAACAATAATTATATAAATGCTTGAATAGTAGTTCTTTAAAAACCTGTGCGAACGGTTTGATCTAAGCATTTTCACCCATAAAATGCCAAATTCCAGGTAAATTGTGTGGAATGATCCCTCTTCATAAGCTAAAAAAAATAAACAAGAATGGGCCCAAATTAGCTGGCCGTCTTGTCCATTACCTCATTTCTAAACACAACCATATTATCAAAAACATCTACAAGAACAGGCTTTGATTTATCAATATCCCCTGCAACAATCCTCTTACTTAAAGTATTAATGATTTCTTTTTGCAAAAGCCTCTTAAGCGGTCTAGCACCCATCTGAACATCATAGCCTTGCTCAGCCAGGTATCGAAGCGCATACTCACTAAACCTTAATTCTATTCCTGTAGCAGCCAACAACTTTTTTAACCCATTGAGCTGAATCTTTAATACGCCAATCAAATCCTTGGGAAGAAGTGGCTGAAATAAAATGATTTCATCAACCCGATTTAAAAATTCAGGTCTGATTGTACTTCGTAACAACTGCATCACTTGCTCTTTAGCTTTTTCACTCGCTGCTGATAGCGTTTTCTCATTTACACCTTCAAATGCTTCCATGATCAATTCACTTCCCAGGTTACTTGTCATAATCACAACCGTATTCTTAAAATTGACAACTCTACCCTTATTATCAGTGAGACGCCCCTCATCCAATACTTGTAACAATATATTCCAAACATCGGGGTGTGCCTTTTCTATTTCATCAAGTAAAACAACACTGTAGGGCTTTCTTCTCACTGCCTCTGTCAATTGTCCACCCTCTTCATAGCCTACATACCCTGGAGGAGCGCCTACCAATCGACTCACAGAGTGCTTTTCCTGATATTCGCTCATATCAATACGTGTAAGCATAGATTCATCGTCGAAAAGAAAATGTGCCAATGACTTTGCCAACTCAGTTTTACCAACCCCAGTGGTCCCTAAAAAAATAAATGAACCTATTGGGCGTTTGGGATCTTGCAACCCGGCACGGCTTCGACGGATGGCGTCCGAAACCGCTGATACGGCTTCCTCTTGCCCAACAACGCGCTCATGTAAATGATCCTCTAGAGAAATCAGTCTATCTTTCTCCGACTGGAGCATTTTAGCAACTGGAATACCAGTTGCTTTAGCAACAGACTCAGCTATATCCTCTGCATCAACCTCCTCTTTCAATAACCGCTTTTCAGTCTCTTGCGACAATTGATTACTAAGTGATGCGACCAAATTTTCCTGTTCTTTTATTTTCCCATAACGAATCTCAGCTACCTTACCATAATCGCCCTCTCGCTCTGCACGCTCCGCCTCTTGCTTCAGCTGTTCAATACGCAACTTTGCTTGCTGTAATTGATCAACTAATTCTTTTTCGGCAATCCACTTTGCTTTGAGTGTATCACGCTGAACAGCAAGGTTGGCGATTTCAGTATTTAAATCTTTTAGCTTGGCTTCGTCATTCTCTCTTTTTATGGCCTCTCGCTCAATTTCAAGTTGACGAATCTGACGCTCTAGTGAATCCAATTCCTCTGGCATTGAGTTCATCTCAAGACGAAGCTTCGCAGCACTCTCATCAATTAGGTCGATGGCTTTATCAGGCAAAAAACGATCGGTTATGTAGCGATGGGACAATTCCACCGCAGCGATGATTGCTTCGTCCTTTATTCGAACATGATGGTGCGTCTCATAGCGATCCTTTAAACCTCGTAAAATTGAAATAGCATCCTCGGTACTAGGCTCCTCAATAAAAACCTTCTGAAATCGGCGCTCCAGTGCCTTGTCTTTCTCAAAATATTTCTGATACTCATTAAGTGTGGTGGCACCCACTGCACGAAGCTCTCCCCGCGAAAGTGCTGGTTTTAAAATATTCGCTGCATCCATAGCTCCTTCACCCCCACCAGCACCTACTAAGGTGTGTATTTCATCAATAAAGAGAATGATTTCTCCATTAGAATCCCCCACTTCTTTAACCACGGCCTTCAATCTTTCTTCAAATTCACCTTTATACTTGGCACCAGCAATCAATAAACCCATATCCAACGCATAAATCACTTTTGACTTTAAGTTCTCAGGGACATCTCCATTGATAATACGATGGGCAATCCCCTCCGCAATAGCCGTTTTCCCAACACCGGGTTCACCTACTAAAATGGGATTATTTTTTGTGCGACGAGAGAGAATGTGCAAAGTCCTTCTTATTTCCTCGTCACGTCCAATTACTGGATCTAACTTTCCCTGTCGGGCAAGGTCATTCAAGTTTTTAGCATATTTCGATAAAGCATTGAATTGCTGCGATTGAGTAGAAGAAGTCACCGTTTCTCCTTTACGTAACTCCTTTATTGTTGTGATCAAACCTGCCTCAGTTAATCCAGCATTCTTTAATAATTTTCCAACCACATCATCACCTTGAACCAAGGCGAGAAGCAGGTGCTCTGGGGTAACAAATTCATCATTAAAAGTTTGCAGGCAAGCCCCCGCCCTTAACAAAAGGGTATTGGCATCGCGACTAATTTGCTGCGCAGCTTCCCCTTTTATACGGGGTAATGTGCCTAATAACTCCTCCAGCTTTTTTGCCACAATTGTTTGTGTAACATTATTCTTCTTTAACAGATACTCAATAGGTGTATCAGAGGCTTCAAGTAAAGCTTTCAAAATATGAGAAGACTCAATTGATGGAGATTGCGCATTGAATGCCAACTGTTGAGCTTGTTGGATGATCTCTGCAGCTTTAATTGTATAATTTCCAAGATTCATATCAAACTATTTATTTTTTGCGACAGCTATTACCAGCCGGCACTATTAACATATCAAAAATCATTCAGCACATCAATTCCGAGGCAAGAGGAGTAACTTTGTCATAGTAAAGAAAGAAATACTGCATGAAAGTCAGCATAATCTTGGTCAGCCTGCTATTATTGCAGCTCAACGTAGTTTGCTTTGGCCAAAAAAACTGGTCCTCACTCGCAGCAAAAATTGAATCAAATCGCAGCTATTGGGGCCAAAACTACTCGATTACCATTGCCACAGATGATAGTATCATTTTTCAACAAGACAATAAACTTTTCAATGTAAAAACGCCGGTAAGCCTCGGAGCCATCAGCCAATGGCTAACAGCCACTTTATTAGTAAAGCTTGCCGAGGAGGGCAAACTTTCTTTAGATGACCCAGTGGCGATGTACTTGCCAGTTTTTGAAAAGTATTTTAAAAAATACATCACCATTCGCCATTGCCTTAGCCAGGGAACTGGGTTAGAGGACAAGAGTGGATTTCGAATATCACAGCGCTCGAAGTTCACATCCCTGGAGGAAGAAGTAGACCAACTTGCAACCCGAGGTATCTTGGCAAAACCAGGTGAATTTTTTTTGTATGGCGAACTGGGTAGTAAAATTGCTGGTAGAGTAGCCGAAGTGGTGACCAAGAAAAAGTTTGATATATTAATTCGCACTAAAGTACTTTCTCCTCTTGCCATGCGCAGAACTAGCTTTACAAACTTGTCAGGCGGCCCGTTGGACCCATCAGGTGGGGCCGTTTCCACAGGAGAGGACTTAATAAAATTTCTGCAATTTCTACTTAAGAAAGGAGAAACAGCCCAGGGTGCATATCTTTCTCCTGAGAGTGTGGACCAACTGATTCAATTGCAATTTGAGCCAACCCAAATCAAAAACACTCCTCGCCAATTCAGCGGTTACGGATTTGCATTGGGAGCTTGGGGCATGGGATATAGAGACAAACCAGCTCAGTCACTAATTGCTGCTAGTGGAGGCGGCAGTTTTATTGCCATTGATTTTTGCCGACAGTATTTATATGTGGCAGCACTCAAAGAAAAAACAAGTGAAGAAAAAGACATACTTCATCTAGAATTGATTGATATCATCAATTTGCAATTAACCTCCCAGTGCGCCGCAAATCCCTCGTGAGTACACTTGAAAACCATACTACAATTGTAAAAAAACTTGCCAGTGAACTTGGCTTTGACTTTTGCGGAATAGCAAAAGCAAAAAGACTGGAGGAAGATGAAAGAAAATTAGTCAACTGGCTCAACAAAGGTTTTCACGGGCAAATGAATTACATGGAGAACTATTTTGATCTCCGCGTGGATCCTACCCGTCTTGTACCAGGTGCTCAATCCGTAATTACGCTTCTGATCAACTATTATCCTGCCGAACAGCAAGACAAAACCGTACCTAAAATTTCAAAGTATGCATACGGGAAAGACTATCATACAGTAATTAAAGAAAAGCTACATACTTTCTTGTTTGAGCTTAAAGAGAGAATAGGTGCAATTGAGGGCAGAGGATTTGTAGACTCAGCACCTGTCTTAGAAAGGGCTTGGGCAAGGGAAGCCGGGTTGGGGTGGATTGGAAAAAATGGAAACCTCATACACAAAAATGCAGGATCATTTTACTTTATAGCAACACTGATTACTGATCTGTCATTGCTTGCTGACAACCCATTTACCAAAGACTTTTGCGGAACTTGCAACCGCTGCGTTGAAGCCTGTCCAACAGGAGCAATCCTACCGGAGAAGGTCATTGATGGCAGCCGTTGCATCTCATACTACACCATAGAATTAAAGTCACATATTAAACCAACACTTGAAAAAGGACAACTCGACGGATGGCTTTTTGGCTGTGATACTTGCCAGGACGTATGCCCCTGGAATCGATTTAGCAAACCACACACCAATAACAATTTTAAACCAATTCCAGAGATATTAAAGCTAAGTACTGCCGAGTGGGAAGAAATGTCAGAGGAAACATTCAAAAATATTTTTGGCAATTCTCCCTTGCAAAGGACTCGCTATAACGGAATTCGCAGAAACCTACAATTACTAAAAGAAAATTAAATCCGATTCTCGATATTCTTACTTTTCCAGCGTCCCCTTTAATTGCTGTAATTCGTTTTCCAGGGCAACGCCAAACCTCGACTCCACCATTAAACTAGAGAACTTCTCCCAAGGATACCAATCAAAATAAAAGTCATAGTACCGTTGAACAGAACAGGATGTACGTATTGTGCCTGTTAACAATTGATATCCCGCCGCCATTTGAATGGCAGCCTTACTTTTGACCATTACATGTGAGGTGCTATCCGAACGAATTTCATCAATAATCAATGTACCCGAGGGAAGCACAGATTCCCAGTATGTTTTCTGTGCAAGAATCGATCTCACAGAATCTGGACTCGCCTGAATGGTAACAGCTCTTGAAACTCGAACATGGTTGGGCAAAAAAGAAGAGATTATAGTTACTAGCAAAAACAAAGCCCCAACGCTTATCAGCAACAACAATAAAATTCGTTTCATTTAATTTTAATTATTCCCAACGAATCAACCGGCTGGTCAAAATATAGATCACAATGATCCAACCCATCAAGACCGCCATTTCGGTTCCACAAGAGATCAGAGACTCCCCCTCAAAAGAAATTTTTCTCAATGCATCATTATAATGACGAAGAGGTAGTACCGCACTAATTTGTTGTATCCAACGCGGAAAAACATCAACAGGAAAAAAAGTACCTGAGAGAATAAGCTGAGGAAGTGCAAAAAGATTGATCAATAGTGGAATAGAGGAATCAGCTTTAGCGATGCTACTAATTAAAAGCCCTGCCCCCATCAGTAGAAAAAGCATTAAAACCGTCAAGAACAGAATAGAAAAAAAAGTTGCTGCACCACTGTGTAGCGTAAAATCCAATACCCAATGTCCAAATGCAATCAGCACAGTTACACTCACCAATTGAAAAAACAAACGACTGATCCCAATTCCAATTAAAATATTAATACGCCGAATAGGAGTAGCAAAAAAACGCTTCAAGATCAACTGCTCACGCAACCCGTAGAATGTAAACGCAATTCCAAATAGGGTTGAGAATAAAATTGAAAACCCAATTTGCCCAGGAAGCACAAAATCAATAGGGCGATAAGGCCTTACCTGTTCAATTTGTGGCGGTAGTAATTGGACTTTTTTAGGCACGCCGGCATATGTTGCAGCCTGCTGAAGTGCCAAATAATCCAGTTGTTGTAGAAACCCGCTCATGGTGTTACTACTGGCGGTAGTTGTATAAAACCGTACAGTGATTGCGTCTTTATTTTCAATCGAAGCTGATTGTTGAATATGCAACACCCCCGTGAGCTTACCGCGTAGCAAGGCTTGCCTTAAGGACGCGCTGTCATTGAATTTTAGAATTTTAATGAAAGGACTTTTAGAAAGAGCCTGATAGAATGCATGAGAAGTGTCACTCCCCTCTTGGATAGCAATGCTGTACTGAACTCCCTTATCCTGGCGAAATGCACCAAAAATGAGGACAAAAAGAATCGGAAAAGCAATACTAAAAACCAAAGCACTCGGATTAGCCAATATTGCTTGAAAACTTGCCTTGACAATTGCCAGCATGGCGCGAGTTTGACTATACACAGCTGCATCTTTTAGTGCCATAAAAACAAATGTATCTCAATTTTAAAGATATTTGAATAGTATGAACCTTGTTTACTTGCTAACCGGCTCCAATCTTGGTGATCGTATTGAAAATCTAAATAAAGCAGCCGAACTGATCACAGAGAGATGTGGAAAGTTAGTTGCCCGTTCGCAATATTATCAAACCAGCCCTTGGGGGCCTCTTGAACAGCCTGACTTTGTCAATCAAGCAGTAGCCCTTCATACCAACCAAAAAGCAATTCAATTGATGGAACAATTATTAGCAATTGAAGAAGAAATGGGGCGAACCAGAAGTATAAAGTATGGGCCAAGAATTATTGACATTGATATGCTTTTTTACGGCAGTGAGGTAATACAAACTCCTTTATTGGAAATACCGCATCCCGAGGTACGCAACCGCAGGTTCGCCCTGACTCCACTTGAGGAGATTGCCGCATCATTTACTGATCCACTCACTGGAAAAACCATCAGCGAGTTACTTTCCATTTGCAAGGATCAAGGAACAGTCTTGCAATTCAATTAAATTGCAGGCAGCACATGAAGTATCAGTTTATCACCATAGAGGGAAATATTGGCGCAGGAAAAACCACGCTTGCGCAACTACTTAGTAGACACTACAAAGCGAGGCTGATTTTGGAAGAATTCGCTGACAACCCCTTTTTGCCTAAATTTTATGAGCAGCCTGCCCAGTATGCATTTCCTGTTGAGCTATTCTTTATGGCAGAGCGATTCAAGCAGTTAAAAGAACTGCTTCAACAACAAGATCTATTTCAACAAATCACCATTTCCGACTACCTGTTTACCAAATGTCTCTTATTTGCCAAAGTAACACTTCCCGAAGACGAATACAGACTTTATCAGCGTCTTTTTGAGATCATTCACCAACAACTTGTCCAGCCTGACTTGTTAGTATACTTGCATGCCCCCGTTGAAAAACTTCAGGCGAATATCAAAAAACGAAATCGTTCTTACGAACAAAATATATCGGACGATTACTTACAACAAATTCAGGACACGTATACACACTACCTTCGACAACAATCATCCAGAACCCTATTTGTAGATGTGGCGCAAGCAGACTTCCTAAACAACGATTCACACCTACAATCACTTATAGTAGCACTGGATAAAGAATACGAACCCGGAATACACTATATTGAACTCGCATGAATAGCTGGCGTAAAATTCCTTATTTATCTCAACCCGTAATTAATGCGGAGTTCACGTCCTATATAGTTGCACGCATCCTGTTCATTGCAGGTCTGAGGATGACTCCTGTGTTATTGGGGTGGCGACTCTATGAAATTACAGGAAGTAAATTGGCGTTGGGAATGCTTGGATTATCTGAGGTGATCCCAGCCATTGCGCTGGCTTTACCAGCAGGTGTCCGTGTAGACAGAAGTGATAAACGCAAACTACTCACTACCTGCATGGGACTTTATTTAGTGCTCATGGCAGGACTGACAATAGCCACGTCACATTGGTATACTCAACAATATTCAAACCTTGTAGCGGAATGGACTATCTATTTATTAATGGCAGGCACAGGTGCCGTACGTGCTTATTCCGGTGCCGCTTTTAATGCATTCCTCGCGCAACTGGTTCCAACGGAGTCGCTAGTAAAAGCAGCCTCCATCAATAGTATGGTATGGCTAATTGCGGCGGTTATTGGCCCCGCATTTGCTGGATTGCTGATGGGATATACCAACATTACTGTTGCTTTCATACCTGTGCTCGTGCTGCCTTCCATTGCAATACTTTTATTTCAACGAATAGCCCCTAAACCAATTAGCTGGCAAGGAACTTCTAAAACATGGGAAGGTGTTAAAGAAGGCCTTCAATTCGTTTGGAACCAGAAGGCCTTACTAAGTGCCATGAGCTTGGATATGTTTGCAGTTTTGTTTGGAGGAGCAGTAGCCTTACTACCCGCATTTGCAAATGATGTCCTGAAAGTAGGACCTCAAGGTCTAGGCTGGTTGGTTGCAGCAACCTATATCGGAAATTTCATAGCACTAGCCTGGTTTACCAAAAGGCCATTGAAAAAGAAACAAGGAAAGGCCTTGCTAATTGTGGTGGCAGGTTTTGGGCTGTGCATTCTGGTATTTGCCTTATCACAAAGTTTCTGGCTAAGCTTTTTTGCTCTGCTGGCTTCTGGTCTTTTCGATGGAGTGAGTATGATAGTTAGGGGCACCATTGTGCAACTTTTTGTGCCTGACGAAATGAGAGGCCGTGTGTCAGCTGTTAACTCAATGTTTATTAACTCCTCCAATGAATTGGGACAATTTGAAAGTGGCGTAGCGGCTACAGCAATGGGTTTAATCCCCTCCGTGATTTTTGGCGGATGTATGACACTGCTCATTGCAGGCATAACCTGGTTCAAGAGTCCAACCCTGCGAAAATTCGAATACTAAGGTTTGGGAATGGCCTCTATTAAACGTTCAATCACCACATAAGTAATAGGACAAAAGGTGGTATTTTTCAAGGTAAGAGGAATACGCTTTACTAACACATCTTCGTCAGTGTAGGGAAACCTTCTGCAATCGGATGGCCTGTCCTCGTAAATACCGCAATGGTTATCATTACCCAAAAAAGGACAGGGTGTAGTTTGTAAAACAAAGTCACCATCCTGGTCCTCTTTTAGATACTTCTCGATAAACACTCCCTCTTTCATGCCTAGCAGCTTGCTTATTCTTTTAATATCAGGTGTTTTAAACCGGGGTGAATAACCT
The DNA here is from genome assembly GCA_964576375.1 of uncultured Chitinophaga sp. Lineage (GTDB taxonomy): Bacteria > Bacteroidota > Bacteroidia > Chitinophagales > Chitinophagaceae > JJ008. Next base: position 21,016 of record CAZNUR010000014.1, read on the forward strand.
TTACAGCAATTAGCACAACTGAGGCAGTCCACCTTGTCAAAGGCTTCCTCATGAAAGACCCCCTGTCGCTTCAACACTTCATTTTTTGGCACGCGTTGAAGAAACTGCTTGTACACTTTTTGTCGCTCGGCAGATTTCTTTTCCCAGTTTACTAACAAGGGCTTGTTCATCTGGCAAAGAAAAGAACTTAACCGTAATTTTGCCCACAAATTGAACGCCCTACCCTACTATGGATATCCTTCGTAATCAAACAACAGAATTTAGCAACCGACACATTGGCTCCATCAGCCAGACGCAAGAAATGCTTGCAGCGATCGGCGAAAAAGACATAGCATCATTGATCAGTAAAACTGTACCTGCCGGCATCAGGATGGAACGTGATTTAAATATCCCCAATGCCATGACAGAGCATACCTATCTGCAACATATTCGTACAGTTGGACAACAAAACCAGGTTTGGAAAACTTACATCGGTCAAGGGTATTACAATACCATCACCCCTTCTGTGATTCTTCGTAACATTTTTGAGAACCCAGGATGGTATACGCAGTATACCCCCTACCAAGCAGAAATTGCACAAGGCCGTTTGGAAAGCTTGTTAAATTTCCAAACTATGGTATCCGATTTAACCGGACTTCCCATCGCAAATGCTTCCTTGCTCGATGAGGCCACTGCGGCTGCGGAAGCCATGACCATGTTCTTCAACACACTGAACAAACAAGATCATATTGACAGACCTCGTTTTTTTGTTGACAAGGAGGTATTCCCACAAACAAAAGATTTATTACGAACTCGTGCTCTGCCCATACAAATTGAATTAGTAGAAGGAGATTATAAATCCGCCCTACTAGATGAAACTTATTTTGGGGCCATTCTTCAATATCCCAATGATAAAGGTGCAGTAGTTGATTATCGCCAATTTATTCAAACTGCTCATGAAAAAGGAGCCTTTGTGGTAATGGCTACTGACTTACTTGCCCTTACACTGCTCACTCCTCCAGGTGAGTTAGGTGCAGATGCGGCAGTGGGTTCTGCACAACGGCTAGGTGTACCACTTGGTTTTGGTGGACCCCATGCTGCTTTTTTTGCAACACGCGACGATTTCAAAAGAAATATTCCTGGAAGAATTATAGGGGTGAGTATTGATGCAAAGGGGAAAAGAGCCCTTCGCATGGCATTACAAACCAGAGAGCAACATATCAAACGGGAAAAAGCTACCTCTAATATTTGTACGGCACAGGCATTACTAGCTAACATGGCTGCGATGTACGCAGTATTTCATGGACCAGATGGATTAAAAAATATTGCAAGCCGTATCACAACCTTAACCCGATTAGTAGCAGATGCACTGAAAGAGAGAGGCTATAAACTAATCTCGGAACATTATTTTGATACGATCACTGTTCAAACAGATCGCGTCTCAACGATTCGAGCTAAAGCAACTGCACAGCGCATCAATCTTCGTTACACAGGCAATGACTTGGTTGCCCTTTCACTTGATGAAACCACCAGCCTGGAGGATCTCTACGATTTGATCAATTGTTTTGAGGACGATAAACAACCTGTGAGTTTTTCACTGGATAAAACACAACCAACGCAAAACTGGCCCGCTGCATTAAATCGAAACAGCACGTATTTAACACAAGCTGTATTCAATACGTGTAAGAGCGAGAGTCAGATGATGCGCTATATTAAACAGCTGGAGAACAAAGATCTTTCACTGAACACTTCGATGATTTCGTTGGGAAGTTGCACGATGAAATTGAACGCAGCCAGCGAGATGATTCCACTAAGTTGGCCTGAATGGAACAGTTTACATCCCTTCATTCCCCAAGAGCAAGCCAAAGGATATCATACCATCATGGAGGAGTTAAGCCAATACCTCTGCGATGTGACTGCTTTTGATGCATGCAGCCTACAACCGAATAGTGGTGCACAAGGTGAATATGCAGGTTTGTTGACTATACGTGCTTATCATGCGGCACAGGGTAATCCGCATCGTGATGTTATGCTTATCCCCATTTCTGCTCACGGCACTAACCCAGCCTCAGCAGTAATGGCTGGTATGAAAGTGGTGGTAGTAAAAGCACTTGATAACGGATATATCGATTTGGATGATTTACGTCAAAAGGCAGAGGCTAATAGCCAACAATTAGCTGGTATCATGATTACCTACCCCAGCACCTATGGGGTTTATGAGGAAACTGTGAAGGAAATCACCAGCATTGTTCACCAACATGGTGGACAGGTGTATATGGATGGCGCCAACATGAATGCCCAAGTTGGACTAACAGCACCAGGCTTAATTGGAGCGGATGTTTGCCACTTGAATCTTCATAAAACATTTGCAATTCCTCACGGTGGTGGTGGGCCTGGCATGGGGCCTATTTGTGTTAAAGAACACTTGAAACCATTCTTACCCGGACATATTACACAGGGAACTGCTGATGCCGTATCTGCTGCTCCCTATGGCTCTGCCATGATTCTTTTGATCTCCTACGCATATATCAGAATGCTGGGAGCTGCTGGCCTAAAGGGAGCTACCGAGTACGCTATACTGAATGCAAATTATATGCGTGCGCGATTGGCTGGTCATTACGATATACTTTACACCAATCAGAGTGGACAATGTGCACATGAGTTTATAGTAGACTTACGCCCCTTTAAAAAATCAGCAGAGATAGAAGCAGAAGATGTGGCCAAACGATTAATGGACTATGGTTTTCATGCTCCCACGATGAGCTTTCCGGTGGCAGGAACAATTATGATTGAGCCAACCGAAAGCGAGGATAAGGCCGAACTGGATCGTTTTTGTGATGCCATGATTGCAATCCGTGAGGAGATCAGAGCAATAGAAGAAGGAAAAGCCGACAAGAAAGATAACCTGCTAAAAAATGCACCTCATACACAGGCAACTGTGATGGCGGATCAGTGGCCGCATGCTTACTCTCGCACAGAAGCAGCATTCCCTCTTTACTATGTTACGCACAATAAATTTTGGCCATCCGTGTCAAGGGTTAACAACACTCACGGGGATCGCAATTTAATTTGCACATGTGAGCCCATGGAAAGTTACATACAGGAAAAAGCCTAAGCGTTCATATACCTTTTTTCTATTATCTCCCAATTAAATAAAGACCAGCACGCAGCAATGTAGTCTGGTCTTTTATTTTGATATTTCAGGTAATAAGCGTGTTCCCACACATCCAATCCCAATAACGGAGTGCCTTTCAGTTCACTCAAATCCATAATTGGATTATCTTGATTAGGCGTAGAACCAATTTTTAATTTTCCTTCTGCTGTTTTAACCAACCAAGCCCATCCGCTTCCAAACCGATTACGTGCCGCATCACTGAATTGAGTTTGAAAATTTTCAAATGAACTAAACTGAGTACGAATTGCCTCCATTAATGTACCCGATGGCTTATTAGGCTGTCCTACACGCACCGGTGCAAGAGATCGCCAGAAAAACTCATGATTATAATGTCCTCCGGCATTGTTACGCATTTTTACAGAGTATGTTGAAATACGACCAAGCAGCTCCGTCAATTTAGCTTTTGTTGTATCAACATTCTCCGCAGCACAAGCGTCGTTTAGATTCTTTGTATAACCCGCAGCATGTTTTGTGTAATGAATCTCCATGGTAAGTGAATCGATCGCAGGCTCAAATGCCGGATAAGAATAAGTAAGGGGTTGCTGTGTGAAACCAATTTCCTCAGCACTCAGCACTTGGGTTTGTGTCTGGGCTGCTATACCAGATTTAGCAAGCGCAGGTGAAATGGTTCCCCATAAGGAAACCAAGCCGGCCGCTTTGATAAAAGTTCTTCTAGACTTCATACGCTGAGATTTTACAACAAGTTACTGCATAAATTTGGAGATGCATATGACCACTTACAGGAAAGCTGCTACGCTCAAATTACTAGTACTATTTCTTTTTGGCACCATTCTATGCCAAGAAACCAAAGCGCAGCAGACTGGAAGAATGGACACTGATCGTCCGGATCAAACTGAATCAGTGTCCATTACAAAAAAGGGGTACTTACAAGCAGAGATTGGTTTTAATAAAGAAAAATATGCCAATGGGTTTACTTGGGTTCACCCCACAGCCCTTTGGAAGCTGGGTCTAAACTCCCGGTTTGAGTTTCGATTGATTACAGAGGCTAACACGTTGGAAAATGGAGCATCAAAGATTAGTGGGCTTGTACCAACACAAATAGGAGGTAAAATTGCCCTGTGGAAAGAAAAAGGGTTGATCCCACAAACCTCATTGATATTTCATACCGGCATACCGGCACTGGGATCTTCCAATTTTAAAACACCTAATCTTTCTCCAAACTTTCGATTTACCTTACAGCATACCCTCTCCGATCGAATTGCGCTAGGCTACAACCTGGGAGCAGAATGGGATGGTAATGGAGGTTCTCCTGACTGGATTTATACATTAGCCCCGGGAATTAATTTAGGCGAACGTTGGTATGCTTATGCTGAGGTTTTTGGAAGTATTCGATCGATGGAGAAGCCATTACATGGAATTGACGGAGGCATTGCCTACTACTTCAGCGACAATTGTAAAATTGATTTCTCTGGTGGAAAAGGACTAAATGAAGAATCCGTGACTTACTACGTAGCACTGGGATTCTCCTTTCGAATCAACGTACTGAATCGTTAATTTTTTCTTTTTAAAGCCCCCAGAAAACTGGTTTCAAGGCTCAATAGCCAACTTCGCTGCATCATTCGCTTCATATCACTATCTAGCTGGAAGCGATAACCAATATTCAACTTTGTTTTACTAGCAAAGATCAATTGAATGGCGGGTGCCAAATCCACATAGTATAAAGAGCGATCCAGTGCTCTTTGACTCAATAGTTCGAGGTAAAGATTAAGATTGGTTTGTTTATAGCTGGTATAAGTTCGGGGAAATACTAAATATCCAGCCGATAAGTTGAATTGCGCAGAGGTAAATGGATGTAAAACGCCATGCCTTACTTTATCCCAACGGTAGTAATGAAATACCTGCGTCTGGCTAATTGTTCCTGAGAGGGCAAACTTATTCCAAAGCTGTGTGAGAATTAAACCTGCCTCCATCCCCGAACGATCTCCGCCTAAATTAATCTCATCATAATGGAAAGGTGCATTGGTACGAGCCGCTTCAAGATATCCAGCCATTCGAAAATGACGATGGATAGCATCTTTGGATAAGAACCGGTACTTCGCATAAATATGATAGGACTCCAGTTTTGCTTGAGTAGAGTACATAGTGGAGATAGTACCACCCAAGCGAATGGTTACGTTTTTATCAACCCCCAAAAAAACTTGAGGAGCAGTTCGAAAAGAAAACTGATTGAGTAAAGCAGTTTTTTGCGCAAAATGATTCTTTACTTTTAAACTAATAGAGCGCGCAGGTAAAGTAGAAGCAGGCTCATTATAGACATACAGCTCCTGGCTGTATGAAGGTGCTGTAAGTAAAATAGACTGGATAAGAATTAATCCGTAGAATTTATACATAATTACTATTTCAATAACTTATCAATACCAGCCTCCAAAGCAGTACCCATTAGATTTCTGGCAACCACATTTCCCTCTTGATCAATTAAAAAAGTGGAAGGAATTGAATTGACGTCCCATGCAGCTGCAACGGGCGAATTCCAGGCCCTTTTATCAATCAATTGAACCCATGGCAATTTATCTTTCTTGACAGCAGCTAGCCAGTCACCTGGGTTTTCGTCTAACGAAATACTCAGAAATACAACATTCTTATTACGGTAAGTTGGATAAATCTTTACTAAATGCTTATTAGCAACCCGGCATGGACCACACCAAGAGGCCCAAAAGTCCAGTAGCACAACTTTACCCCTAAACTGGTTCAACGAAACACTGTCCCCCTTTTGTGTGGGAAGCTTAAAATCAGCAGCAGGCTCTTGCCGGAGTGCTTGCCCGAACACTGTAAACGAAGAATGCAGAAAAAACAACACCAAAATAATTGGCCGCATAAAAAATTATTTATTGAGTAGTAATTGAAAAACGTCTCCGTCTAATTTCAAAAATTCGCTGTAATCGGCTTTTACCTTTTTCAAATTCTTTTCAGTTAAATACCCTTTACCCACCACCGTACAGGTGAAAGATTTAGACATAGCAGGAGTCTTTGCTGAAATAAATTGAAATGTCTGTTGATCCCAGACAAAGGAGGCGCCTCGCTCAACAGGTTCTTGATTCCAAGTACCCATCAATTGTAATTCCCCAACAAAAAATCCAGCATCCTCTACTGCTGCCTTTAATTTTGCTGGACTTACCGCATTATTGGCGCGAAAAGTAAGTGTAAAGGAGGACGACTTAATATCCGCCTCAACCTTTTCTACAAAAGAAAGCTGCTCCAAGGACTGATGAATAGCCTTATTACAAAGTGCACAGGTTAAACCGGTAGCCTGTAATCTGCCGCCATAAAATTGGGCAAAAGAATACTGCTGTCCTCCATACAGGAGGAACAGCAGTACTACAAAAAATGACTTATGCACGGAGATTATGATTTAGCACAGTTAGCACAACAAGATTTTCCTTTCTTACTTTTCTTGTCACACTGACCATTCTTACAACAATCTTTGCTGGTATTCTTACAAGAGCCGTCTTTACACTTTCCATCCTTGCAGCAAGATTCGCCACCTACAGTTGCAGCACGATCATATTTACAACAGCCATGCAGTTTTGCATAAGCCTCATCTGTGGCTTTTGCTCCAGCATTATCATGTCCTACCAAAGCCACTTGCTCTTGAATCTTTGAAACACTGGTGGCAGATGCATCATAGCTAACTGTTAATTTTTTACTTTCAGTATCCCAGGAGGCTTGCGTTGCTCCTGCTGCTTTTGCAGCATTTTCAATACGTCCCTTACACATTCCGCAGTTGCCAGCAACATGGAATACTTCTTTTTTGTTCTGTGCTTGTGCACTAAAAACGCTACCCATCAAAAGAGCAGCCACAATAAATAGATGATTTGTTTTCATAAATGAAAATTGAATATTAAAAAAATAATAAATAAAAAAAGGAGAGCCCAGTTTGGGGACTGAGAGGAAGAAGTATCAGATCCTAAACACCCTGTTGCGTAAATACAAAGGCGTGTTTTTATCGGGAGGAGAATTATCTATTTCAGCAAAATGGATATGGCTAGAAAAATCTATTACGTTAAGCAGAGTGAATGTTGGCGACAAGTAAATAAACGGCGACTCAAGATTATAATTTAAAAAAACCGGGGTTTTTTGATCCTGGACCAACAAGACAAGCGCCTCTTCATCATGACAGCATCCCGCTGCTTCATCGGAAGACATACCACAGGTACCACAGGACTTTTCTTCCTTTTTTTCAAATAAATGAACAGCATCTACTTTACCCATACAGTAATGCACATTCAAGACCCACCCCATAGAGGTAAGACCGTATACAAGAACTGCTATAGCTAAAAGTAACTGACGCATCGGTTACAAAGGTAAATAAAAGCCAATTTGAATTAGTTAACAAACTGCCAATGAATTCCCACTCGAATGTGAAGACCATTTAAGGCATATCCAGGGGCCACCAGATTATTGCGTGTAAATCCAAAACCTTGTAAATCACGAGCCGTATTCAGATTCTCTGCTCGGATAAAAGCAGAGAAAGGCCTGATTCTAAAATTGGCATAAAAAGCTATATCAGGTAAGTCATTCTGTATGGTAAGACTATCCTGATAAAAAAACTGACCTAAAAGAGGAGAATAAGCATCTGCTTTGTAAGGAGGTCGGTACCGTATTTCAAAACCAGTGGCCAAATTCAGATTCTTAAATCCAAGATTACCCTCATATGCAAAACGATTTCGCAAAAAGAAAGGAATAGTATTTACCTCAGCAGCCCCCACTCTTTGTTGCCAATAGATTTCGGTATGCCAACGCCAATGCTTAGCTACCCGAAATGTTTTTAAAACCGAGAGCTGTAAAACAGTAAATAAGGAGGAAGCTTGTTGTGGCTGGTAATAATTAGTGAAGTAGGTGTAATTATTCAACAATAGATAATTACCAGATAGTTTAGCACCGATGGCAGGAAAATCAAATAAGGCACTTAACTGCGTATTATTCTCCTTGTTTAGTTCCAACAATCGCTTGGAAATATAGAAACTACTGCGCTGGTCGAATATAAAGGAAGGGCGACGGCTGGTGTTAATGGCACTGACCTCAATACTATTCTTTTTCTTACCTACCATTCGCTGCATACGAAGTGAGGCCTGATAATCTCCCGTATGAAGACCAGCCCAGAAAAGCACACCGTCTAGGGAGAGATCCCATTTCTTATTGCGGGTAATATTGCGATATGAAAAATATCCAGAAGAGTTAAAGAAAGTGCGTGACTGCAATGAAGTAGTACCCCATATTAACTGAAGAGAAGCACCAGCTTTAAAGTATTGTTTTAAATTTTTTTCGTCAGGAAACTGATAAATAGAAAAGTCATTGGTCAGAATTTGCCATTGATCGCGCAGATCAATCGTATCGCCAAACCTAGCCAAGTCCTGATAATATCGGTTGTAGTAACTGGCGCCAGGAACTTTATCTATAAATGCAAATTGTTCTTTGTCGTATCGAAGCTGATGCTCCAACCGAACACGTGGAAAAAACAAAGGAACTACAGTGGAGTCTGTGACCAGCGAATCCTTTCGTCCCAAATCATATTGATTTCTCCAAAGCATAACCCGGTTACTATATTGATTACCCGTTTTGATACGAGTACTGAAAAAATTAGAAGTAAAATTATCCGGACCTCCCAACCAAACGGGAATATTGAACCGATCAACAAAAATGGGATCATTCAATATATCAGTAGTATCAATAATACCCCCGTTTTCCTCGGACTGAAGTTTGTTGGTCAGCCAAATAGCCCATGACTGGTATCGTAAATTTTTAGACTGATATCGGGTTGAAAAAACAAAGTTGGAATGATTAGACCGCTGATGTTGGAATATACCGGGCGAGTTGATCATTCTATAGCGAAAGAAAAAATTCCATCTGGCATTAATATTTTGGGTGTGCTGCAACCCAATAATCTGCTCTACACGGGAGCCCAAGGCGTATTCTAATTCTGTGTAGGGCCGAGTAGTTTGAAAAAATGGAACTTCAGATGGATTTAGTCGGTAAGGGTCATAGGCATGCAAACCTGGATCAAACCCGGGCCTAAGTTGTGGAGTAAAAAGTAATGGTCGTGTTGCCCCACCTAAATTTCCCAAATTAAGTGTGGTAGCCTTTAATGGAAAGCGAGTAGTAAAGTCGCCCACAGTTGAGTCAAGTAAATAAGTGATAGGCTGATTCAATACCCGGTAAGAGATAGTTATAGAATCTTCCAGTTTGTCACGTCGCTTCATACTATCTTGGCTAGCGCCCCCCATTGACATGGCACCCATCCTATTTAAACCATTGGGCGCGCCTTGCATAAGGTTTCTCGAGCGACCCTGATTACGCATGACGGGCATTTCCTGGCTAGCAGCCCAGAATGAGGAAGCCAGCAAAAAAATAAAAAGTATATAGTTTCTTGAAGCAGTCAAGGTGGTTACAAAAATAGCCTGTCCTTTCGAAAGCAATCGTTAAAAGAGCATTTTAACCACCCCGTTTTGCCCTATCTTCGCGAAAATTTTCCCCTATGAACCTGCATGAATACCAGGCCAAGGAATTACTTAAAAAATACAATGTGCCTGTACAGGAAGGTGTGGCCTGTTCTACCGTAGCTGAGGCTGTGGAAGCCTACAAAACAATTCAGGAGAAATCTGGAAGTAAGTTTGCCGTAGTAAAAGCACAAATACATGCTGGTGGACGGGGAAAAGGTACCATTAAGGAAAATGGAATAAATGGCGTAAAAGTTGGAAAGAGCCTAGATGACATTTCGGGATTTGCTGAAAAAATACTCGGTGGCACCCTTGTTACCTTACAAACTGGACCAGCTGGAAAAGTAGTCAATAAGGTATTGGTAGCACAGGATATGTACTACGATGGCCCAAGCGAAAGAAAAGAATTTTACCTATCGATTTTACTTGACCGTTCCAAAGGTCAAAATGTAATTATGTACAGCACGGAAGGAGGCATGAATATTGAGGAAGTAGCACACAATACACCGGACAAAATATTTAAGGAATGGGTACACCCCGGTGGCGGACTACAACCTTTCCAAGCCCGTAAAATTGCTTTTAATCTGGGATTAAGCGGTGATGCTTTTAAAAACTGCGTTCGTTTTGTTACCAACTTGTACAACGCCTACGTAGGATTGGATTGCTCTATGCTAGAGATCAATCCCCTATTCAAAGCTGCCGACGATAAGATCCTGGCGGTTGACTGCAAGATGAATTTAGACGACAATGCCTTGATGCGTCACGCTGATTTAGCTGCACTTCGCGATGTAACAGAGGAAGATCCTACTGAAGTAGAAGCGGGACAGTTTAATTTGAATTTTGTAAAACTCGACGGAAATGTGGGTTGTATGGTGAATGGAGCTGGACTGGCGATGGCTACTATGGATATGATCAAGCTTAGTGGTGGAGAACCTGCAAATTTCTTGGATGTAGGTGGCACTGCTAACGCACAAACTGTAGAAGCAGGATTTAAGATCATATTAAAAGACCCTGCGGTAAAAGCAATTCTGATCAATATTTTTGGTGGAATTGTACGATGTGACCGTGTAGCACAAGGAGTAATTGACGCTTATAAAAACTTGGGCAACATCAACATCCCAATCATTGTAAGACTACAGGGCACTAACGCAGTGGAAGCAAAGAAACTCATTGACGAGAGTGGTTTGAAAGTACAATCAGCCATCTTGCTAAGTGAGGCGGCCGCCCTTGTAAAAAAGGCGGTAGCGTAAGCACTGATAATTTATTTATCAGTCAATTCTTTCAACCTCGTATACTGGAGAGAACAGATAGTAATTACCTGTTTTTAATTCCTTACACTTAAACCGTTTTCGAAGCAGCGCCTCTTTGCGAAAAATTCGCCCATCCTTAATTCGAAAAGAAGAGCCTGTGGGAAGCTCCTCTAAGAAAAAGTAATTTTCCTTGGGCGGGTCATATTGACGTAACACACGCATCAACCCATCCTCCGCACAACTGCTGGCAGCGGGATTGATCAACATATCCTGTAGTGCGGTGTGAAGCGGGCTAGGCAAAAGCCGAAGCGCTAAAAAGTATTCTAGCAATGATGCATAGCAATTTTTCCATTCTTTCCCATGTGCTAGCACGCGATTGCCAAACTGTTCATAAGTTAGTAAGTGAGCTAGTTCATGCAACAGTGTTACCAAAAATGCGTAGGGATTCAAATTTCCATTGACCGTAATTCTGTGTTGCTGATCGTGGGTACGATGCCTGTAGTCACCAAGAATGGTTCTTCGCTCGCGTGTGATGGTGAGATGAACACGGTGCTTTTGTAGGAGAGAAAGTACATGCTGATCGGTGCCAGCGGGTAAATAGCGCGACAAGAAATCGAGCGGGACTTCCTTTTTGGGCATACACTATTTTTTCAATGCCCTCAACAGCAACCTTACCTCGATGCCCGTATACAGCACATAAAGGAAAGCAGCGCCATACAACGCAGGAAGATTAACAGCCTTACGCTCCACATAGATATAAATAAAGGCAGCAAGCGCCAACACAAAAAACTTAATCATAAAAGAAAGCATCACGGCGCGCACAGAAGCTTGCAGATTAGGATTTGTAAAACTTCTTGCTGTAAGTCCAATGGATAAAACGGTTACTAGAAAAAGCAGAAAATTAGCCCCAGTAACTACATTAACATCTACCTGGTGGGCAACTAGCCAGGATTTTGATAAAATCAAAATGGCACTGCTGACCAATAGCAACCCGACAAAGACAGATGTATTTTTTCCAATCATTTTAATAAGCGACTATTTTGATCCGCCTGTTTCTTTAAAAACTTTATAGAAAACTGCAGCCAACGTCAGTATGGGAAATAAAATAGTAAACCCAGGAAATACGCCTAACCACCGATCAATCTGCATACCCCCCGCTACAGCAATGGCAAGATACACCAAGAGCTGAGAGGCCAAGCCTGCATAACGTAGTAAATCCCGCTTAGATTTATCTTGCAAGGACCTGTGTCTGTTGCTCATCTTTGGTCATATCTACTACGTTGGCACCCATATGACATTGTCCATTAAATGTAGCAGAAGGTTCAACTTGCAGTTTGCCTGCGTAGATATTTCCTGCTACCACGCATTCGCCACGCAATTGTAGCAACTCATTGGCACGAATGTTACCATTGACTTTACCAGTAACATCCGCTTGATTACCTACAATATCTCCCTCTACTACACCCGTGCTACCAATGATTATTTTGGAAGAAGTTTTTACATTCCCCATCACGGTACCATCGATGCGAAGATCTCCGTTACTACTGATATCGCCCTTGAGAACAGTGCCTGCACTGATCAAAGTAGCAGCACTGCCAGATTGTGGTAAGTTAGTTTGCATGTCTGTTTTTGGTTTGGTTGTAAACATAATTTTATAATTGGATCAATCACTAATAAGAGTTGCAGCAGGAATATCAAGTTGGGTGGTATCCAAAGGGGCAGCCACTTGACCTGACAAAGCTTTTTTTATACCTAAAATATACTGATTTTTCAGTGCATCCTCCCGAGCAACTGAATCAACCCTGTATTGCAGCCGTTTTAAGGCAGTTACAGAAGCGTAATCCGAACCTGCTCCAGGTATATAATACTTGAGAGGAGTAAAAATAATTAGTGCTGTTGTAAGACCAACTAATACTACAAACACCATGCTGAAAGCGGTATAAACACTAAGTCGGGATAGACGAAAAGTCACAACTTCCTCGTAGGTGTCATCATTCATGACTACCAAACGATATCGACTTCTCAATCGCTTTAATCCTGCTGGTAATTCTAGTTTAGCCATTATTTGCGCAATGGTATAAAGGTAAGGAACAGCAATACCCAAACCCATTGAACCTCAATCAAAATACTCACAAAAAATTAAGGTCTAACACACTAATTAATTTGAAAATCAGTTATTAAGGAGCTAGATTGCAAGAAGATATGCAGGAGGTGCGCCCCCTTTTTCATGCTTTTATCCTGCTGGCCCTTTTTTGGCCAGCCACAACCCTGTCCCAACAGGGTTTTCGCATTGACCTACCTAAAGAAGAAGAATACAAGGACCGTTTACTTCGTTCTGAAAAAACCAAAGATGGGAAATTAAAATACCCGTCAAAGCTTGTACAAAATACAGTTACTCATTACAACTTCACCTTCAACGCTGCAAAAAAGCTAAACGAAGTACTACAGAAAGCAAAAAACGCCCACCGAGACGATTACAGCAACCTACTTTCTTTCTATAATTTTAGCCTTGGCACCACTCGCAAAGACTCAATTGACCTTGACAGTGTAATACAAAAAGCCTCCTCAGGAATTGCCCTTCATGATTTAAGAAATGACTGGAATGACAATCTCTATTTGCTATGGGGAATGGCTTACTACCTCCAAGAGAAGTTTGATTCGGCTTACTTGGTTTTTCAATTCATCAACTACTATTATGCTCCCCGTGAGAAAGATGGGTATTTTAAGGTAATAGGAAGCGGAAGGGATGGCAACCAAGCCAACAGTATAGCCAGTGAAGAAAAAACCGGCCTCTTGAATAAGTTAGGTACCGCTCCACCCAAAAGAAATGAGGCACTTTTATGGATAATACGTACACAATTAGCCCAAGAACAATATGCCGAGGCCGCAGGATTACTAGAAACGCTTCGCAATGATCCAGCCTTTCCAAAAAGACTAAAAACTGAATTAGAAGAACTAACGGCTCTATCGTTTTACAAACAAGAACGCTGGGACAGCGCAGCTGCTCATCTTTCAAAAGCGCTAGTGGGTGCTCCCACGCTAAATGAAAAAGCCCGATGGGAATTCTTAACGGGTCAACTTTTTGAAAGAGCAGGAAATTTTGCTGATGCAAAGCAATACTATAGCCGAGCAATCCCTCACTCTACCGACTTGATATTAGAGATTCAAGCACGCATTGCTGCCATCCGAGCGAACAGAACTGCCACAGATAATCCAAGTAGTAATGTGCAAGAGTTGCTGGAAATGGCAACAAAGGAAAAGTATAATGCATACCAGGATATTATCTACTTCACAGCTGCCCAAATGGACTTAGTCGCCGGAAATAAAAACCGAGCGCTTACCTCTTTGTACCAGAGCACTATTGCCAGCACTAATAACACAGTTCAACGTAATAAAGCATTTCTACAATTGGCAGAGATATCCTATCAAGATGGCGCCTACGCAAAAGCAGCGCAATTTTATGATAGCCTTAAAACAACGGATAGCCTGCCGGTTGATCCAGCAATTATTGCTGTGAAAAAAAGGGCCCTGCAAACACTAGTCAATAAACTTGCAATAGTGGAAAGGCAAGACAGTTTGCTACTATTGGCTGATCTCCCAGAAGAGGAAAGAAAAGAAGCGGTAAAAAAAATAGTAAAACAACTGCGCAAACAAGCCGGCCTGCAAGAGGAACCGTTGGGGAATGCTCCTCGCCCCATTGCCACCTTACCCCAGCCCTCCTCCCTTTTTGGAAATGAAATAGACAAGGGCGAATGGTATTTCTACAATGTAGCTAGCCGAAGCAGAGGCCAAGCCGCCTTTTTGGCACGTTGGGGAAACCGTCCAAATATGGATAATTGGAGAAGAGCAGCCAGTATGCAGGCTACACTTACATTGACACAAGCCAATAACCGAGATTCATCAGGATCAAAAAATAGTGTTACTGATTCTGCAATTGATTTTGAGTCTCTCTATGCAGGACTTCCACTCTCCCCAGAGAAGAAAAAAATTACAATAGACTCCTTATCGGCTGCGCTATTGGATGCCGGCAGAATATTGATTCAAGAAATAGAAGATTGTCCAGCCGGAATAAAATTGTTAGATCGGATCTCGAATAGCCTCTCCAATTTTGAAAATATGGATGAAGTGCTATTTCATCAACACAACTGCGCCTGGTTGGGTGGAGAACGAAATAAAGCCGCTTCAATTAGTAAAGAATTAAGCACTCGATTTCCAGGTAGCAAATACACAGCACTTTTGAACGGTCAAGGTGCTAAGGAATCAGAACAAAAATCAAGGTATTACGATAGTATCTACACAAGAGTATACACGCTGTTTACAGAAGGATCCTATCAACAAGCTGTAGAATTGAAAAAAGAGACGGACCGAATTGTTGGCGATAATCATTGGACACCCCAACTATTATTTATTGAAGCTGCATATTATGTCAAAGAGAGAAAAGACAGTACAGCCATTCGGCTTCTTAGAGAATTACAATTACGCTTTCCTAATTCCCCCCTTTATCTACGTGCTGCTGACTTACTAGAGGCAATTGGCAGACGCGCATCCCTTGAAGCTGCATGGAGTAATTCAATTGTAAAAAAAGAAGAAACAGCAGAGAAAAAATCGCTTACTACAACTAACAAAACAATCAATAATACTGCCGTAACGGCTGCAACACATAATAATCCCTCCGTTACTGCTGATTCAACTAATCAGTACTCCCCCTATAATTGGGACGAACAAACAACACACCTGGCTTTATTTGTAATGGAAGAAACAGAACCAGTCCTTGCTGCGGAAGCAATGCGATCTATTGATAACTATAATCGAAGTACTTTCAATAACCGCAATTTTCAAAAAGAGCTAATTAACCTGGATAACCGATATCGAATGATTGTAATTGGCTCTTTCGTAAACCTTCAAGAGGCAATCGTTTACCTAGACCGAGCAAAACCAAGAACTGCCAGCGAGATTGTACCCTGGATACCAGCTGGAAAGTACAAGTGGATACCCATCTCAGCAATTAATTTAACTGAACTCCGGCAGCGTAAGGACTTAGACGCCTATCAACGTTTCCTTAACAGCAAGAGACCCTAACTTAGCAGCATGAAACCCTCTGTTCGTTTTTTCTGGAAATTTTTTGGCTGGGGACTGGTAGCTTTTTTGCTACTTATTTTATTAGCCAACCTTGGACTCTTTGGGAAAATGCCCTCGCTTTATGAATTACAGAACCCCTCTATTTTACAAGCCTCAGAAGTTTATGCGATTGACGGAACATTGATGGGCAAATATTACACAGAGCGTGGCAATAGAAGCAATGTAAAATATCGAGACCTCTCCCGCCATGCCATTGACGCTTTAATTGCTACTGAGGACGAACGCTTTTACTCACACAGTGGCATCGATTTCAAATCAACGCTGCGTGCCGTAGTTACCCTGGGCTCAGAGGGAGGAGGCAGCACTATCACACAGCAGCTGGCAAAAGCCTTGCTTGCACAGGGAAGTAGAAACAAAGCTTGGCGTGTAATAGAAAAACTCAAAGAATGGATTATTGCAGTCAAATTAGAAAAGAATTTTACAAAAGAGGAGATCATTACCCTCTATTTAAATGCCGTTCCTTTTGGGAATAACATATACGGTATCCGAAATGCATCCCGCACATTCTTTCAAAAAGAACCAGACCGCCTCAATGTTGAGGAAGCCGCCTTATTGATCGGAATGCTAAAGGGAAATAGTATTTACAACCCTGTGCGAAATCCAAAGGCTGCCCTCGATCGCAGAAACGTGGTGATTGGACAAATGGAGGTCAACAACAAAATCACCAGCGAGGAAGCCACTCGGTTGAAGGCATTACCCATCCAGTTGAATTATAAAAAAATGGATGAGAACACCGGATACGCTCCTTATTTCAGAGAAATACTGAAAGATGAAATTAAGGAAGCACTTAAGGGACTCACCAACCCAGAAGGTGAACCGTATAGTATTTATAATGATGGATTGAAAATCTACACGACCATCAATGTTCAATTACAGCAATATGCTGAAGAGGCGCTGGCCTTACATATGTCCCAACTTCAAAAAAATGTAAACAATCGAAACTCCATCAAGTCAGGAAAAATTTGGGTTGGCAAAGAACCCATTTTGGAGAGGGCTATGAAAGAATCGGACCGCTGGCGCAATTTAGAAGAAGATGGTTGGAGCGAGAAAGAGATTCGAGCCAGTTTCAAAGAACCTGTTCGAATGAAAGTGTTTGCCTGGAATACACGCAGAGAAACAGACACAATGATGACTCCATTGGATTCAATCAAGTATCACCGACAAATGGAACAGGCTTCTTTTATGGCAATGGATCCTGTTACGGGAGAAATTCGTGCTTGGGTTGGAGGTATTCATTTTAAAACATACAAATACGACCACGTAAATATTAAAACGAAGAGACAGGTTGGTTCCACCATCAAGCCTTTACTATATACACAAGCAGTGGAAGAAAGAGGCTTTACTCCCGAAACACAACTCCCTAATGAGCCGCAGTATTTCGAAGGAAATGGTTGGGTACCTGCTAGCAAGGAATGTAAAGGAGGACCTGGATCAATGGCGGCTGCATTAGCATTTTCAAAAAACTGTGCAACTGCTTACATCATGAAACAAGTGGGAGCCCGACAGTTTGCGGAATTTATGGGGCGATTAAATATCCCCACTCCAATTGGCCCCTACCCCTCCGTTGCCTTAGGATCTTGCGATCTTTCTTTATTTGAAATGATGTGGGCCTATACAATTTTTCCGGGAAGAGGTTTTTCTACAAAACCATTTGCCATCAGCCGAATAGAGGACAGAAATGGTAATGTAATTAAGCGATTTGACTTCAGTGCTAATAGAAAAGAAGTAATCAGTGAGGCTACTGCTTATACAATGGCACGTATGATGCAGGGTGCCGTTGATGTAGGAACCGCTGCAGGTATGCGTAGCCGTGTAGGCGCGGCAGAAATGGGAGGAAAAACCGGAACCACCAATGAAAATGCGGATGCATGGTTTCTTGGATTCACCCCTCAAATTCTAGTAGGCGCCTGGGTTGGATTTGACGATCAGTTTATAAAAAACGAAGGAGAAGCCTCTAGAATGGCTCGTCCGATTTGCGAGTACTTCTTTGGAAAAGCATTAGCAGACAGCCGTACCGGACTTGAAAGAGAATCCAGATTTGTTGTTCCAGCAGAAATGGGCAATTCCATGAACAGTGCAGACATTCTTTTGAATGATCTTGAATTAATGCCAGGTGCCGAGGGACAAGATGTAGGCGTAGGTTCAGAAGATGATTATAAACTAGAGACGGCTCCTTACATTGGCCCCGAATCTACTCCAGTTCGCGAAGAAGACACGAAGAATATCCCTACTCCTAAAAAAGATACTCTTCCCAAGAAAGAGACAGATCTTCCACGCAATACGCCTGCCTCCTCTGAAAAAGGAGATAAGAAGAAAGGGTTGTTAAATAGAATTCTCAAAAAGAATGAATGAGCAATCCGCAAACTTCGTATGTAGTACGAACAGCATCACTTGCTGACATTGAATTAATCCGAGAATTATGCATGCAGGTTTGGCCTCAAACCTATTCTTCTATTTTAACGGAGGAACAATTAGCCTACATGTTAGAATGGATGTACAGTCCCGCTTCACTGGCACAACAAATGAATGAGGGTGCTACTTTTTTATTACTGTACCAAGGGCAAACCCCAATAGGCTATGCTTCTTATCAAGCCCTTCAAGCTGACCACTTTAAGTTGCACAAATTATATGTGTTACCCCATGTGCAGGGGAAGGGGGCTGGCCGTATTTTTCTAACTGATCTTCTACAACGCATCAAAGAATTAGGAGCACATACCCTTGAATTACAAGTAAATCGATACAATAAAGCAGTTGGTTTTTATCATCAAATGGGCTTCACTATACGTGAAACTGCTGATATAGAGATTGGCAATGGCTTTTACATGAACGATTATATAATGCAAATAGCCCTTTAATAAGTAGGGCTTTATTGATTTATACTGTAGCTTTGCGCCATCTTAAAACCAAGTCGTATGTCAACCATGACCAAATCCATTGATTTCAGTTTACCGTATAAAGTAGCCGATATCTCGCTGGCCGAATGGGGCCGCAAAGAAATTCGTTTAGCAGAAGCAGAAATGCCAGGACTAATGGCCATTCGTGCCGAGTATGGTCCTTCACAACCTTTAAAAGGTGCTCGTGTGGCAGGTTGTCTTCATATGACAATCCAAACAGCAGTGTTAATTGAAACATTAGCTGCCTTAGGTGCAGAAGTTAAATGGAGTTCTTGTAACATATTCTCTACACAAGACCATGCTGCCGCTGCAATTGCCGCTGCCGGTATTGGTGTATTTGCGTGGAAAGGACAAACCATTGAGGAAGCTGATTGGTGTATTGAACAAACACTTTTCTTTGGTGGCAAGGATCGTCCTTTGAATATGATTTTGGATGACGGAGGTGACCTAACTAATATGGTGTTGGACAAATACCCTGAGTTAGTTCAGTATGTAAAAGGAATTTCTGAAGAAACAACAACCGGAGTGCATCGTTTGTATGAGCGCGTGGCTAAAGGAACACTTCCAATGCCAGCGATCAACGTAAACGATTCTGTTACTAAATCTAAATTCGATAATAAATACGGTTGTAAAGAATCACTAGTGGATGCTATCCGTCGTGCTACTGATGTAATGTTGGCAGGTAAAGTTGCCGTAGTAGGTGGCTATGGTGATGTGGGTAAAGGATCTGCTGCATCTTTAGCAGGAGCAGGTTGCCGTGTAATTGTTACCGAAATTGATCCTATCTGTGCACTACAAGCAGCCATGGATGGTTTTGAAGTAAAAAAGATGATTGATGCAGTAAAAGAGGCGGATATCATTGTTACAGCTTCAGGTTGCCGCGATTTGATCACAGGCGAACACTTCAAACGTATGAAGGATAAAGCCATTGTTTGTAACATCGGACACTTTGATATTGAAATTGATATCGCCTGGTTAAATACCAATTACGGCCATACCAAAGACACGATCAAGCCACAGGTGGATATCTACAATGTAGAAGGAAACGATATCATCATCTTGGCAGAAGGCCGTCTGGTTAATTTGGGTTGTGCTACCGGTCATCCTTCCTTTGTGATGAGTAATTCATTCACTAACCAGACCCTGGCTCAGATTGAATTATGGACTAACAATAAGAATTACGAGAATAAAGTATACGTTCTTCCTAAACACTTAGATGAGAAAGTAGCTCGCTTGCACCTCTCTAAAATTGGAGTGGAATTAGACGAACTAACAACCCCGCAAGCTGAATACCTTGGTATCAGCAAGGTTGGACCATTCAAGCCAGAGCATTATCGTTATTAATGAAATCACAATGCTGATAAGAAAAAACCTCCATTACTGGAGGTTTTTTTATTGAAGTAACTTAACCGCTTCTTTACTGACACATTCTACCGCTTGCATAAACTTTAGCTGCATGGGGTCCTCCAAATTAACAGGAATCATTTTCTGATCTCGATCTGTAAATACAATATGACTGATCTTAGCCGTAGCTAATTTCTTCAACTGGTAGTTGACACTAACCGAGTTTCGGAAAATAAAATGAAAGAGTCCCTCACAGTTCATAGTACCAGCATTGCGTAGCAACAACTTAGATTTGGTGCCTGCAAAATAAATAGTGGCTGTACAACCATCATCAAAGCAACGATTGGTCTTGAAAGAAAAAAGAATATCTACTTCTTTCTTATCAGCATCTACGGTTACGGATGCACCCGAAAGATCTATAAAGCCTGAGCTCAATCGGGTTTCTCGGGTAAACACATCCGTTTCCCGATTTATATTACAATCCTGTGCAACCGCAACAGACAATGATGCACAGCAAAGTGCAAAAAGTAAATACTTTTTGAAACAAACCTCGATCATAAAAAAAATTAAATACGAACTGCAGTTCCTGTGGCAATTACCATCAGCATGCTTCCGCTTGCACCCACTGTTTCAAAATCCAAGTCAATTCCCACTACGGCATTAGCACCCATTGACTGCGCTTTTTGCGTTAACTCACGCATCGCATCTTCCTTAGCCTCTTCAATTACTCGCTCATAGGTTTTGCTACGTCCACCAATTAGATCACGAAGACCGGCAAATATATCTTTGAACATGTTGGCGCCAATAATACTTTGCGCATTGATCACACCAAGGTATTCCTGTACAGGTCTTCCTTCGATAGAGGCAGTAGTTGTTAAGATCATTTTATTTATTTTTTAGTTGTGCAAAAATACTACGAAGCTGGGGATCTTCCTTGACCACTTGTCCACGAGCCGCTTCCCGTATATATTGCATGCGATTGTCTGTATCGGGGTGGCTACTAATCATCTCAGGAATTTCTGTGCTTGGAGAGGAATCTTTTAGATGCTTGAATAATCGATCAAAACCCGCTGGATCAATCCCTCTTTCTCGTAACACTCGGTAGCCTTCCAAATCTGCCTCTTTTTCCAGTGATCTAGAATAACTCAATGTTCTTAGTTGATTGGCTTGTCCGATCACCAGGGTGGCCAAACCACTACTTTTCCCGAAAAGTAAAGTCACAAATAGATCTGAACCCATAGATCTAAAAATAGAACGCGTGGCATGTCTTTTTTCAACGTGAATATACTCATGACTTAGCAAGGCCGCTAACTCAGGATAGGTCTCCATATTTTCCAATAAGCCAGTGTATACTACCAACTGCCCGCCTGGCAAGGCAAATGCATTTACCATTTCATCCTTTATCACGGTAATACGAATGGAGTAATCGGTTTCAATGGCCAAGGCATTAAAAAAATCATTGAGTACACGCGTAGCCATCGTGTCTTCCGTTTGTGTACTCTTCATGGCTTCAAATACACTATCCCCTAATTGACGCTCTGTTTTTTTTGAAACAACTGTTGCCATTTGTTCTGCCAGCCAAGGAACCATAAAAAAATAAAGAAGCGCCCCTGCCAATAGTAATGCACTTAATAAAGCTGCCGTGCGACGCAGGTTACCTGTTCTTTTTTTTCGAAACCAAGACTTATTTGCCTCTGCTTTAATTTCCTCCCAGTATTCAAACGCCTCGCGACCAGCTACTCGAAACTCTGCCTGGGTATTGATTTGTATAAAGCGGCTTCGCTGCTCAACGAATAAAAAATCACCTTGTACCTCGTTGATAGACCAGTCTTGTCTAGCAGGATTTCCGTCTTGGTCATGAAAACCAATACTCAGGGTCCGATCCGATAAAAGAAGCGTAGCCTCACTGGGTGGAGAAAAATAACTGGGGTAAAATTGCCCACTAAAGGTTTTCATGGAAAAGATTGAAACTTAAAGATAAGACGGCCAACTTTTCGACCCTATTTTTGTAATACTCACATGGTACAGGCTTACAATTTTTTAGCTTCCTGGCAACTTTTCCCTGAAAAAGGCGCTTACGAGAAAGGGGACCGCCCTAAAAGCGGGATTTACAAGATTGAGGCCGTTGAGGGAAAAAAAGAACTCCGTATTTTCCACAACTGGTTAAGCCTCGAAAACCAGGCCTTTGCCTCCAACTATACCATTATAGCGGATGGGGACCTTCACCCCCTGCCAGAGTCGGATGGTGCCGATAAGGTGCAGGCCCTATTCCCAGATGGAATAACCTTTGAAATTCACTTTTACAGAGGAGGACAGACCATTTTACATGTAGTGCATGAAATAATGCCCAATGGGTATTTACGTATAACCCAACAAGGCGAACTGGAAAATGGGCAGGCCTACACAAACATGGAGTACTATCATAAGCAAATGAGTGTTCTCCCCTATGCAGCCTCTGTTTCCGGTGCAGTGATCAGACCCACGGAAGAAGGCATGATCAAGCATAAAGCCCTCACGGCAATGGAAGAGCAAACCAATATGCAGCTTGACCAAATCCGGCAGCAGATTGAACTACTGGCCTTACAAGCTCAGGAAATTCAAAAGCGAAAAGAACTCTCCTTGATGATCTATGAGGCAAAACTAACTTTCAAGCCAAACATTGGTCAAGTATATTACCTCTATCAAAAAAATGATGACAGCTATTTAGTGTCCCTGGTCTCTCCCAAAGAATGGGGAGCTGCTGGCCCATTCAAAAAATTTATTGCGGCCGTGCAACTGCTGGCTGATCACACCTGGAAAGAACTCTAGGATAGTATCTTTGTCAAGTGACAAAACTCTCTGTCAATATCAACAAATTTGCAACACTTCGTAATGCACGGGGAGGAAACAACCCTGACCTCATCCGCATCACGCAACTTGTACAGCAATTTGGAGCAGATGGTGTAACAGTTCATCCCCGACCCGACGAACGACATATTCGCTACAGCGATGTGCGATCGATAAAAAAACTAATTACCACAGAGTTTAATATCGAGGGAAATTGCCGTGAGCAAAAATTTATTGACCTGGTATTAGAAACTCAACCCACCCAAGTAACCCTAGTACCCGATACAACCGGACAATTAACCAGCGATCATGGATGGGATACCGTTACACACCAGGAATACCTGAAAGAAATGGTGAGCATTTTCAAAAATCATGGTATTCGTGTTAGCTTATTTGTAGACCCAGTTGAAGAGATGATCCGAGCCGCTAAAGAAACAGGAACCGACAGAGTAGAGTTATATACTGAGCAATACGCAACCCTCTATCAAGCAGGCGAAAAAGAAAAAGCGATTACGCCCTATTATCAAGCAGCCATAGTGGCTAAGGAGTTAGATCTTGCGCTCAATGCAGGGCATGATCTAGATCACAATAACCTGCGTTATTTTCATCAACAAATCCCCTGGATCCAAGAAGTTAGTATTGGACATGCGCTGATCTGTGATGCCTTATTGTGGGGATTGGAGAACACCATTCAACTCTATAAAAGAGAATTACAAGCTTAGTTCACTAATTTTTTTACAAACGAACGGATCTCCTGCATTTGTTCTGGCTCAAACCATTCGATAGCCTCCTGTTTTCTAAACCAAGTCAATTGCCTCTTAGCATACTGCCGAGTATTAATTTTTATTTGCTCCTTGGCTTGTTCCAATGTGCAGGCGCCTTGCAAGTGACTAAATAATTCAGTGTAGCCCACTGTTTGAAGTGGAGTTAAGCTTGCATGCTGCTCCAGGGAGCGCACCTCTTCCAAAAGTCCTTGGGAGAACATATTCTCCACACGGTGATCAATCAACTCAACCAGTGTATCTCGTGAACGAGTTAGCCCCAATGAGCAGAGGGAATAATAAGGTTGTACTATTTCTTTTTTTCTAAAAGATAAAATACTGGCACCTGTTGCACGAAATACTTCCAATGCACGCATCATTCGCTGGGGATTTTTCATTTCTCCAGTGGCCGCAAACAAGGGGTCAACACGAATCAGCTCGGATTGAAGCCAACTCAAACCCAATTGCTGATACTGCTCAATTAGCGCATTTCGTATTGAGGCATCAACGGCAGGAATTTTATCCAAACCCTCATGAAAAGCTTTCCAATAAAGACCAGTTCCACCTACCATCACTACCACCGGAAATCGTTGAAGTAAGTCTTTAACCACCGAATGAGCCTGTTGCGCGAAAGTATGCGCATCAAGAGGTTGATGAATGGAATGAGAAGCAATAAAATGATGCTTAACTGCAGCCAGTTCTGTATCAGATGGGCGAGCCACTCCAATAGAAAGCTCTTGATAACACTGTCTGCTGTCAAAAGAAACAATCTCAGTACCTAGCCACTTAGCTAGTTCAATAGCAAGTGCTGTTTTACCAGCTGCCGTGGGTCCTGCAATTTGTATGATAACGGGCAGAGGCATATACCACGTTAAATCTCCTCTTCGCTCATCCCCTCCTCATCTAAGCTAATATCTTCTCCTTCCTCATCTTTTTCAGCAAAACCATCCTCCGCTTTGCTGAGGTCATATTTTTCTTCAATATCAGCAAATTTTTCTCCTAACAATGCCTTTGTACCATATTGACTTGGAGGTATTCCTTCTACTCGCGTTACAGCCGGGTAGGTCAGTTTTGGGTTTTCCTCCTTGAATACATTGATCAACTCCAATAAAAAAGTCCAGTTACGATTAAAATCATACACATAGATAAAGCGCTGATTGAGATTTTTTATCTCAGCGCCAATCGTAGTTTGATCCATGAGTAACGGGGGTGCTTTATACTCCTTATCATATACGGCTAAACTAATTTCTCTTCCACGCTGCCATTGATCATTACTTCTATAAAATGTTGCCTGATGTTTTTGATCGAACTCAAATGACTTTAAGATGGCCTGATGCAGACTAAGAAATGTATCGGTGTGAAAAAGGGCAATATCCCTGTAGATGGTATCGTCTTCTTCAAAATAAACTCTAAACTTAAGAATAGGCATGCTACAAAGCTAGGGATAAATTAGCCGTCAATTCTTGGGGTGAATCCCCAGCGATGCTGCTTTTTCCAACATAAACTGAAAAGCTGCCTCATACGAGTTTGGGATCTCACCATCCAGCATGGCATCTTTGATAGCATCCTTAATTACACCTACTGGCTTAGAGGGTGACAACCCAAATGTTTCCATAATTAACTCACCCGTGATAGGCGGTTGCCAGTTACGAATATGATCCTTCTCCTCCACTTCCTTACAACGCTGCCTGACCAACATAAAGTTATCGAGGTAGCGCTTGACCTTTGCTTGATTTTTAGAAGTAATATCTGCCTCACAAAGTATCATTAGCGAATCAAAATCATCTCCTGCATCAAACAATAATCTCCGAATTGCAGCGTCTGTTATATTTTCTTTAGTAAGGCTTATAGGACGAAGATGTAACTCTACTATTTTTTTTACAAAACGCATTTTCTCATGTAGGGGCAACTTCAACTTTGTAAAAATTTTAGGCACCATTCTTCCGCCAACTACTTCGTGACCATGAAAAGTCCATCCATGTCCCTTCTCAAAACGTTTTGTAGCAGGCTTAGCAATATCATGCAGCAGCGCAGCCCAACGAAGCCACAAATCACTTGATTTTTGTGCCACATTATCGAGCACCTGCAGTGTATGATAAAAATTATCCTTGTGCCCATGCCCATCCTTGTACTCCGCACCCGCCAAATCAACTAGCTGCGGAAAAATCAATTTTAACAACCCCGCTTTGTAGAGCAGATCAAATCCAATAGAAGGCTTTGGAGATAAGAGAATTTTGGTCAGTTCGTCCGTAATTCTCTCCTGCGAAATAATATCAATCCGCTTAGCGTTCCGAACAATCCCTTCCCAAGTACTCTCTTCAATAACAAAACCAAGTTGTGTAGCAAAACGAATAGCACGCATCATTCGCAAGGGATCGTCACTAAAAGTTTTATCCGGATCCTGTGGCGTTCTTATAATTCCTTGATCCAAATCCTTCAGCCCACCAAACGGATCGATGAGTTTTCCAAAATTGGCCTCCTGCAAACTAATAGCCAACGCATTGATAGTAAAATCTCTTCGCTCTTGATCGTCTTGTAAGGTACCGGGTGTTACTGTGGGATTACGCGAAGTATGCTGATAACTTTCCTTTCGAGCGCCCACAAACTCAACGTCAATCGCTGGTTCTGTTTTCAATTGAAAATGAGCAGTACCAAATGTTTTAAAAAGGTCAACCTTGGGTTTAGGCCTGAATTGAACAGCTGCCTGCTCTGCTAACTCCAAAGCATCCCCTATACAGACAAAGTCTAGATCAGTGGTAGGCCGCCCCATGAGTTTATCACGAACAAATCCGCCCACCAAATAAGTTTCACGTTGCAGCATGCGTGCGCCCGCAGCCACTTTCTCTAATATTGCTAATTCTTCTTGTGTGCAACGAATGTCCATCCGCGCAAAGGTACTGGTTCAGCCCAAAGCGAATCAGAGATAACGCAGATTGGTCTTTGGAGAGAGGGTTAACAAGGTTTCGTACATCAAGCGAATGGTACTTTCAATGTCATCACGATGAAGCATTTCTACCGTTGTATGCATATAACGAAGTGGGATAGATATTAAAACGGAGGGGCATCCATCATTTGAGTAAGCAAAAGAATCCGTATCTGTACCAGTGCTTCTGCTTTGTGCACGCCATTGAACAGGAATTTTCTTTTTAGCAGCCACATCCTCTACAAGAGCTAGCAGTTTATTATGAACAGCCGGCGCATAACAAAGCGAAGGACCCTTACCAGTAGCTACTTCGCCCTCAATCGCTTTATTGATTAAGGGTGTTGTAGTATCGTGCGTTACATCCGTGATAATCGCAATATCAGGTTTGATACGTCTTGCAATCATTTCCGCACCACGTAAACCAATTTCCTCCTGCACCGCATTAACTACATACAAGCCAAATGGTAATTGCTTTTTAT
>CAZNUR010000014.1:48340-50642 GCA_964576375.1 uncultured Chitinophaga sp.
ATTTCCTCCTGCACCGCATTAACTACATACAAGCCAAATGGTAATTGCTTTTTATTTTCTTTTAAGAGCCTCGCTACTTCTGCGATCATAAAGCCACCAATTCTGTTGTCAAAAGCCCTTCCTATATAATTTCCATTGGCTAGTTCATCGAATCCATCTTGATAGGTTACCACAGCACCAATATGAATACCTAATGCAGCCACTTCTTTTTTGGAACGCGCCCCACAATCCAACCATAAATTATCCGTACGCGGGGTAGGTTCTTTTTGTTCAGGACTACCTAAACGTGTATGAATAGCGGGCCACCCAAACACAGCTTTTACTGGCCCTTTTTTTCCATGAATAATCACGCGAGAAGCCGGTGCCGTTTGGTGATCCACCCCACCATTTCTTTTTAAATACAATAAACCATCGGCAGTGATATAATTAACAAACCAGCTTATTTCATCCGCATGCGCCTCTATCACCACTTTAAAAGGATGAGAAGGATTTATCACACCTACTGCTGTTCCATAGGGATCGACATAATGCGTATCCACATAGGGTTTCAGGTAATCGATCCACAAACGTTGCCCCCAACTTTCAAATCCTACCGGAGAGGCATTGTTGATATAGCTTTTAAAAAATGAAAAGGAAGCAGGCGTCAAAATTGACTTGCTGGTTTTTTTTGCAACAGATTTTGCCATGGAAATAATTTTTAAAGCAAGCGATTAGGGTCGCTTCAACCGAATTTTATTAGACTCACTATAATTGCTGCGTTTACGCGTTTTATCAATCAATAATAACCCAAATGAGGCTGTTGTATCACGCGTTACACCTGGTAACGTAAGCATGTTAGTTTGATTGTATGTATTGTATTCAAACTCCACCGCAATATCAGATTCACGTAATGCAGAAGGAATACCCAAACGATTAGTTGGAAAACGCATCAACGTATCTATCCGGGTTGGATTATTACCGTTGTACCATTTGTAGACAATATACACTGAATCTATATCCCCCTCCTCGTCTGTGTAGCGAGCTAAAAGTTTGATGATGTTCCCATTGTAAACCGTGGCCGGATCAATAGAACGAACCTCTACTTTTGGTTCGGAGGTAAACTTATCTTTGCTGCAAGAAACAGCAAAAAGTATCAGTAAGAAAAATAGCTGGAAACGCTGATTCATAAAACGCATTGGAAACAAATTTACATGATTTAAACGGACCGGATTCCCTGTCTTTGAGCTGGGCCACCCGCCTCTTTAACACTTCGTTTTCTTTTGAACAATTGGCCATGGAGGCCTTCCATCACCAAGCAGCACATAACCCGGTTTATGCCGCCTATTTACAGGCCCTTCATTGCAAACCAGGGCAGGTAGATAGCATTGAAAAAATACCCTTTCTCCCCATCGGATTTTTCAAATCACATGCCGTTAAAACCGGGGCCTTTTCCCCAGCACTTCATTTTGAAAGTAGTACCACCACCGGCACCACCCCCAGTAAGCACTTGGTTCGAAACCCCTCCCTATACCAAGCCAGCTTTTTAAATGGATTTGAACAATGTTGGGGCTCCCCCAAGAACACTTGTATTATAGGCCTGCTTCCCTCTTATTTAGAACGAAAGAACTCCTCTCTGGTGTATATGGTCAAGGAATTAATTGAAAAATCTGGCCATCCTAACAGTGGATTTTATTTGAACGAAACCGATGCATTAGCTAAGACACTCGCACAGTTGGAATTGCAAAAACAACAAACGCTGCTCATCGGTGTCACCTTTGCATTACTTGATTTTGCATCCTCACATCCGCAACCCCTGAGATCTACAACCCTCATTGAAACCGGTGGTATGAAAGGCAGAGCGGAAGAATTAACTAGAGAAGAAGTGCATATCCATTTAAAAAAAGCCTTTCAATTACCAGCAATTGCATCTGAATACGGCATGACAGAATTATTATCACAGGCTTGGTCAAAAGAAGATGGTCTTTTTAAATGTCCTACTTGGATGAAGGTATTGGTACGAGAGCAAGAAGATCCTCTGACCGTCAAACAATCCGGAAGCGGCGGCTTGAATATTATTGATCTGGCCAATATCGATTCCTGCTGCTTTATTGCCACTGACGACGCAGGCCGAGTTCATCCCAATGGTCATTTTGAAATGCTGGGCCGACTTGATGGCGCCACTATTCGAGGTTGCAGTTTACTCACCGCTTAAGCGGGAATTTGATACTAAGCATTATACCGGCAATAATTTCAGCGTAACTTTGCGCTCCCGCCCAGGTGGCGAAATTGGTAGACGCACCGTCTTCAGGTGGCGGCGCCGCGA
>CAZNUR010000015.1:0-32079 GCA_964576375.1 uncultured Chitinophaga sp.
TATTTTGGAGGTACTTTATTTGAGGCGTTTCTCATTCGTAATCAATTTGAAGATTATGTAAAAATCTGCAAAGAGTATGGAATTAGTTATATGGAGGTGAGTGACGGGTCCATTACTATTCCGCACGCAGAAAAGTGCGGCTACATAGAGAAACTCACTCAATATGGTACGGTCTTGAGTGAAGTAGGCAGTAAAGATGCAGCACATATTATTCCACCTTATAAATGGATTGAGTTAATGCGTGCCGAGTTGGATGCTGGTTCGAGCTATGTTATTGCAGAGGCAAGAGAGGCAGGTAATGTGGGGATTTATAGGGGTAGTGGCGAAGTCCGCGAGGGGTTGGTGCAAGAGATATTGACTCAGATTCCAGGTGATCGAATTATTTGGGAGGCACCACAAAAGGCTCAACAACTTTATTTTATCGAATTATTGGGTTGTAATGCCAATCTTGGAAATATTGCCCCTACAGAGGTAATTCCCTTAGAGGCTATGCGAATTGGGTTACGAGGGGATACATTCCATTTTTACTTAGATAAATCCAAATAGAGGATATGCGCCTCTTTGGTCTGATAGGCCAACCCCTAACACATTCTTTTTCTGCAACCTATTTTGCGGCAAAGTTTGATAGGGAAAAAATGTATGATTGCCGATATCAGCTTTTTCCAATAGAGAAAATCGAACTTCTCCCATCGCTTATCGAAAAAAATCCTTCATTGGAGGGGTTGAACGTTACCATTCCTTACAAAGAGGCGGTATTACCCTACTTGTCTGCTTCGTTTATACCGGAGGGCCTTGACGCTTGCAATTGTGTTCGTATCAATAAAGGTCGGCTGGAGGGATATAACACAGACTGTATTGGTTTTGAGCAGTCCTTATTGCCCTTGTTACAGCCCCGTATTCAAGCAGCCATGGTATTTGGAAATGGAGGTGCTGCTAAAGCTGTGTTTCACGTATTAAAAAAAATTGGCATCCCTTATACAGTGGTAGGACGAACGGAAAAATTGGGAATTGACAAGACATTTGCCAATTTGACGGCAGCAGATATTCAAGCGCATCAATTATTAATAAATACCACTCCTCTTGGAACTTTTCCTGCAATAGAGGAACGGCCACTCTTACCCTATGAAGCAGTGGGCGCGGGACATACCCTATATGATTTGGTTTATAATCCTGCTGTAACTGCTTTTCTAAGAGCAGGCGAGGAGAGGGGAGCCCGGATTAAAAATGGAGCCGAGTTATTGCAAATTCAGGCAGAGGAGAGTTGGAAGATTTGGAATCAAACTGATAAGCGCTGAAATACCCGTTCCGGAAGTAGGGCAACTTTTTTATTCGTATAATCATAGCAAAGCATCGTAGTTAAAACAATGGCAGCGAGGATGGGTTGCTCTTTTTCTGTTTTCTCTATTTTATAAAGAAGATCAAATCCTTTACTGGTAAAGTGAAGCGCATGAACAGCAATGGTTAACTGGTCCCCAAAAAAAAGTTCTTTACGAATTTCCAGGGCAGCTTTAGTAAGCATCAATGAAGTTTGATCAAGTTCCATTTCGCTGTAACCATAGTGTTGTAAAAATTGTATACGCGCTTCGTGTGCAAAGACCAATAATCGGTCGTTGCCTACATGTCCTCCATAGTTTATATCTGTAATCCGAACGGGTAATTGGCAAGTAAATTGGAATGCTGCAGGGAATAGTTGTTTTAATGAAGACATGTGTTACTTTTTTTGCTGGAGATAGGTTATTAATTTCTCTACTGCTTTTTTACGGTGACTGTATTTATTTTTTTCATCCATTGTCATGCAGGCAAAACTTTTAGTGGCACCTGCAGGAATAAATACAGGGTCATAACCAAAACCCTGTTCTCCATTTTTTTCCCAATCAATAGAACCTTCACAAATTCCTTCAAATTGTTTTTCTGTTCCGTTTTCAATCAGTGAAATCACTGTTCGAAATCTGGCTTTTCTATTTTCTTCGGTTGCTAATTCCTTTAATAGCTTATCAATATTATCATCCGTGTTGCAGCGTTCTCCTGCATAGCGCGCACTCTTTACCCCGGGGGCTCCACCTAGTGCCTCCACTTCAAGACCCGTATCCTCACTAAAGCAATCACGTGTTGTCAATTGGTAAATCGTGGAAGATTTTTCCCTGGCGTTTTCCTCAAGTGTTGCGTGCGGCTCAGGAATATCAATTTCAATTCCAGCCTCACGGAGTGTGCAAACTTTAAAAGTAGTCCCTAAAATAGCATTGATCTCACTTGCCTTATGCTGGTTATTGGTGGCAAATATCAATTGGCGGGCTGGATTACACATTAAAGTATTTTTTAAGCGATTGCCAAAGTTTTTCCCTGTCTGGTTTAGAAGCCTCAACCTGTTGAAGAGCGGGCGCTTGCAAGAATATAGATCTTTCTAATTTTTGTAGCTGGTAGCAAGGGAAGTCTATGGGTAGTTGTAATGCTGTAGGCGTAACACCAAACAGGAGTAGGAGAGTAGAGGGGAATTCTTGGTGTAGAGTCCGATAAGTATGATGTGGTTCGTTGGCAAGGTTGATTAATGCAATATCCTCTACCGTAAGACCACAGGCGTTAAGGATTTTTGTTAGGTACTCCAATTGTTTATCTTGTAAGAATACTACATTGGCTTCGTTTACTAAAACAAGAATCTTGCTTTTGAACTTACCTAAATATTTAGTTTGGCTTTGACTACCAACATTGTCCGTTTTTGGGGGCGTTTCCTCTTCAGCGGATGTTGCGCATACTAGATTTTCTTTGAAAAGTTCAGTGATTAATTCAGCAGTGAGCTCTAACTGGTTGATAGACATGGTCGGATAAAAATATACTAATGAGTGTTAGTTTTTTTCATTTTCTTTGCCCCGTAAATTTATGTGAATTATGGCTGCTGCGTTGGATATTCCTATTGTGCCTATAGCACAAAGTAAGTTAAAAGGATTGTCGCTTGAAAACCTCCCTTTTGGAAAGCACTTTACTGACCACATGTTGGAGGCGGATTTTATAGATGGAGCATGGACTAATATTGCTATTCGTCCATATGCCCCCCTAACGTTGGCTCCCTCGGTGGCCGCCCTACATTATGGCCAGGCCATTTTTGAAGGAATTAAAGCATATAAAGATCAAACTTCCAGGCCTTTTATATTTCGTCCGCATGACAATTTTGTTCGTTTCAATGCCTCAGCTGAGCGTATGCAGATGCCTACTGTGCCTGTTGAACTTTTCATGGATGGCATGATGCAGTTGGTCAGATTGGATCAAGATTGGATTCCTGCTTTTCCTGATCACTCTCTTTATATCCGTCCATTTATGTTTTCAACGGACGAAATGATAGGCGTTCGTCCTTCTGATACTTACAAGTTCATGATCATCCTAAGTCCAACTGGTCCCTATTATAGCGCTCCTATGAAAATTTGGGTGGAGGAAAAATATGTACGTGCTGTTAGTGGTGGGGTGGGTTATGCCAAGGCAGCTGGAAATTATGGAGGAGCTATGTACGCTACTGCTCAAGCCAAGTTGAAAGGCTATGATCAAGTCCTATGGACTGATCCCTATGAACATAAATACGTGCAAGAGTGCGGCACCATGAATGTTTTCTTTATTATCGGCAATAAAGCGATCACGCCTGGTTTGGAAGAAGGAACTATTCTAGGCGGAGTTACACGCATGAGCATAATGACACTGCTCCAGGAAATGGGACTGACTGTGGAGGAAAGAAAATTGGGAATGGATGAGGTGCTGTCTGCCTACAAGGCAGGGCAGCTTCGTGAAGTATTTGGTACAGGAACGGCTGCAACAGTCTCGCTAATCAAGGAGTTGTGTTACAAAGATCAATCCCTGCAATTTGATATTGCTAAATGGGAAGTGGCACCTGGGCTAAAAAATAAATTAGCTGCCATCCGGGAGGGTAAAATAGTAGATACCCATGGTTGGATGATTCCAGTTGTTTAAGTTCAATTTGAATAAGTATATTCGGTGTTTAAACGAAAACACCAAATCTTGACTGCCCGCTACTACTGGTTAATCTTAGTTTTTCTTTTAAAAGGCATTGGGTCAATTGCTCAGTTTACACCTATTCCTATATCAGGATTTTCTCAGGATGTTGTTGCAGAGGCTGGGCCTAGCCCATTATCCACAACCTCTATGGAAATTGATGGTTTGACGTCCTCTAATAAAGTAATGTATAGCGCTGCATTTGCAAGTTTTGCTTCTATTGCAGGAGGACTTCCGGACAATGGTACTATCAACAATGCGGGGGATATTTACCAATTAGCTCCGTATAACGGTAACAATGCTCTTTTTGTAAAACGTAACCAAACTTTTGAGTTAACTGTTCCTACTCCAGCTGCATACGCTAAGATTCGTTTATTGGCTTTTTCTGCCGAGCAAGCCAGTACCATCAATGTTGGATTAGGTTTTTCTGATGGATCTTTTTCTCCTTACTTGACCAACTATGTGTTAGCAGATTGGTTCAATGGTGCTTCCAACATAGTGGCACAAGGCTTTGGACGTGTGACCAGAACTGCTACAGGTCCCTTTGTTGCAGATGGTGTAACCACAAATAATCCTCGGTTTTATTATGTAGAGATTGTGCTAAGTTGTATGGATCGTGTCAAGCAGTTGCAAAAAATACGTATTACTAATGTTTCCACAGGCGGAAATGCTCCATTTCCCAATGCCGTTTTTATGGCAGCTTCGGGTATTCCGTTTTCACAAATTATTACTCCTACGATTACAGCATCTGATTGCAATGGGCCCAACGGAAGTATTGCGCTCAATATAGCTGGTTCAACTGGCCCCTATAATTTTTCTTGGAATACAACACCTACACAAACTTCTGCTACAGCCTCTAATTTGCCTCCAGGAAATTATACTTGTTCAATTACTGATGCAGCAGGTTGTGCTACTTCCTTCAATGGAACTATTGCATTGAACAATAATGCAACAATTACTGCTACAGCTACCCCAACTTCCATATGTGTTGGGAGTTCAACCCAATTAGGAGTGAATACAGGCACAGGTGTTTTAACGGATTTCACTTGGATGCCAGGAAATCTATCAGGGTCTAGTCAAACAGTTTCCCCCACGACATCCACTACCTATATTGTTACTGCAACAAATGCGTTGGGTTGTAGCGCAGCATCCCAGATAACCGTACAAGTACAATCAAAGCCTACTCCTCCGGTCGTGAACCCTGTATCAGTTTGTAGTGGTAGTAATGCTGTATTAGCTGTCAGTGTTCCCTCTCCTGCATTGACGTATAGTTGGTACTCAGTGGCAACGGGAGGCACTGCTTTGCAAACAGGAAATTCATATGTCCTTTCTGGCGTAACGGCTCCGGCCACCTATTATGTAGAAGCAATTAGTTCTGCTGGTTGCGTCAGTGATACACGTACAACGGCCTCATTAACGATCAACCCAATACCTGCAGATGCGCAGTTAAGTAATGTCAGTGTTTGTCCCGGCACCGATGTTACATTACAAGTTCAGAATGTAAATACGGCTACGATTACCTACCGCTGGTATCCGACCCAAACAGGTGGTTCACCTGTTGCTACGGGATATACTTTTTCACTGGTTGGAGTATCTGCACCCTCCACTTGGTATGTAGAAGGTTTTAGTACAGCTGGTTGTGTCAGCACTACCCGTGTGCCTATACAAATCACGCTGATACCTCGTTTAACAAGCCCAGTGGTAACGGTGAGTGCCATCTCTTTTTCGTCCTTAACTTTTTCATGGCCCGCTGTGACAGGTGCTACTGGCTATCAAATTAGTACGAATGGTGGCAGTTCTTTTAGCAACCCCAGCAGTGGATTAAATGGACTGAGTCATACTATCGATGGGTTAGCTGGAAATACAACTGTTTCAATTTTAGTAAGGGCTATTGGTGCAAAAATTTGTGAGACCAGCTTGCCAGGTGGACCTGTTTCGGGAACAACACTAAGTACACGTGAGATTTTTGTTCCCAATGCATTTACTCCTAATAATGATGGAAAGAATGATATAGTCAAAGTGTTTGGAAATTACATAAACAACATTGATTTTAGAATCTTTAATCAATGGGGTCAACTTATTTTTCAAACCACAGACCCTACTCAGGGTTGGGATGGAAAGCATAAAGGAAAATTACAGCCTGTGGGTGTCTATGCTTACATCTTAAAGGTGGTTCGTCAGGATGGGACTGTTGTCAATAAAAAGGGATCTATCAACTTAATTCACTAACATGAAAAAAAAGCTACTCCTATTTTTTCTTTTGTTTAGTGGTTGTTGTTGGGAAACAATGGCACAGACAGATCCGCATTTTTCACAGTTCTATGCCTATCCGCTTGGTATCAATCCAGGGTTGGCAGGTGTGAATGAAGGCGATTTTCGGGCTAATGCTGTTTTCAGAACGCAATGGAGTCAAGTGATGACCCCTTTCGTGACTAAAGGCCTTTCTGCTGATATTGTAACACCTAAGAATTTAAATTTTGGAATCAATTTATTGGATCAATCCGCGGGAGATGGGGGTTATCACTACCAGCATGGGTATTTGACCATTGCCTACAGTGGTGTTCGCTTTGGCGAAGACGATAATCAGCAGATTACATTTGGTATTCAAGTTGGGGCATTGGCGAGAAAATTTGATCCAAGTAATTTTCAGTTTGGAGATCAGTGGAATTCAATAAGTGGTTACGATCCCGGAGTTTCTAGTGCAGACCAGCTTCAGCGGACTTCCTCCAGCGACCTTGATATTGGTGCAGGAGTTTCCTACGCCGATGCCAGAGAACTCAGTCCGGTACGTTTTTTCGGTGGAGTGGCCGCCTTTCATTTGAATCGCCCACAAGACCCTTTTGTAACGCAGTCCATTGCTCAATCCTTACCAATGCGTCTTGTTGCACATGGCGGTTTTCAGTGGGCTCTAACGGAACGTTTAACAGTTACCCCCCAGTTTTTAATTACAAAACAAGGCACAGCCATGGAGCAAATGGCTGGGTTGTCAATAAGAACGCCCTTTGCCTCCTCAACGGATTTGGTAGCCGGCGTTAACTATCGAATTAACGATGCAATTGTCCCTTATCTTGGATTGGGTTATCAGCAATGGGTTTTTGGAGTAGCGTATGATGTTGCTGCTGGGCAAATCGGTAAAGCACTACCAGGAACCAGTAGTTTGGAGGTTTCAATTTCCTATACCGGCAGAAAATCGGGCAGGCCAATCCGCTATTTATCTTGCCCACGCTTTTAGGCCTTGGAAATCAGATTCTTGCAATAAAATGGCCAGGTGCTGGTCTTCGGAAAAAACCGATTTCATTTTTTGGTGGTTCAGCGCCTCATCTTTACCTTTGCTCTCCCAAAAATAAGGGTCTAGAATGCCTACTATTCAACAGTTAGTAAGAAAAGGACGTGAAATCATCAAGGCTAAGAGTAAATCAAGAGCACTTGATCAATGTCCTCAACGCCGTGGTGTTTGCACCAGGGTTTACACAACAACTCCTAAAAAGCCTAACTCTGCGCTGCGCAAGGTGGCCAAAGTTCGTCTCACCAATAAAGTTGAGGTCATTGCCTATATCCCAGGTGAGGGACACAATTTACAAGAGCACTCAATCGTGTTAATCCGTGGTGGTCGTGTTAAAGACCTTCCAGGTGTTCGTTATCACATTGTCCGCGGTTCTCTGGACACTGCAGGTGTGAAAGACCGTAAGAAGAGCCGTTCCAAATACGGTACCAAGAAAGAAAAAGCCAAAAAGTAATTCAAGAATTTTCAATAGTACAATACCATGCGTAAAGCACAAGCCAAAAAACTTCCCTTAGCTCCCGATCCTCGTTTCAACGATAAACTCGTTACCCGTTTTGTAAACAACTTAATGTGGGAAGGAAAAAAGAGCGGCGCTTTCACTATTTTTTATACTGCATTGGAGAAAGT
The DNA here is from genome assembly GCA_964576375.1 of uncultured Chitinophaga sp. Lineage (GTDB taxonomy): Bacteria > Bacteroidota > Bacteroidia > Chitinophagales > Chitinophagaceae > JJ008. The sequence goes on from CAZNUR010000015.1 coordinate 7,904, forward strand.
GGCAAAACAAACAAGTGAGGATGGATATGAAGTTTGGAAGAAAGCCCTTGCTAATGTGGCTCCCTCTGTAGAAGTTCGTAGTCGTCGTATCGGAGGTGCTACTTTTCAGATTCCATCTGAAGTTCGTCCTGACCGTCGTATTTCTCTTAGCATGAAATGGTTGATTCGCTACAGCCGTGAGCGTAATGGTCGTAGTATGGCTGACAAATTAGCAAATGAAATCGTTGCAGCTAGTAAAGGAGAAGGTGCTGCATTCAAGAAAAAAGAAGACACACATCGTATGGCTGAGGCTAACAAGGCTTTTGCTCACTTCCGTGTATAAGTTGCACTAAAATCTATTTATGAAACCCCGCTAATGCGGGGTTTTTTTATACATCTCCTTCTGCAAACGAAAGTGTCAAGGAAGAAAGGGTGGTAGTTACTTTCCTGCAATGAATTCCTGCCGTCTCGAGCATTTTACGAGAGGCAACAGCACTATCTTGTCCGTTGTATTTATCTGACAAATAAATCACCTCCTTGATGCCTGCTTGTATTATTGCCTTCGCACATTCATTACATGGGAAAAGAGCTGTGTAAATCCTACAGCCCTGCAGGGACATGCCAATATTATTGAGAATGGCATTTAACTCAGCGTGACAAACGTAGGCGTATTTGGTTTCTAGGAAGCCGCCCTGTTTTTCCCAAGGAAAAGCATCGTCGTCGCAACCTGTAGGCAGTCCGTTGTAGCCAGCACCTACAATTTTATTTTGTGCATTGACAATGCAAGCGCCTACCTGGGTTCCAGGGTCTTTACTTCGGCGTGCCGATAAAAGGGCAACACCCATAAAATATTCATCCCAGCTGATATAAGCTTCTCTTTTTTTAGTAGCCAAGTTTTTGTTGCAGGTTTTGGTTGATTGCCTCCAAAAATTCTTCTGTATAGAGATAATGCTCTCCGTGTTTTACTTTATTGCCATGAATACAAACTGCAAGGTCTTTTGTCATTTTACCTGATTCAACAGTTTCTATACAAACTTGCTCTAAAATTTCACAGAAATTGATCAGCGCTGTATTGTTATCTAGTTTTCCGCGAAAGGCTAGACCTCTTGTCCAGGCAAAAATACTTGCTATAGGGTTGGTGCTGGTTGGTTTTCCAGCTTGGTGATCGCGGTAATGGCGGGTTACTGTTCCATGGGCCGCCTCTGCTTCCATCGTTTTACCGTCCGGTGTTATCAATACCGATGTCATAAGACCAAGAGAGCCGAATCCTTGGGCAACAGTATCGCTTTGAACATCCCCATCATAATTTTTACAGGCCCATACAAAATTTCCATTCCACTTTAGTGCACTGGCTACCATATCATCAATTAGGCGATGTTCGTAGGTGATTCCAGCAGCAACAAAAAGACTTTTAAATTCATTCTCGTAAATCTCTTGAAAAATATCTTTGAATCGGCCGTCGTATTTTTTTAGGATTGTGTTTTTTGTTGAAAGGTATAACGGCCACTTTTTACTCAGCGCCATGTTAAAACAAGACCTGGCAAATCCACGGATGCTATCCTCGGTATTATACATGGTCATGGCTACACCATCTCCCTTGAAATTATAAACTTCAAAAGTTTGGGGAGCACTTCCATCCTCAGGTGTAAAGGTCATGGTTAGTTTGCCCTTCCCTTTTATGACCGCATCAGTAGCACGATATTGATCACCAAATGCATGTCTTCCCACTATAATAGGTGCGGTCCAGTTGGTTACAAGCCGGGGAACATTACTAATTACAATCGGCTCTCTAAATACTGTACCGTCTAAAATATTACGAATAGTCCCGTTGGGGCTTTTCCACATTTGTTTCAATGAAAACTCCTTTACACGGGCTTCATCGGGAGTGATTGTGGCGCACTTGATTCCTACACCGTACTTTTTGATTGCTTCTGCTGCGTCAACAGTAACTTGATCGTTGGTTTGATCTCTGTATTCTATACCAAGATCATAATATTTGATGTCAAGCTCTAAATACGGAGTGATCAGTTTGTCTTTGATAAACTTCCAAATAATCCGCGTCATCTCGTCACCATCCAACTCTACTACAGGGTTCTGAACTTTAATTTTTGTTGCCATTATATTCAATTAATACTTTTAATTAGATGCGCAATATACTCACATTAGCCCAAGGCTACATCCAGGATCATCATAACTAAAAAACCAAAAATAAAACCCATCACGGAGCGGTCCGTGTAGCGATCGCGTTGCGTTTCAGGAATCACCTCTTCAACCACTACAAAAATCATTGCTCCGGCTGCAAATGCAAGTGCAAAGGGTAAAATGGGTTGAACATAAACCACGGCTAATGCACCAATCACTCCCGCTACTGGTTCAACGATTGCAGACAATTGACCATACCAAAAACTTTTAATTCGGCTTACACCATTTCGTCGAAGAGGCATGGAAACTGCAATTCCTTCAGGGAAATTTTGAATGCCAATTCCAATGGCAAGTGTTATAGCGCCTACCAGAGAAGCATTCTCCATGCCCAGAGAAGCTGCGCCAAAAAGAACTCCAACTGCCAATCCTTCCGGAATATTGTGGAGGGTGATCGCTAAAATCAGTAATGTGGTCTTATGTAATTTGGTCTGTACTCCCTCTGTTTCCTCTACTCCAAAATTGATGTGCAGGTGTGGGGTGAATTTGTCTAATACATAAATAAAAAGAGCGCCTGCTAAAAACCCTACTGCGGCTGGCATCCATTTTAATCCCGGATACATTGACTCAGACATTTCTATGGCAGGATTCAGCAAAGACCAAAAACTAGCAGCTACCATTACTCCACCTGTAAAGCCCAGCATAGGGTCCAGTACGGATCTGCTCATTGTTTTAAAAAAGAATACCAGGGAAGCGCCAAGCGCTGTAACCAACCAGGTAAAAGTAGTAGCCAGCAAGGCGGCCCAAATGGGACCAATACTTGAGAAAAACTGTTGGATTTGTTCCATAGCACAACTCTTTTTACAGTAGCCCAAAATTACTGAATTGTATCAAGTATCTAAAAGGGTTCATATGCAAATAAAAAGGTAAATTGGGTTCTATGATTCGTAAGCAAATCCAGCTGTTGTCTTTACTCTTGCTATTGTTCGTAGCAGGTTGTGGTGAAAAGAAAAAAGTTTTGCTTTCTGGTGAGGCTCCAGTTTCTGTACAGGATTTCATTGATTTTTTTACGCTGCTTTCTCGCCCCTACACGATAACTGATTCCGTGTTAACAAAAAAGTTGCCGGACTCCTTAGCTATCAGTTTACCCGTTCTTCGTTCCATTTTGCCAGATTCTATTTTACAAGCTGTTGCAGCCAAAAAAGAAAAAACAAAATTTCACGCAATAGGCAAAGTAGTAGTACCAGATGCAGAGACCTATGTTTTGATACACCTATCCAGTCGTTCAAAGCGAATGATTTGGGTGCTGGTATTTGATCAAGAATCCATTTTTCAGTCAGCAACCTCTTTCTTTTATCCACCACCAAGGGGAGGGATTCAACAGTCCTTGCTGATTGATAGAAAATTTCTTTTCTCCTTGCTACAGGTTCGAAAGAATAGTGATGCAACGGTAAGTGAGGGTAAAGCTGTTTATGTTTATAATGAGGCTGCTAAACAGTTTACATTGATTATGACAGAGGCGTTAGAGGATAGAGTTGAAGAATTGATCAATCCTATTGATACATTACCCGCAACTCGCAAGTATGCTGCTGACTATGCCCAAGGTAAAATGAATCTGGTTTCTATCCGAGATGGCCGAAAACAAGACCGATTTACTTTTTTTATCCATTTTGAAAAAAGAAACGGAGCATGCACGGGTGAATTAAAGGGAGAGGCATTTTGGAAAACTCCTACTAAAGCTGAGTACAAGCAAGCTGGAGATCCCTGTGTTTTACAATTTTATTTTTCCAATAGTGGCGTTCGTTTACAAGAACAAAACTGTGGATCTCGCAGAAGTGCAGGTTGCCTTTTTGATGGTTCGTTTGTTCGTAAAAAATCCTTGCGTGTAAAAAAGAAAAGCTAAATTGCAGCTTCGTGTAAAAAAGACACATTATGAGTTTTTCTCCCTATAAGGTTCCTTACGTTTTGCAAGAAAGGTTTAGCAAAAGTGTAGCTTACTTTTCAATGGAGTTTGCTGTACATCAACCGCTAAAAATCTATAGTGGTGGTTTGGGTTTTTTAGCAGGCTCACATTTGAGAAGTGCCTATGAGTTGCAACAGAATATGATTGGTATTGGCATTCTGTGGAAATATGGATACTATGACCAGGCCCGTAATCAAGATCAAACACTCAATGTAACCTGGCATGAAAAAGAATACAGTTTTTTAGAGGATACTGGAATAAAGTTTCAAGTTACCATACATGAGCATCCTGTTTGGGTAAAAGCATTATACCTGAATCCAGAAACTTTCAAGACTGCGCCGTTATTTCTTTTGACTACGGATTTGCCAGAGAATGATTACGTTTCCCAAACCATAACACATCGTCTGTATGATGCGAATGTGGCTACAAAGGTTGCTCAGTTTATTTTATTAGGAGTAGGGGGAGCAAAGTTGGTCGACTTATTGGGATTTCAGCCAGCGCGATACCACTTCAATGAAGCCCATGCCATCTCTGCTGCATTTTATTTATACAGAAAGTATGACCGTAACTTGGAAGAAGTAAAGAAGCGAGTAGTATTCACCACTCATACTCCAGAAGAGGCCGGAAATGAAAAGCATGATATTTATCTCTGCCATCGCATGAGTTATTTCTGTGGGCTCTCGGTAGAGGAGGTCAAGGAGTTGGTCGGAGATCAAGCGGATCAATTTAATCATTCATTGGCGGCACTTCGTTTTGCGAGTCTTGCCAATGGTGTTTCTAAACTTCATGGAGAGGTGTCGAGGAAAATGTGGGGGAAGCAGGAGGGGATATGCCCCATCATTTCAATTACCAATGCACAAAACTGGAGGTATTGGGCAGACAAGCAATTATATCGATTTATGGAGGCCGGAGACAATTATGGTATTGATGATCGTAAGCAATATTTGAAAAAAAGAGCTTTTGAAATTGTAGCAGATCAGACCGGTAAGCTTTTTAATCCAGCTGTTTTTACCATTGTCTGGGCACGTCGTTTTGCAGGATATAAGCGCGCAGGACTTTTAACCACGCATGAAGAGCGATTTGCAAAACTGATGTCCAACAAACGATATCCCGTTCAATTGATATGGGCTGGCAAACCTTATCCAATGGATCATCCCGCTATCAGTGAATTTAACCAGCTGGTACATTTAAGCAAGCAGTATAAGAACATGGCAGTGTTAATTGGGTATGAGCTAACCTTGTCCAAGCGTCTGAAGCAAGCTGCTGATTGCTGGCTAAATAACCCACGTGTTCCTCGGGAAGCCTCTGGTACCAGCGGTATGACTGCTGCTATGAGTGGGGCAATAAATTTTTCAACCGATGATGGGTGGATCCCAGAATTTATAAACCATGGGCACAATGGTTTTGTAGTTCCCAAGGCCGACTACGAAAATATGGCCGTGCATGAGCAGGACGAATATGATCTAAATAAGCTTTACGATATTCTGGAAAACGAAATTCTTCCTCTTTATTACGACAACTATGATACTTGGCGTCAGGTAATGAAGAACGGGATGCAAGATGTTCGCTTTGCTTTCGATAGTAATCGGATGGCGGAGGAGTATTACAAGCTGCTCTACGCTTGATATTTTTCTAGCATCGACTCAAGACTTGCTGTTTCGGGTATTAATGTCAGCAGGCGTTCAATTACTCCCTCAACTAGCGCATCTGGACATGAAGCGCCACTAGTAATTAAAATGTGCAATGGTTTTTTGCTTGGTAAAAAATCAGCAGTGACCTTTTCAGTATGTTGATGAAGATCGTAGTGCAGTATTGCACTATCGTTTAGGATTTTCTGTGCGTTTTCAATGAAGTAAGTAGGAAGTTTCAATTCGCATAGTTCTACTAAATGCGAAGTATTCGAGGAGTTGTATCCACCCACAACTATTGCCAGGTCAGCTTTGGACTCTAACATTCCTTGCACGGCCGTTTGATTGTCCAATGTAGCGTAACAAAGGGTGTCACGGGTGTCAGCTACATGTTCGTCTTTCCCCTCTTTCTCTATGATTGTATTTTTTAGAAAATCAGCTATACCTTGCGTATCACTTGCCAGCATGGTGGTTTGGTTCACTACACCAATTCGCTGTAAGTCGGTGGTGGGGTCAAAATTTGGAGAGTATTGATTTTTAAAGATTGCATAAAATTCAGTAGCTGATAGATCACCTCTAATGATGGCCGCTAGCTTTTTTGCTTCCTCCATGTCTTTGATGACCAATGCAGGTCCATGTGCAGCAGCATGAGAGAAGGTAGCTCTAGTTTCCTCATGGGAAGGCTTACCGTGAATGATTACAGTGAAGTTCTTTTTTGCGATTGCCTCGCTGCGATTCCATACTTTTTCTACAAAGGGGCATGTAGTGTTATAGGCTTCTGTTGTTATTCCTCTTGCACGTAACTGTGTTTCAATTTCAAGTGTAGTGCCAAACGCTGGAATCAGTACAATATCTTTCTCATTCAATTCCTCAAACGGTATTAGCGTCCGTCCTGCTGTGTCTTGTAGAAAGCGGAAACCCCTGGCTTGCAAATCAGCATTTACCTGTGGATTGTGAATCATCTCGCTGAGCAAAAAGATGCGTTTTCCAGGATTTTGTTCAAGGGTGCGAAAAGCAATTTCAATAGCATTTTCCACGCCATAGCAAAATCCAAAATGTCTGGCAAGTGAAATTTGAAGTGGTCCAAAGTCAAGCAGGGTGGGAGAGAAGTCCTTCTTCATTCGGTCCTGCTCTTTTCTTTTTTTCTTGATCGCACTGATCAACGGACTTCTATAAATGATCGGTACGTCAAAGCTTTTCATAGTGCAAAGATAAGGTCCCTCTTTTTTGTATCTTGCTAAAAATAACGCTATGTATTTTCGTTTTTTTGCACTAGTGTTTTCTTTCTCACTGCTATCTTGTAAGCTAATGCCCCGTCAGGAGGCTGGATCCGAAAAATCAACCAATATGAATGGACCGTTTGTGACCCCCGATTGGGTAGGACATACCACAATTTATGAGGTAAATCTTCGGCAGTATACACCGGATGGCACTATCCAGGCATTTCTCCAGGAGCTACCACGTTTAAAAGAGATGGGGGTAGAAACCCTGTGGTTCATGCCATTGACCCCAATTGCCAAGCAAAATAGAAAAGGAAGCTTGGGCAGTTATTACGCCTGCTCCGATTATACTAGTATCAACCCTGAATTTGGCACTGACGAGGATTTCAAGCTATTGGTTGCTAAAGCACATCAAATGGGATTTAAAGTAATTATTGACTGGGTAGCTAATCATACAGGTTGGGATCATCGATGGACCAAACAATTTCCGGATTACTATTTAAAGGATACGGCCACGGGTACTTTTCAAATTGCTTCCGGTATGGATGATATTATTGAGCTGGATTTTTCAAATCCCTCTCTACGTCGTGCAATGATTGATGCGATGAAACATTGGGTAACTCAATTTGATGTCGACGGGTTTCGTTGTGATCTAGCTTTTTGGGTTGAACTTGATTTTTGGAGAGAGGCTCGTACAGAGTTAGATCAGTTAAAGCCATTGTTTTGGTTTGGTGAATATGACGAGTTGGAGAAGCCCGAATATGGACAGGTTTTTGACGCGAGTTATACATGGACTTGGATGCACCGTGCAAAAGATTTTTACCAACAAAAATGGCCGCTTGACTCACTCTACGCTGTGTTAGATAAATATGATCAATTAGGAGATTCAACATTACGAGCTTGGTTCACCACTAATCATGACGAAAATAGTTGGAACGGAACTGAGTATGAAAAATATGGGGAGATGGCTCGTGCACTTGCTGTTTTTAGTATCACTTGGAATGGTATCCCCTTGATATATTCAGGTCAGGAGTTGGGCAATAGGAAACGAATTTTGTTTTTTGAAAAGGATTTGTTTGAGACAGGGTCTGATGCAGCATATCTGAAATCTTTTTATGCTACTCTCGTTCGTTTGAAAAAAACACATCCTGCTTTGAAAGCCGGTGACCTTAATTGTAAAACTTATCGATTACAGACTAGTGCTCCTGATAAAGTATTTGCATTTTTGAGGAAAAATGGAGAAAAAGAAGTACTAGTGGTATTAAATCTGTCAGGCCAAAACGATTTTCATTTTGACCTGACAGACCCTCGTGTTGCTGGGGTATATCGAAATGCTTTTTCAGGTGCGGCCAACGAGTTCAAAGGTGCAGTCCCATTTGAGATGCAGGCTTGGGAGTATTTGATATATGAGCGTTAGTTACTCTTCCTCCTGTGTTAGCATAACCGGGTATCGGTACAAGCCCTCGTAGCCGTCATAAAATCCCTCCAGATTTAAATTCTCGGATCGAGAGGAGGCAATGGCCCTGCTCAATTCCTCTATGTTGGTAACCGGCACACCATTTACGCTGGTAATGATGAATTCCTCCTGCATTCTTGTTCTGCTAAGCGGACCTCCTTTAATGATGCGCTTTACTCTAATTCCTCCCTCAGCATCATTTCGTTGTGTTATTTTTTTATCTGCATTTTCCAATTCGGCTCCCAGCAATTCGCCCAGTGAATTGGCTGCAATGTTTCCATAGTTGCCCTGCTCAGCTTTTAAAGTAGCAGTTGTGTTGTATTCTTTTCCATCCCTTTTATACTGAATAGAAATTTTTTCACCAGCATTCAGGGAGGCGATGGTTCCTTGTAGTTCGCTCCATGAAGTGATGGGCACCTCATTAATTTTTTTAATTATATCACCTTTTTTAAGACCTGCAGCAGCAGCTGCACCATCGGGTGCAACGGTTCCAACATAGGCGCCATCAGTAGCATTCACATTTCTATTATCAGACATGATCCCCAAGTAGGGTCTTTTAACATCGCCAAATTTGATTAGATCATTAACTATTTTTTTGGCAAGATTAATTGGAATTGCAAATGAATAACCAGCGTATGTTCCTGTTGGAGCGTAGATGGCAGAGTTAATGCCAATCAACTGTCCGTCCGTAGTAATTAGTGCACCACCACTATTGCCTTGGTTAACGGCAGCATCGGTTTGAATAAAGGACTCAATTGGAGTTTGACTTTGCCTTCCATTTACCCCGATAGAGCGTCCCTTGGCACTGACAATGCCTGCTGTGACAGTTGTTTCAAGTGTAAGCGGGTAGCCAATTGCAAGCACCCATTGACCTAACTTAACGTTATCTGAATTTCCGTAAACCAGGTAAGGGAAACCTGTCCCGTCGATTTTTAACACCGCAATGTCACTGCTTGGATCTTTCCCAATAACTTTTGCTTTATAGGTTTTTTTGTTACTAAGCGTAACATTGATTTCCTCAGCTATACCCGTTCCTCCGTCTGAAATAACGTGATTGTTGGTAACAATATAACCGTCGTCACTGATCAGCACCCCACTACCTGAAGCGCGCTGTTCTGGTTGTACTTGTGGGTAATTAAAAAACTGATCAAAGAAGTCATCAAACATCCCACCGCGATTTCTGGGAAGTTGATTGGTGATTCTCTTCGCAGGCGTTTTGGTTTTAATATGAACTACAGCGGGCACGGCTGCTTGCGCCGCTTTTGTAAAATCAGTGGTTTCCGCTCCAGGGGCGGCATTAAAAAAGCCTGCATAATTTGCTGGAGTTTTCCCATCGGTGGATTGTGAAAATGAGCTAATCCGGGGAGTGGCGTATTTGCTGTACAGCCAAACGCTTGTTACTGAAGTAAGAGCGCTAATTCCCATCACCAGAAGTACTTGTTTCCATTTCATAGTAGAAAACGATTTATTGAATCTGAACAAATTTTATGCCTGTCCTGCAAAATAACAAACTGTCAGCCCAGCCTAAAGTCAAGCGTGCCAGTTTAACATTTTTTTGTTCAAAAAGTCAAGCGTATTGACCCCATCCGCATAATCAAATAAGCGGGGGTGCTGGCTTTGACCGAAGGGTAGGAAGCCCTTGCCTACGATGGCCTGGACATCCGAGTGAGTGGGTAGTTGGTTTGATAGCAATTCAAAATTCTCAACAAATTCGTAATTCAGTTGACTCACTGGTGCAAAACAGTTTTTTTCCTCGAGCAGTAATACTGAGCCGTTGGTCATATAAAATTGCTTATTGAGGATGTACAGCGCCAAGTTGTAATCGTAATTGTTTTTGTATTTATGAAATTCACCCAGCCAATGATATTTCTTTAAGGATTCCAGTAATGGAATAAAGTTGTAGTTATGAGGTAGGTACAGTTTGGTAACATTTCTGCATCCCAACCCAAAGTACAGATGCACATCTGTGGCTAGGCTTTCTAGTTCATCTTGGCTCTCATCCCCAGTTAGAATTGCTACTGAAGTTTTATTCTTCCGAATGATATGGGGATATTTATCGAAGTAATAGCTGAAATAACGGGAGGAATTGTTACTGCCTGTCGCAATGTAGGCTTGACAACCATTCAGTCTTTCTGCCACTTGATGTTTCATTTCTAGCTGGGGCGCCCATTCAAAAAGTTTTCCTAAAAGATGAGGGAAAAGTACTTTGTCTTTTGAGGATAGCTTTATTTGTGCACAATGACCAGATATGAAAACACTAAGCCAATCGTGAAAGCCCACCAGGGGAATATTTCCTGCCATCACAATACCCACTTTGGAAGGGGATTTTTGCTCATTTGGAATTGCTTCCATTATCGCCCATTCGGAGAGCTGCTTCTCGGTAAGCCATTGGGTGGCAATGGAGTTGATGGCAGTAGTAGTAAAAACGGGAATAAACCAACTGTTTTCGCGAGATGCTTGTTCCTGAACGGCCAGCCAGCCGGGGTCCTGACTTTGCATATATTGGCCAAGTCGGGTGAGTAAAGAAATTCGGTCTTGTAATTTCATGCTGGTCCGTTAAATTTGTACAGTACAAAATTACTCCACAACTAATTACCATACTATGGCAATCAAGATTACTGAAGAATGTATTAATTGCGGTGCCTGTGAGCCAGAATGCCCAAACAATGCCATTTACGAGGGCGGAGTAGAATGGGCTATTGCGGATGGCACCACCGTAAAAGGTAGTTTCACGTTAATGGACGGCAGTGTAATTGACGCCGCTCAAAAAAATTCACCTATCGCTACCGAAACCTATTACATTTCACCTAATAAGTGTACAGAGTGTCAGGGGTTCCATGAGGAGCCACAATGTGCTGCAGTTTGCCCAGTGGATTGCTGCATTCCGGATGAGCTTTACAAAGAAACGGTGGAGGAATTGCTTAGTAAGAAAGATAAACTACATATCTAATCAGCAATATGTCGATCAAACATATTGCTTTGGTAACAGGTGGATATTCCGGCGAAGCAGTTATTTCATATCGCACGGCTCGTACGATTCAACAACAACTTGATTCTTCCAAATATCATATTCATTGGATTGATATAACCACAGAGGGCTGGTTCTATGAAGATGAGAATAAACAACGCTGGCCAGTCGATAAAAATGACTTTACTGTACCCCTTATAGAAAATAGAATTGAATTTGATGTGGCCTTTATCGCCCTCCACGGAACGCCGGGTGAGGACGGAAAATTACAGGGCTATTTCGATATGCTTGGGTTGCCTTACACGAGTTGCAATGCGCTAACCTCTGCTATTACTTTCAATAAAAGAGTGGCAACTGCTTTTGCTGGCGCTGCAGGTATCCCTGTAGCAAAATCTGTATTACTACTACGCAACGATCCTGTAAACTGGGAGGAAATTAATAACACCCTGCGTTTCCCAGTCTTTGTTAAGCCTAATAATGGAGGATCTAGTATTGGGATGTCCAAGGTTGATGAACCTGGAATGCTTCTTCAAAAAGCAGTAGATAAAGCTTTTCAAGAAGATGCACAGGTATTAGTTGAGGAAATGATTCAGGGTCGAGAATTTACTGTGGGGGTATTCAAAGCTGATGGAGTTATCACGGTATTACCAATAACAGAAGTGAGCGTAAATCCTGATATGCCATTTTTTGATTTTGAAGCAAAGTACCAGGGCAAGTCAACTGAAACCACGCCTGCACAAATCCCGGCTAGTTGGTCTGATCAATTATCTACAATGGCCAAGCTAGTTTACCAAACTTTCCAGTGTAGGGGAGTGGTTCGAATTGATTTTATATTCAATGAAAAAGAACAGCGGCCATACATGCTCGAGCTAAACTCAATACCTGGTCAAAGTGAAGCAAGTATCATACCGCAGCAAGTGAAATCTATGGGTTGGACTTTGGCAACCTTCTATGAGAAATTGGTTCAGGATTGCTTACAATATCAAAAGCCGTAGAGTACCATCATGTTTGATTTTATAACTAAAAAACCACTGTGGATAAACCTAATTGCAGGTATTGTTGTGGCTATTTTATTATTTGGACTTTTTTTACTCTCCCTTGGTTGGTTAACGGATCATGGAAAGGCAGCTACTGTTCCTTCGCTGACAGGTAAAAGTTTAGAGGAAGTAAAACAAATTCTTGACAGTGCTGGGTTTGAGTGGGAAGTGCAGGACTCTGTATTTGTAGATTCTATTCCTCCACTTCAGATTGTGAAGCAGTTTCCTGATGCCGATGAAGTTGTAAAAGCAAACAGAACAATATTTCTAATTCTGAGAAGTGTTGAACCGCCACTTGTTGAAATGCCCAACCTGATAGGATATAGTTTTAGAAATGCAGCTGTAGTATTAAAAACTATGGATCTTAAAGTTGGCGACACTTTATTTAGACCTGACTTTGCCCGCAATGCAGTTTTAGAGCAGCTTATGAATGGCCAGCTAATCCCCCCAGGAACCAAAGTAAAAAAGGGCAGCAGTATTACCCTTGTGTTGGGCGATGGTATAGGAGATCAGCCAATACCGGTGCCGGGTCTAGTTGGTATGAATTATCTTGAGGCAAAGGCCTTACTGGACAGCACAGGTTTGTCTTTTGGAGCCATTGTTTTAGAGTCGGGGATACAGGATACTGCTACGGCTTGGATTTACAAACAAAGTCCTGAAACATTGAACGAGGACAAAATGATACAAACAATTCGCCCTGGCCAGTTAATCGATATTTGGCTTCAAGCGTCTCGTCCTCGTATCGACTCCATACGTTAGCCGCTATTGTCTTTTTATGTTCACAGTAAACATGTAGTTTCTTCCTGCCATTGGGAAAAAGTAGTTTTCTGTTTCAACTGATCCTCCCACAAAATAGCTAAACGTATAGCCGTTCGGTTCGTATTTTGTATTGGTTAGATTATTGATCTGTGCAATAAGCGTCACCTTTCCCAGCCCTTTTACTTGTAGCGAGTGATTAATGCGGAGGTCCTGAACAAAAAAAGGATCAAGGGATCGATTACTATTAGCCGTATTGTCCAGATACTGTCTGCTTACATATCGACTAAAAAGTGATACTTCAGTTTTTTTAGCTGGGGTAATGGTAATAAAGTGGTTCAGTAAGGTTGCGGGTGAGAAGGCGAGGGTGGAGCGATCATAAAATTTCCTTATTTGTCCACCATTGTCGTAGTCATCAATATACTCCTCTAAGTCCTCTACGGTATTCCGGCTTAGCGACATGTTGCCCCCTGTGGTTAGCCATTGATTTACGATATAGGAGGCCTCAACTTCCAGACCAAGTCTTCTGCTATTTGGCACATTGGTGCGTGTATAGGCTCCCACATCATTGATTTTACCGGTTAAGATTAACTGGTTTTCATACTGCATATCAAATAGCGTGATGGCAGTAGTTAGTTTTTTTGTTTTCTTCTCTAAGCCTAGTTCTAAATCGTTTAGCTTTTCGGGTAGCGGCTGTGTGGTAGTGCCCGCCTCAAAATCATCCCGGTTTGGCTCTTTAGCCCCTCTACTAAAGGAGGCATAGGCTCTCCATCCGTCTTTGCGGTAAGTAATCCCAAATTTTGGATTAAAGAAGGTGTAATTATTGTCCACAAATAGTGAAGGATTATTTCTAAAGCCATTTATGCGATAATGAACATTTCTTATTTGTAGATCATAAAACAGATAAAAGGAATTGCCCACTTTGGTTTGCTGTTTTACATATAGTGCACCTTCTGATTTGGTAGCCCTGTTATTATACCAGGTGTGCGAAAGATTAGATCGATTTATGGAGGACCAAATAATCTTACCATAGTGATCGCCTTGGTATTGGGATACAGTGGTTCCTATTGTCCACTCGGTGTTATTTTTTTGTAGTTGAAGTGTGCTGTTGTTACCGTAAAAATAATTGTCCAGCCAGAGCTGTCTGATAAAGTCTGACCTTTCCACCGCTACTCCATTTAGCGTGGGAGGTGTTAGCCCATATTTTGTGAATCGTTCATTTGCTTTATACTGTTCATAGTATCCTTTTCCTCTGGTGAGAAAAACTGCAGTGCTGAACCGCGTATTTTTTTTAATATTTTTTTCCCAGAAAAGCTGATAATGTGTTTGATGGTAATTGTCTGTTTCGTTTTCATATGGTAATCCCGGTGCTTCTGTTCCGGCGTAGTTAATGGTTCGGTTTCCTTGTAACAAATCGCTTTCGCGAACTCCATACCAAGCTTGATAGGTTTTTTCTTTTCCTGAAAAAATATACAGACGCAAAATTGAGTTGCTATCCTTGCTGTAGCCTGCCCCCACATAAAATGACCGAAGGTTGCTACTAGCTCTATCAATAAATCCATCGCTTACTATCGAGGATAGTCGACCTGAAAGGTAGAATCCTTTGTGTTGACCTGTTCCAAATTGCAAGGTGTGTTTACGGCTTCCAAAAGAACCGATGCTGTTATTGAGCTCTAGATATTTTTCTTTTTCTGTCTCAACCGTGCTGATATTAACACTAGCTCCAAAAGCTCCGGTACCATTGGATGAAGTTCCCACTCCACGTTGTATCTGTATACTGCTGGCCGAGGAGCTAAAGTCTGGCAGGTTTACAAAAAATGTACCTTGGCTCTCCGCATCGTTGAAGGGAATTCCGTTAAGTGTAATGTTAATGCGGGTAGCATCTGTACCCCTTATGCGCATTCCTGTGTATCCAATTCCATTTCCAGCATCGGAGTTTACTACAATCGAGGGGGTATTATTGAGTATAAAGGGTAAATCTGCGCCCTGGTTGGCTAATTGAATTTCCTTTTTTGATAAATTAGTTTTTGTGAATGGTGTATTCTCTCCTGCACGTACAGCCCGAATGGCTACTGGCGCTAACGTGTAAAAACTGTCACTTGTAATGCTGTCTTTTCTGCTTAACTCTTGTGCAAAAGAAAATTGGGTCATCAATACGCCAAAAACAATAGTAAACCTCTTCATTTTTTTTAATTTTATAGTTAAAAAATGTAGAGGGAATGCAGCGTTGAAGAATAGTTTTAGTTTCTTCCCTTCGCAGGCATTACCCTGACCAGGTTCAACGGGTTTAATCTCAGAATCTGATTTTTAGATCAGAAACACCCCGAAAACATGGAGCAACACTTTATAAAGTGATTGCGCTACGCAAAATTATATAAAACAACTGATTAGATAGTTTGTTTGGAGGGAGGCCTAAAAAAATCTATATTTGCAATCCAGATCGCGAAGTAGAGCAGCGGTAGCTCGTTGGGCTCATAACCCAAAGGTCGGGAGTTCGATCCTCCCCTTCGCAACCAAGAGTCCGCCTCAGGCGGACTTTTTAGTTGGAAAACCATCCACATGCGTGTTGGATTTGTAAACATACTTGGCTTCCCGAATGCTGGCAAAAGCACACTCCTCAATGCCTTGATTGGAGAGAAGCTGGCTATTGTCTCCTCCAAGGTTCAAACAACACGACATCGCATTAAGGGAATTTTAAGCACATCTGATTATCAGATAGTTTTTTCAGACACACCAGGAATCATTGAGCCGCAATATAAATTGCACGAACGCATGATGGCGGCAGTAAGGAGTGCATTAGAGGATGGGGATCTTGCCGTTTTATTAGTTGATCTAAAGCAAGACTGGCAGCGATCCGATCAATTATTTAGTTCTCTCAAATTAAAGGTACCTGCTGTTGTAGTGCTCAATAAAAAGGATTTAGTTAGCAAAGAGAAATTACAAGAGGCCATTTTGTTTTTTACTAAAAAGGCATATTGTAAAAAAGTTGTTGCCATATCTGCAAAAAACGAAAAGGTATCTATTTTAGTGGAAGAGATATTACCTTTTTTACCTGAGGGTAACCCCTTCTATGATACAGAGCAAATCAGTGATTTGCAAACAAGATTTTTTGTGGGTGAAATTATACGTGGTAAGATTTACGACTCAATGGAGGAGGAAATTCCTTACCACTCAGCAGTGATGGTGAGAGAATACAAGGAGAAGCCTGGATTGATTCGGATTCTTGCCGATATTATTGTAAATCGGGAAACGCAGAAAGGTATCTTATTGGGTCAAAAAGGTGAAACCATTAAAAAAATTGGGTCGGAGGCACGAAAGGACATCGAGACTTTTCTACAAGAGAAAGTATACCTGGAACTGTTTGTTAAAGTGAGGCCTCGTTGGCGTGACAATGAATTATTTTTGAACGAATACGGATATTAATATGTCATTTACAGTTGCAATTGTTGGAAGACCCAATGTTGGGAAAAGTACCCTATTCAATCGGTTGTTAGAGCAGCGCAAAGCCATTGTAGATGATATCTCTGGCGTTACGAGAGACCGTCAGTATGGGGTAGCTGATTGGAATGGAAAAAATTTTAATGTTATTGATACTGGGGGATTCGTGCAGGGTAGTGAAGATGTTTTTGAGCGAGAAATTGCAAAGCAGGTTTTAGTAGCCCTGGAAGAAGCTAATGTTATTCTATTTATGGTTGATGCGGCAACCGGACGTACTGATTTGGATGACGCGATGGTGGATCTTCTGCGGAAGAGCACAAAGCCTGTTTTTGTGGTTGTGAACAAGGTCGATAATAACGAGCGATTATTGGAGGCGTCAGAGTTTTACTCCTTGGGACTTGAGCCTGTTTTTTTCATTGCAGCAGCCAGTGGTAGTGGTACCGGTGAGTTACTAGACGCTATCACTGCATTGATGCCTGAAGAACTCAGTACGGACGATACTGTTGAAAGTAAACTCCCAAAATTTGCCATAATTGGTCAGCCCAATACTGGTAAATCTTCTTTATTGAATGCTTTGGTTGGTCAAGAACGAACTATCGTCAGCAATGTTGCGGGTACAACGCGGGATACCATCCATACGCACTACAATTTGTTTCAAAAAGAGTTTATCTTAATTGATACTGCTGGTATTAGACGAAAGGCTAAAGTCCATGAGGATCTGGAGTTTTATTCCGTCATCCGTGCAATTAAAGCAATGGACGAAGCAGATGTCTGTTTGTTGTTATTAGATGCAGAGAAAGGATTGACTGCTCAGGATCTAAATATTTATAGTTTAGCCGTAAAAAAGGGTAAGGGCATTGTAGTGTTGGTGAATAAGTGGGATCTAATAACCAAGGAAACTAATACCGCAGCGCAAACTGAAAAAGAACTCAGAAAGCGATTAGCCCCTTTTAATGATGTGCCTATTTTATTTGTTTCCGCACTCGAGAAGATACGTATTCACAAAGCAATCGAAGCGGCTTTACAAGTTTATGCTAGCCGTCAACAAAAAATTCCTACCGCAGTATTAAATGAGAAAATGCTAAAAGCTATAGAGGCTTATCATCCACCTGTAGTGAGGGGGCATCCCATAAAAATCAAATTTATCACTCAATTGCCTACCGGTGTTCCAACTTTTGCCTTCTTCTGTAATTTCCCCGATGACATAAAAACGCCTTATAAAAATTATTTGGAGAATCAATTACGTTCCAATTTTAATTTCACGGGCGTTCCCGTTCGTTTATTTTTCAGGAAGAAGTAATTGTTTTACTAAGCTTCGTTTCGGGTTAAGCAACCGTAGAATCAGTCTTTTTGGGTATTGTTTTCATCTGTATCACATCAACCAGAAATGCAAAGGCCATTGAAAAGTATATGTAGCCTTTAGGAATGTGAAATCCAAGCCCATCTGCGAGTAGTGCTACTCCTATCATTAATAGAAAGCAAAGTGCTAATATTTTAAAAGAGGGGTGTCTCCGGATAAAGTCACTAATAGGGCCTGAGGCAATCATCATAATTGCAACAGTGATTATTACAGCCGCATACATTACCCAAAGCTCCTGCACCATCCCTACTGCAGTGATGATTGAGTCTACTGAAAATACAAGGTCCAAAATAATTACTTCCCCTAGTAGCTGCAAAAAGGTGGCATGGGGTCGAGCTCCTGCTACAGGATTAGCAGCTACTTCTGTTTTGTGATATATCTCTTTTGTGCTTTTATAAAGGAGAAAAAGTCCTCCTGCAATGAGGATTAGTCCTTTTCCAGTGAAGGCCGTACTACTGATTGTGAATAGGGTAGTATCCAGCTTGAGAATCCACGCAATAAAGGCAAGAAGTATTAGGCGCATTAGCATAGCAAGCGTAAGCCCCCAAAACCGCAATTTCTTTCGTTGCTGATCTGGGAGCCTATCTGCTAAAATGGATATAAAAATAATATTATCAATCCCTAAAATAACTTCAAGGGCAACTAAGGAGAGTAGGGGGATAAGAGCGTCTATCATGAGCGGGATAATTTCCCGCAAAAATAGAAGTTAATAGACACAACTACTCAGAAGTTGATTCCAATTCCTACGCCTAATTTAAGTATTGACATTTTTTGTGTTGCCTCCTCGCTTAAAATTCCGCTATCAACTTTAAATTTAGGACTGAGGTAACGGTAGTCTAACCCCCCAGTAAAAAAAGCATGGTTGCCCAAGTCTACTCGTAGCGCTACACCAGTTTGAAATACACCTGATCCACTCCAATCTTCTGGAACCAGTACCGTACCGTTAGTAGTAATATCGGGTGAGTTGGCAGATGCGAATCCCCCCATCACTTTAAAGTCAGTTTTTACTTTGTCGCTAACTGGAAAACTAAATACGGGCCCTGCTACAATTCCTAAGAACTGCCAATGGTCCAGTCTTAACTCAGGCAATCCTGTTAGATCTCTAAGTTTTCGAATGGCCACATCATTTTTATTATAGAATCCTTGTACCGCTAATCCAACATTATCACTAAATGCGTATTGATATGCTAGATCAATGGTGAATCCCGCTACGGCAAATCCCGCATCTTCATTGGAAAGATCTCTACTGGTAAAGTTGCCAAGCGGAAACCCGATTCCCGGTTGTATACTCAAAAATGATTTTTTTTCGGCTGTCTTTGCTTCTTGTGCTTGTAAGCTCCAGCCAAAGCTTACCAAGCAAATGATCAAGTAAAATTTTTTCATACGATTTCAATTTCTATGAACAGATTGTTTGCTGCACAAATAAAAGCTCATCCTTATGCCTTACTGAATGACTGTACTCAAAATTCTTTTGATAGCAATCATTGTTCGGGTGGTTTAATTCGATGCATTTTCAATACGAAAAAGAAAATATATGCTTATGGTACTTGATTTTGATAAATACGCAACAAAGGGGAATGAATTTATTCGGCTGGTGGCTATGGAGTTGGAAGTGCCCCGAGATATGGCGGGGCGTATAACCCGTGCAGTCCTACATGCAATGCGAAATCGATTTAATCACCAGGAATCATTTCAATTGATGGCCCAGTTGCCAATGGCAATTAAGTCAGTATATGTGGATGGCTGGCGATTCACTCAACCAGTTGCTCGTATTCGGCATATTACAGAATTGCTGGATGAGGTGCGATCAGAGGATGGTAAGTTATCAGGGTATGATTTTGGCAATAATGCTAAGGCATTGCGTGCTGTAAAAGCCGTATTTAAGTCGCTTAATTCCTTTGTTTCTCCCGGACAATTACAGGATTTGTTGGCCACTCTTCCTCATGAGATAAGGGCGTTTTTACAAGATGCTATTCCTGTCACTTCTCCTGTTAGCCAAAAGTAATGCGAATGCGTTTTTTATTGTTACTCTTTATATTCTATGGTGCTTTTTCAGTATGGGCACAGGTGCATACTTTCTTAAATGTTCAAGTAGAGAACGATTACATTAATTGGTGGGGTAACGGCTCAGATCGATTCTATACTGGGGGTAATTTTATTTCACTTCAAAGGGTTCGTCAACATAAACCAATTCGCTCGTTTGGAGTGGAGCTGGTGCAGAAAGCATATACTCCCAGTAATCTGCAAACGTCACAAGTGGAGGAGATGGATTATCCTTATGCAGGCCTGTTTTATATACGTCAATCAATTGTGATTGTACCCATTCAATGTAAGTGGGCCTTTCTTGGCAGGTTATCCTACGGTACAAGTGGGCCTCGTTCAGGTGTTGCGCAGTTTCAAGTAGGCCTCCATCATTTGATAGGTGATGAGGTTCCGCTGGGATGGTTCACCATGAAGAACTCTTACCCATTTAGACAGGTTGAATTGAGTTTTAATTTTCCACTGCAGTTATCAAATCGTTTTTCTTTGGGCCTCGTTCAACTTGTCGAAGGGGGAACATTTTTTAACAGGTGGGTAGGACAGGGTTGGATTTTTTGGGGTGATCAACCCCTTCCTTTTTTCCCAGCAATAGATGGCATAATAATACACCAAGCAGCACAATTCAGTGATACTAAAAAGGTATTCACCGGTTTATTTCTTTCGGGTGGTTTCCAACACATAGTCAGAGATCGAATTGTTGAAGAGGCTATGTACAATAAAACGGTCCAGGTCTCATCCTCAGAAAGATTCTCTTTTCTTCGCCGGACTACTCCAACTATCAGTGGTATTTTTTTTATTAAGTACCAGCGTGTTGCTTTGCAGCTATCTCAAAATTGGCGGGTTTTATCAATAGTATCACTCCCTGCTCATTTCTTCGGGGCGATTGGGTTTTCGTTTCAATTATAAAATAGTACGAACTGACAGTAGTCACACAATTTGCTTTTTTCATCATTGTAATTGACTGTGGTGACCTCTATTTTCAATAAAGTTTTGAGATTCCTCTTTTCAATAACATCATGGCTAAGCGAAAAATACCTGAAGGCCCTTCGGAAGAGCCAGTACCAGCTCCATCTCCGGAGATTGCACCTCCGTTTGATCCTGAGGATCCATTACTGCCCCCTGAAGATCCTGATTTTATTCCAGAGGAATTGCCTGATTTCACCCCTCCGGAGGAATTACCCCCTCCAGGAGAAGCTCCATGAGCATTTAGAAAATAATTAAATATGCTATTGACCGAAACTCTACTTCATACGTTGGATGTCAGAAGTCCGGCTTTTATAAATGGGGGGATATTGCCTCCTGTTTATCGTCGTGAGGGTTTAAATATGAATCCAACTTTACGGGTTAGGTTTATTCCGGAAAATACACGTTCGCTTGCTGTCATATTAAAAGATGTGGATGCGCCTGTAAGTCCGCGTATTCATTGGATTTGTTGGGATATACCCGCTGGTGAATGGATTCGATTGAACGAAAATCGTGGGGTTCATGGTTTGAATGATTTCCAATTGCCTACTTATACTGGACCCTGTGTTTTAAATGCCAGGCATAAGTACTTTTTTGATGTTTACGCATTGAAAGTAAGGACCTGTCTTCCACCTAATAGTCCAGCATATCGATTTTATAAGCTGATACAACCGCACGTGCTAGCATCTGGTTCAATGCTTTTTTTCTCAGTTGCAGGATAATTCCAACGTAAATCAGTTTCTGCTTGTTTGCTGCCATTGCTGCAAGGTGCAATGGTGGACTACTTTACCGTTTACTTCTCTTCACTTTTAAATCAATAATTATGAAGTTACGTTTACTCCTTACTCCAATGCGTGTCATGGTAACAACTGCCATCTACTTGTTGTTATCAATTAATTTTCACGTCATTTATGGGCAGGCTTGTCAATTTCAACAAGGGCAAAATGGTGGCGTTGGACTTCCTGTAGTTACTCCTGTTCAGTTTGAACGAGGGAACTCCAATGGTAGCAAGTCGCATTTTGCGGAAGGCTACTCGGTACCTTATCGAATCGAGTTCACTACTTTGGAAGCTAACCAACAATACCGCGTGCGAATTGCCTTTGATGTCAAAAAAAACGGGAAAGTTGCATTTGATTACATCACAGGATTTCAAAATCTGCAGCTTCATCGCTCCCTTCCGGCTGAACTAGTTGATCCGTTGTTAGGAACAGGATTATCAAGTTTATCAGGAATTTCAAGTTCATTTCTGGCTATCCCATCGCCAACATTTACTACTAGTACAAGCTTTAATTCAACAGCCAGTACTAGTTTTACTCAATTAAAAACGGCAACTGGTTTAAATCCCGAAACAAGTATTCCCGTATCTCCCTATAGTGCATCCTTGCGAGATAAGGGAAATATGGTTGTTTGGAATGCCACATTGAATAGCATCCAATATATAGGTGGAGTTGATATTTCTCCCGGCACTGTTTCGGTGGCTATGGATGTGGTGTTCACGAAAGCGAATAATGCAAATAGTGTGGTGTTAGCATGGGGTGGGCATATTGCCTCCTTGCTTGATTGGGGCCAAGGCAATTCGGCTTCCTCTATTCCCGGTTCTCCTTATCATATGTATGTAGAGACCGTTATAAAAACAAGTGATGGTAATATCATTTGTAATGGGAATATGGACTGTCAGATTGCTGCTGATGCAGTAACGCCTGCGCCAACCTGTAGTATAACTGGACCTTCTACTCTTTGTGCTTCTACTTCGCTTGTAAATTATAAGGCAATTTTAGATGCCAGTCGAAATGGAGCAGTTTCTTATAATTGGAGTGTTATCAATTTGTCGACTACATCAACAGCCCAGCTCTCTGGTACTGGAGCTGGAATTGCGTTATCTGATACATTGCAACAAGCCATTATTCCCTCTGACTCATTTTTAGTTCGTTTAAGAGTGGAGCGAGAGGGTATTGTTAATTTTTGTTATTTGAATGCTGTCGATAGCCCTGGAACAAAAGTTAAAAAACTAAAAATTGACGTTCAGGCACAAGCTGCGCCTGCAATTATTTCTCTGAATAGTGGCAGTACAAGTCAACTAAATGCTACTATTCAACTAAATGGATCCCCAGTAACTACTGGATTTACATATCAATGGACAATTGTGAGCCCAGGTGGATTTGCAGCAGGAAGTTTGAACAATAGCACAATTGCTAATCCGGTATTTACCGCCAGCATGGCTGGTAATTATACGTTGAAAGTAATCGTAGGGCAGCAAGCTGCTCCTAACTGTGTGGATTCTGCGACAGTAGTTATTTCAGTAGGATCTTCACAAGCTTGTCCATCTGTGCAAACACAGCCTATCTGTAATGCAGCACAGCTTAGTTTTCCAGTTTCCAGCCTGCCACAGCCTGGTGTCGATTATAGCTGGTCTGTTACAAATGGAGCTTCTTTACTAAGTGAGGGAGGCGATTCATTACTTACTGTTTTAGCAGGTGCTCAGGATTTTGAAATTCAATTGCAGCTTGATTATAGTAACCCACTACTTGCCAATTTGGTATGTACCTATCCAGTAAAAGTAAATCCATTGCCACTCATTGATGCCGGACAATTTGATCCAACTTGTTTAACAGCAATTCCGATAAGTTTGAATGGTTTCCCTGCCGGAGGAATTTGGTCAGGTGTTGGAGTGGATAGCGGATTTTTTATACCCTCAATGGCGGGAGCGGGTACGCATGTGTTATATTATTCTTACACGGATGCGAACGGTTGTTCATCAATAGACAGCACCTCAATTGTGGTGAATGCAATCCCACGTTTGATAGTAGGAAGCTATGGCCCTTTGTGTGTGAGTGCATCTCCAGTGTTCTTACAGGGAACACCAACAGGCGGTACATGGAGCGGCCCTGGTGTGAGTGGTTCTACATTTGATCCTAGTGTAGCAGGTGTGGGTACACATCCCGTGAAGTATAGCATAACAGTTACAGGAGGATGTGTCACAGATACAACGATACAGATCGAGGTGAAACCACTTCCTGTGTTGACTTTAGGTTCTTACGGTCCTACTTGTGTGACAGCGTCACCGCTTAGTTTGAGTGGACTTCCTGCGGGGGGCACGTGGAGTGGCCCTGGTGTGAGTGGTTCATCATTTAATCCAAGTGTAGCGGGAGCGGGTACAAAACGGATCTACTACAGTTACACGGATGCGAACGGTTGTTCATCAATAGACAGCACCTCAATTGTGGTGAAT
>CAZNUR010000015.1:32179-45085 GCA_964576375.1 uncultured Chitinophaga sp.
TACAGGAGGATGTGTCACAGATACAACGATACAGATCGAGGTGAAACCACTTCCTAATTTGGTACTAGGAACTTACGCACCATTGTGTGTTGAAGGAGAAACTATATCACTTACCGCTACACCTTCAGGAGGTACCTGGAGTGGCCCTGGTGTGAGCGGGTCTACATTTAATCCAACGCTGGCAGGTGTGGGTGCACATGTACTGACATATTACTTTGCTGATGCTTTTGGTTGTAGTGCAGTACGTGAACTAACCATTCAAGTAGATCGATGTGCGGGAATTAATGCGTGTACGCTAACGCAAGGTTACTATGGCAGTACCAATGGCCAGAGTTGTGATGGTGATAGTTTATATCGTAATGCTGTTTCTATTATCAAGAAACTGTTAACACCTAGTCCAATTGTAATTGGAAGTGGAGGACGAACGCTGACGATTAGTGTTTCAGACTCAGCCCGATTAAATGCAGTAATGCCCGGTGGCGGAACACCATTCAGCTTCTCTCATACAGGTAATATTACTTTACAAAGCAGCCAATTCTCGCTTTATAGAACATCAAGAGGAAAGATCAATAATATTTTGTTGTCGCAAACTATTACGTTGGCTTTAAATGCTCGTATTAAAGATGATCTACTTCCCTTTGAATTGAAAAATGGTTATTTACACACGCAACGAATAAGTAATTGTATTGGTGGCACAGGCTTAATTACTTGTCAGCAAGATCCAATGGCAATTCGCGCCTGGTTAATGGTTCCAAGTGTTGTAAACTACCTGCGCGCTACAAGTGGCGGAACTGTAGCAGATCTGTTGGCTTTAGCTAATGCTGTATTGGGTAGAACAAAACTGCCTGGTCAAGCAGGTGCTGGCGGTACGGTGGTGCCTACTTTGGGAGATATTGTTATGCAAATTGATGTGATCAATAATGCATTTGATCAGTGTCGTGTGTTTTTAGGTTATTTCCCTGCACTTAATTTGTGTGTATCCAGCAGTCTCAAAGCGGCATTACAGGAAGAAGTACAACAGCCAACTATTATTAAAGTGTTGGAAGTAAAAGTATTTCCAAATCCGTTTGGGGCTACGTTGAATTTCAACATTCAGACACCAGAAAAAACGAAAATTAAGATCGAGTTATTTGACTGGCAAGGTAAGTTGCTCATGCAGGATTTTATTGGTGAATTACAACCACAAGAGAGTCGTATCATTCAATTAAAGGCTCCTGTTGTTGCTACACCTATTCTCTATCGAGTGACAACTTCCAGAAAAATATTTAGCGGAATATTATTGCCCGCTCGATAAAAAAGTTGATTAGAACTTAAAAGGCGCATCTCTTGGTGCGCCTTTTTTATTAATCATTTTTTTGTTGACACTTATCATTGATTGTAGCCGCTCAATTCAGGTGATTTGTATATCATGAAACGTAAGATTTTAGTCATAACCAGTGAGCCTTCTGTAAGGTCATGCATAAGTGAGATCCTTGAACTCGCTGATTATAATTTGCTGCAAGCGAACGATGGCAAGACTGGGGTAGAGATAGCTAGTGTTGAGTCCCCTGATGTGGTAATTACAGACCTTTCGTTAGCGGGACTGGATGGTTATGGAGTGTTGCATCTTTTGCAAGCTAAGCCATGGTTTGGAAATGCAGTTTTTATAGTCCTTTGTAGCGCTTGTGATAAAAATGAATTGAGGAGGGCTATGGAAATGGGGGCGGATGATATTATTATTAAGCCTTTTGAGGGGACAGAATTATTGAGCAGCTTAGAGACACGAATTAGAAAAAAAGAACTAGGTGGACAATGGCGAAAGCGAGAGGAGATGTTTGCGCTTGTTGCGGAGACTGAGAAAGAATTACAGGATTATTTAGTAAAAGACCGGAATGTCGATCGCTACAACAAAAAGCAGATAATCATAAAGGAGGGAGATCGTCCCACCAAGCTTTACTATGTAATTAATGGAAAGGCTCGATCCTTTAAGACGCATCCTGATGGAAAGGATTTGGTTATAGAGCTATATGGGCCAGGAGATTACCTTGGTTTTATTGAAATAATCAATGGAACTAATCATGAGGAAACAGTAGAGGCAATTGACTATACTGAACTCGCAATAATTCCTAGGCATGATTTTGAAGAGTTAATTTCACATAATGGCCTTGCTTCACGAAAATTTATGGAGAAGGTTGCTAACAGGGCTGTTCGTATGCAAAATCGCCTGCTTTGGTTGGCGTACCACTCCCTTCGTCAGAAAGTTGCAGCTGCCTTGTTGCACTTAAAGGCTAAATATGACCAGCCCGCCAATGGTTCGTTTGCTATTAACATGAATAGAGCCGCATTCGCAAGTATTGCAGGGACTGCCATCGAATCCTCTATTCGTACGCTGAGTGAATTTAGGTCCGAGCGTTTGATAGAATTAGAGCAAGATGGTACCATCAGGTTATTAAATGAAAAAAAATTGCAGCAATTGGTGGAGTAGTTTAAATAAGAATTAATACTTATATTTGGTAAGCGTTAATTCTTATTATAAAACTGCTTATTATGCCAAAAATACTAGTTGCAGGTATCACTGAGAAGCACATTTCAGCTATTCCTGATGTGTTAAGAATGGCTGGTTATGAGGTATTGGAGAGCGCAGACAGTAAAACTGCTTTTCAGTTTTTACTAGACCACTCACCATCCTTGATTGTGGCTAAATCTAATCTGCCTCATCTTGATGGCTTAGGCTTTTTGCATATTATTCGCAAACATGCGCAGTTTGCGCTCACACCTCTCATTTTTTTAGTGGAAACAGAGGGGTGGGATGAAGTTAGAAGGATGATGACAGCCGGAGCTGATGATTTTCTCTTCACCACCTGCACCGATGCTGAATTATTGTATGTGGTAGAATCCAGACTAAAGCGTATTGCCTTAGTAAAGGATTTTCTCAAGCAAAATACACCTGTACAGGAGGCCGGTTCTGCCTTGCAGGAGCGTCAAGTAATGCAAGAGCTTTTAGAGGGAAGAAATTTGCATCGTTATGGAAAAAGTCAATTGATCTATAGTGAGGGGCAGTCTCCGAAGTTTTTATACTATATAAAAAATGGAAAGGTGCGCTTATTAAAAAGTAGTACGGATGGGAAGGATTTAGTTACAGATTTATGTGGCGAGGGAGATTTTATTGGTCATATATCTCTCATTCAAAACACACATTATCGGGAATCAGCGGAGTCTATTGATGGTGCGGAGTTGATTTTAGTTCCTCGCGCGGAGTTCCAGCAATTGTTAAGGGGCAATATCAATTTTAGTTATAAGATAAACATGATGCTTGCAAACGCATTGACCAGCAAGAATAGTCACCTGGTTGGAATAGCTTATCATTCATTAAGGCAAAAAGTAGCCGAGGCATTGCTGTTAGTCAAGAGAAAATATGCTCCTACAGAACAAGATAATTTTGCCATACAAATGAACAGAGAGGTGCTGGCAAATATTGCAGGTACGGCTAAAGAATCTTTGATCAGAACATTAAGTGAGTTTAAATCAGAGCGTTTGATTGAAGTAGGAGGAGATGGCCACATTCGAATAATCAATGAAAAAAAGTTGCAGCTGTTGGCAGAGTAAAAAAAGTGGCGATGCAAAACTTTGCATCGCCGTACCTATTAAAACCAACCCTGCTTGCTTGTGTTCGGTCTGTAAGAATACAAACCCAGAACGAGTTCAAAATAGTAATAAAGTGATGCTATTATAAATGATCATTGCTAGCGTTTGTATGATTGTAGTTACCGCAATTTTTTTCGAGGTTTTTTCACTGTTCATAGATGCGAGGAATTAATTGTATCTGGGCGTAGAATTTGAAACCAATTCCTGGAGCAGTGCTAATATTCATTTTCCCATTAAACGTTTGAATTAATGATTCAATTTGAAGTAAGCCAGTACGCCAAAATCTTTTTGAGTTATAAAAACCGATTCCATTATCTACGTAATTCATAAGTATAAAATCCTGTTCAAGCGATAAAGCCAACTCTATATTGTTTGCCCTTGCGTGTTGAAGAGAGTTTTCTACTAACTCCTTGAATATTCTGTAGACAGCTAACTGTTGATAGTCTTCAATTTGATTTACGTCAGTATCCAGTTTCTTTATGTTTATTTGAACTCTTGCATTCTTACTTGCGTTGGAAATCAGCTCCTCAATGGCACCGCTTAGTCCAAATAGACTAAAGGGGGGGCTTGCAATTTGTTGATGTATGTTTTTAATTTTTTGAAATGCAATTGCAATAA
The DNA here is from genome assembly GCA_964576375.1 of uncultured Chitinophaga sp. GTDB lineage: Bacteria > Bacteroidota > Bacteroidia > Chitinophagales > Chitinophagaceae > JJ008. Next base: position 36,422 of record CAZNUR010000015.1, read on the forward strand.
GACTATCCACTTTTGTTATTGTTTCGCCCACTTTATTACAGTCTGTATGCTCAATTACATGTAAGTAGTTTTTTGCTGCAACCAATAGCTGAATAACATCCTCATGCAGAATATGGCAGGTTGCGTCTCTTTCCCCGTTCAGTCGCCATATTTCTCTTTCCAGCATTTCCAAATAATTAGCTGGGGCTACTGCAAATCTCTTTTTGTGTGTAATTGGAGAACTGTATCCATTCGAATGGATTTTGTCCCTCTTATCTCCTTTCTCTTCTGCGAGTTTTTCATTCATGGGATAAGATTAATTTATATACTTATTAAAAGTAAGTAAATATTTCTATTTATTAACAATATTATATATAATGTTTAGATATATGTATTTAAAAGCTAAATAAATTAAACAAAACTATTTTCTATAGCAACTGGAGCAATAGCTCTGCTATTGACCTCCTTTTTGGCCAGTTTACTTAGTTTTTTGTCAACCTTCTTCTCGTTGATCTCAAAAAGATGAAAGAGGCTTGCCGCTTTTTTGTTCATGAGTTCATTGGAAAAGGAGGCTGCAGTTCCATATTGACTTATTTTAATATGGTTTATTTCTTGTATAGATGCCAACAAGCAGGCATCTTGCAATTCTCTGTCAGCACATTTTTTTAGCTTTTCCTCGGTTTCGGCAATCATGGCTCTCATAATTCGGCTGCTGCTGGGTATCGCTGGTAATTGTGTGGAAAGGGTATACTCCTTTAAATACAGTAAATGAGACTCGATAATCCCGGTGTATTCCTGGAGAGAAGATTTTAGTGATAGTGCCGAGGCTAACGAAATCCATTTTTTTACTGCGTTTTTGAGTTGATTTTCGCCTGCATTGAATTGAAGTATTTCATAATCCAGCAAGTCGTGCAAACGCACCATTTTGTTTGTTTGAGTCGTATTCATTTTGAAATTTTTAATAACGTGTAATCATTACTATTTTTTGTTCTGCTACTAATAGTTCATCAGGAGTGAAGACAATTGTCCCTCCTTTTTCTAGTACCAACTTGATCAGATCATCTACTGCGTCTGGGAGGGTGGTGTGTTTTCCTATGGGTGGTGAAAGAAACAGGTAGTAAGGGTCATTTAGTAAAAAGCCAGGTTTACTGTATGATTCTTCTAAGAGTAGTATACGACAGTTTCCTTCTTGGGCAGCACGCCAACAAGCTTGAAGTCCACTTCTGGTGAAACCTTTACCAACCAGTTCATGCCATTCTTCAATCAATTTCTCTACTTTTTTTTCTTGCATGGCAAACACTGGGGCAGTCGCCAATTTGACTAAGCTTGTTGTTGAGTCATGGCTGGGGTCCCTATTTACGTATACAATAGGTTCGTTTGCGTTTTCCTCAAGATTCAAATCAGCTTGTAGCTCTTTTTGACCAATTACAACCAATGGAGTTTGATGGGTTCGGTATTGTGCCAATTTTCCCTTTACCCCTTTCAAGTATTTTCTACGGTGAGTTGCAACAACTTCTTCATTTTCTCGCTCATAGCTTTTTACATGCGAGTGTCCAGCATATGAGGTACTTCGGGCAGGGGGAGAATACTCATAGTTGTCAAAGAAGGGCGTATTGATTTCGCCATCTTGTATGAGTTTGCATTGGTCGTTTTCGCAATCATAAAGGTGAGCCCTTTTTTCTGTAAGTGTTAGCAATAAAAACCGTTGTTGTAGTTGTAGCTGATAAACAAGGTCATGCACAAGGAATCTGTCGTGCCAGCAAACACGCTTACGAGGTGCAAAAAGAAATTGTATACTATGAGCCTGGTTGGGAGAAATATAAATACCTACTCCACTGGGGGGATTGGTTAGGTCAATCTTTTCTATGTAGTCGTGTAGTGGTGATAGAAAAAAATCTCCTTTTTGTCCTGGAAAAGATGATTTCCATTGTTGTTCAGCTAAGGCTGCAATTTCCTTCAGAATCCTTTTATTGGATTCCCTTGTTGGGTTCAATTTCTCAAGCGGAACCGTTATTGAAAGGCATGGTCCCCCTTTATCTACTAATAATTTGGATAATACTTCCCCTTGCAATAACTGATTTGTTTCCATGATGTATTTACTGGCTGCGTGAAATGAAAATAAACCGGAAAGAATGCTGCGTTGATGACTATTGGCATCTTCCCATTGATGTTAATTACCTGGGTTTGGAGAATAAAAACTGTGCGTTTGGCGATTATGGAGCTTAAAATAAAAAAGCCTTACAGCAGCGCTGCAAGGCTTTGTAGCCCGTACGGGATTCGAACCCGTATCACCACCGTGAAAGGGTGGTGTCCTAGCCCTTAGACGAACGGGCCGTTTTAGGAGCGGCAAAGATAAGGTTGTAGTGTTTGCCAACCAAATCTCACGCTCTTGCTTTACCTTTGCCACCTTAAAATTTATTTATGGCATCTGTAAAAGTAGCAATCAATGGGTTTGGAAGAATCGGAAGGTTGGTTTACCGGAAGATCTATAATATGGAGGGTATTGATGTTGTAGCTATAAACGACTTAACCAGTCCTGCTGTGTTAGCGCATTTACTTAAGTACGATAGTGCACAGGGTCGTTTTGAGGCTGATGTAAAAGCTACTGAGGATTCAATACTGGTGAATAAAGATGTTCTAAAAATATATGCGCAAAAAGATCCTGCACAAATTCCATGGGCTTCCCATGATGTGGATGTGGTATTGGAGTGTACAGGTTTTTTTACCGACAAGGAAAAGGCATCGGCTCATATCCGGGCCGGCGCCAAGCGAGTTGTGATCTCTGCCCCTGCAACAGGAGATTTGAAAACGGTGGTATTCAATGTAAACCATGAAATCTTAGATGGTACGGAGACCGTTATTTCTGGGGCCTCTTGTACTACCAATTGTTTAGCTCCTATGGCTAAAGTGTTGGATGATCAATACGGTATCTGTACAGGCCACATGACAACCATTCATGCTTACACAAATGATCAGAACACCTTAGATGCGCCGCATCCCAAAGGGGATCTACGCCGTGCAAGAGCAGCCGCAGGAAATATCGTACCCAATAGTACTGGAGCTGCCAAAGCTATTGGACTGGTATTGCCTCAATTGAAAGGGAAACTGGATGGTGGGGCTCAGCGTGTTCCAACCATTACGGGTTCACTAACAGAGTTAATTTCAATCTTAAATAAAAAAGTAACTGTTGAAGAGGTTAATGCTGCTATGAAAGCAGCTGCTAACGAATCTTTTGGTTACACTGAAGATGAAATTGTAAGTACGGATATTATAGGCATCAGCTATGGCTCACTTTTTGATGCCACCCAAACGAAGGTGATAACAGTTGGAGATCATCAGTTGGTTAAAACTGTGAGCTGGTATGATAATGAAATGAGTTATGTGAGTCAGCTTGTTCGTACTGTAAATTACTTTGCAAAATTGATTCGCTAATGCAAGGTTCTTTTTCTTCCTTTTCATTTCGTAACGAAAAAGCACTTGTGCGTGTGGATTTTAACGTTCCACTTGATGCGCAACAAAATATTACTGACGATACACGAATCCGTGCTGCCTTGCCAACAATACAACAAATTTTGTCGCAAGGTGGGTCCGTCATACTGATGAGTCATTTAGGCAGGCCCAAGGAGGGTCCTACTGATAAGTATTCCTTAAAATATCTGGTAGCGCATCTCCAGCAATTGCTTCCGTTATCTCCTGTCAAATTTGCTCCTGACTGCATTGGTGAGCAAGCCGTTAAACTAGCTGCAGGATTACTTCCGGGTGAGGTGTTGTTATTGGAGAATCTTCGTTTTTATAAAGAGGAGGAAAAAGGAGATGTGTCATTTGCAAATGCTTTGGCTCAACTGGGTACTGTTTGGGTGAACGATGCATTTGGTACAGCGCATCGAGCCCATGCATCAACCGCGGTGATTGCACAGTTCTTCCCTCCACAGCGAAGAGTTTTTGGTTTATTGATGGAGGCAGAGGTTGCCAGTGCAGCTCGTGTTTTACACGAATCCACTAAACCATTTGTTGCTATCATAGGAGGGGCTAAGGTGAGTGACAAAATTCTGATCATCGAAAATTTATTGAATCGTGCCACTGATATTATCATAGGTGGAGGAATGGCCTATACCTTTTGGAAAGCCCAAGGTAAAATGATCGGTAGTTCACTTTGTGAAGAAGATCGTTTGCCATTGGCAATCGATTTATTAAAAAAGGCAAAGGAACGCGGAGTTAATATCCACTTGCCTATCGACAGCACTATCGCCGATAAATTTTCTCCAGATGCCACTACCACCAATTGTGAAAGCTTTGGAATTCCCTCTGGCTGGATGGGTTTGGATATTGGTCAAAAAGCTAGGGCTGATTTCAACTCAGTTATATCCGCCGCTCGTACCATTCTATGGAACGGTCCAATGGGGGTTTTTGAGATGAAGCCATTTCAGGCTGGAACCTTGTCCATCGCAGAGGCTGTTGCCAATGCAACTGATCATGGTGCGTTTTCCCTGGTTGGTGGGGGGGACTCCGTAGCAGCGGTTAATCAATTTGGCTTTGCGAATCGGGTTAGTTATGTGTCTACAGGAGGAGGTGCGCTCTTAGAATACTTCGAGGGGAAAATTCTTCCAGGTATCGCAGCTGTTCAGCAGGCGTAAGTATAATTTTAACAGACTGCTTTTCGCATTGTTTTTACCAAGCATTGCTTTTACACTAAATTTGCTTCATAAATAATTTACCTATGAAAGGAACTACGCTTGCACTTTTAATAATTGGAGGTTTGTTTTTAGTCTTTGGATTTTGGGGTTGCAATGCCTACAATGGTTTTGTATCCGGAGACCAGGGTGTAAAAAAAGCTTGGAGTAATGTGGAAACAAATTATCAGCGTCGCAGTGATTTGTACGGTAGTGTAATTAAAACAGTAGAGGCCTCTGCCAATTTTGAAAAATCAACTTTGCAATCAGTAGTGGAAGCTCGTGCCGCGGCAACACAAGTTAAAATTGATATCAACGACCCAGCCTCTCTGCAAGCTTACCAGCAAGCACAGGCTAACCTACAGGGTTCATTCAGCCGACTGATCGCTTCTTTTGAGCAATACCCCGATTTAAAGACCACCAAGGCTTTTCAAGATTTCCAAACACAAATTGAGGGAACTGAAAATCGTATCAATGTAGCACGTCAGGATTACAATAAAGCAGTAGAGGATTTTAATCTTCGCGTGAAGCGTTTCCCTGGAAATATTATGGCGGGTCTATTTAATTTCACTGAGAAGGCTTACTACGAGGCTGACAAAGGCTCAGAAAAAGCGCCTGACATTAAATTCAATATTCAGTAATTTGTTCTCACTATTCAATAAGCAGGCTTCCTCCTTTTTTTCAGAGCAGGATCGCAAAGCAATCAGCGAAGCAATTGAATTGGCTGAGCGAAAAACAAGTGGAGAAATCCGTGTTTTTATTGAAAGCAGATGTCGATATATCGATGCAGCTGATCGTGCAGCAGAACTTTTCTATCAACTTGAAATGGATAAAACAGTAGGACGTAATGGTGTGCTGTTTTACTTAGCCTTGCGGGATCATCAGCTTGCTGTATGGGGTGACCAAGGAATTCATGAGAAACTGGGAACTGCTTTTTGGCAGCTTCAAGTTGATCGTATTATTGCTGCGTTTCATGCACAAGATCCTATTCGTGGTATCCGTAACAGTATTCAAGAGATTGGCGCTGCGCTGCAAACCCATTTTCCCTACGAAGGGGATAAAGACAAAAATGAATTGTCTGACGAACTAGTTTTTGGTCGATGAAAATAGCGGGTTACCTCATATCGTTTTGCCTTTTGATTGCAACGGCTACTGCCGCACAAATTGAAAAAGTAGTGCCTGCCAGACCCAATCCTGCCAGGCTATATAATGACCTTACTAAATCAGCTACGTTTTTGACAAAACCGCAGGCTGATTACATTGAGAAAACCCTTGTTTCATTTGACGATAGTACTTCTAATCAAATTGCCATTGTGGTAGTGGAAAGCTTAGAGGGCTATACCGCCAATGAATTCGCAACTGCATTAGGGAGAAAGTGGGGGGTAGGAAGTCAAACTTTTAATAATGGTGTAGTGGTCTTGATTTCCACGGGAGGTGGTGATGGAAATCGGGATGCTTACATTGCAGTTGGCTATGGTCTAGAGGGAGCCATCCCTGATGTTACAGCCGATGCAATACTTGAAAATGAATTAATTCCTTATTTCAAAGAAGGCAATTATTTTGAAGGTTTTAAAAAAACAACCGAAGCTTTAAAAAAAGCGTCCTCTGGAGAATACAAACAGCAAAGAAGAAGAAAGAAGTCTCCTGAAGTTGGAATTCCCTCAATAGTTTTTGTAATCATTTTAATTCTGATCTCAATGCTATCCTCTCGAGGAGGTGGGGGTACTATGATTAATCGTCGTGGTCATCGAGGCTGGACAGGAGGTGCCTGGATGGGCGGAGGTTGGAGTGGTGGAAGTGGTTGGGGTGGAAGTTCAGGTGGTGGATTTGGAGGCGGTGGATTTGGTGGTTTTGGGGGTGGTAGTTTTGGGGGTGGCGGCGCCGGTGGAAAGTGGTAGCCATTAATAATTACATTTGATCGCTAATCATAAGTAACTGCATGAGATTTTTTCCTCTTGTCCTTACCATTCTATTTTCCTCTTTTGTACTGAATGCCCAGCGTTCCAATTTTGTTTACATACAATCTGAGCCAGCCCGATTATTTTCTGTAATTATAAACGCAGACACGCTTACTTCCTCCAAAGCTGGCTATCTAATTTTGTCCAAGCTTACCGATACTGTTTATCAGATTTCCATTCGTTTTCCTGGACAAGATTGGCCTACTCAGTATTTCACTTTATCTGTAAATAAAGCTGATCATGGTTATTTATTGAAAGACTTTGGGGATAAGGGATGGGGCCTCATGGATTGGCGGAGTTTGGTAGTGCAATTCAGCCAAAAAAAAGTAGAACAGCAATACACGCAAACATCAATGCTAACTGAACAGGATGAATTTTCAAACCTGTTAGCCTTAGCAGCAGGGGATCCCAGTCTTCGTGCCAGGGAGGAAAAAAAGTCAGCTGATATTGTAAAAGTAACCGAGGAGAAAAAAGTTATTGATACTATTGCTAAGACCATTGTTCCTCAAGTATCGGTAATAAAAGAAAGGTTAGACACGCCACTTGTGCAGATTACAGCTTCCTCAACTATTACAAATCCACGTTGCTCCTCGATTGCAACACAGGAGGAGGTGGATCAATTGCTTGTTTCGATCGCTGCAGCTACTTCAGATATAAAACGCGTCCTTCTTATTAGCAAGGAGCTTCAAAAATTTTGTCTGTCTGTCCCGCAAATAGCCGCACTAGCTGGTAAGTTCACCACTGATGAAGGTCGTTATGATTTTTTATTGGAAGCTTGGCTGTATGTTAGTGATCGTTCACAATTTGATCGTTTATTTAATGTGTTTAGAAATCCTGAATTTGCTGTTCGTCTCAAAGAGATGCTTCAATAATGCCTCGCTATTTTCTAGAAGTTGCTTACAAGGGTACTCCTTATAGTGGTTTTCAATCACAGGAAAACGCTTTGACTGTGCAGGCTGAAGTAGAGAAAGCCTTCTCTATTTTACAACGCAGTTCAGTAGTGATGACAGGCTCTTCAAGAACGGATGCTGGCGTACATGCGCTACAGAATTTTTTCCATTTTGATTTTGAGCAAGCAATTCATCCACAGTTTGTATATAAGATTAATGCAATCCTTCCTTCTTCCGTTGTTGTAAAATCTATAAGAGAAGTTGCTGCTGATGCACATTGCAGATTTGATGCCACACATCGTTCTTATCAGTATTATATATACAACTCAAAAGATCCTTTCAAGGAAGATAGAGCCTGGTTTTATCCCTACCCTTTAAATAAAGCGTTACTGGAACAGTCCGCTGCAATATTGTTGGGTGTAGAGGACTTTACCTCCTTTTCCAAGAGAAATACGCAGGTTAAAACATTCATTTGTCGTTTAACTGAAAGCCAGTGGATAGAGGAGGATGGTTTTTTAGTATACAGGGTTACAGGAAACCGATTCCTGCGTGGAATGGTTAGAGCGCTTGTCTCAACCATGTTATTAGTAGGTAGAGAAAAAATAACCTTGACCGAGTTCCAAGAGATAATCAACGCAAAGGATTGTACCAGAGCCAGTTTTGTAGCGCCTGCTCATGGACTATTTCTATTTCAAGTGGAATTGTAGGTAGCTGAAACCCTTGAGGGGCCTGTGTTTCATTGATAATCAAGATTTTTTCAGATTTTTTTTGATCAAAAGTTTGCTGGTAATCCCAATTACTCTATCTTTGCCGTCCGCTTCGAAAAAACGGGGCCAGATCTTTCGAAAACAATTGATTTTCACGCTAAATGATTCGGGTTTTGTTGGAAAATAAATCCTGAAAAATTTGGTAGAAATAAATGGACGCTTACCTTTGCACTCCCGTTCAAAAAACGGGCAGGCTGGTAACGGCCGAAGATCTTTGAAAGTTGGGAAACAATAGCACTCATTCTCGCTTCACGCGAGAGTGAAACAAAAGGTAAGTCAAACGAAAACAATTCGATTTGACACGTTAATTTTCTCTTGAGAATTTTAAAATGTCAGTATCAAACATCATTTACAATGGAGAGTTTGATCCTGGCTCAGGATGAACGCTAGCGGCAGGCTT
>CAZNUR010000016.1:0-34530 GCA_964576375.1 uncultured Chitinophaga sp.
GCCCAATCAATTTGTGCTCGAAAGGCAATGTATTGTTCCTTTTCAAAAGTTCGATCCCAATAAAAATCTAACCCAATTTCGCCTACCGCTACAAAGGATCTTTTTTCCCACCATACCTTAGCTATTTCTAGCTCCTCTATATAATTCTCTTTGATGGAGCAGGGATGAACCCCCATCATAGCACTACATTCAGAAAAGTTCTTTTCGAATTGAACCATTGAGTCATGGGTAGTAGAATCAATGGCGGGAAGGTAAACATGGGACACTCCTTCCCCTTTAGCCCTTTCCAGCATTACGGCACTATCCAACTCAAAATCAGACAGATATAAATGGGCATGGGTATCAATTAACATGTTCATGTAACGCAAAACTCAGTAAAAAAACCTATTCTTAAACCAAAAGAATTATTGGCAGTCAAATGACTGTAACTTTATAAAGCAAATCAATTAGCATGAAAAAGAATTTACTACTCCAAATAGTAGCTATAGGCGGATTGCTTGCACTCACCATCTTAGCCTGCCAAAAAGAAAAAAGTACTACGCAAGATCCTATTGAGCAGTATGAGACTAATATCTCAAAATTATCCAGTGAATCAGACACGGAAGCAGAGTTAGTGTTTGATGGAATTTTTGATGATGCAATGGGTGTGAATCAAGAAGTAGGCATGGGAGGAATGGGAATTTTTGGAAGACTGAATGCTTGCCCAACTGTAATTATTACCCGACCAAATGCGCCGGCCCCTTTTCCAGTGCGTGTAGTCCTGGATTTTGGTACAGGATGTGTTGCAAGAGATGGGCATTTCAGAAAAGGAAAAATTATTCATGTATACACAAATCGCTTGCTGATACCCAATGCGGTTGTAGAAACCTCATTTGATGGATTTTACTTTGACAGCACTAAAGTGGAAGGCACTATGCGGATAAAAAATACAACTGAGCCTTCAGTTGGACCTCGTTATTTAATCAATGTTACCAATGGGAAACTTACTAAACCCAACGGTAATTTTATTAGCTGGAATAGCGAAAAGGTAAGAACGCAATTTGAAGGTGTATTGACCACTACACCCATCGATGATGCATTTAGAATTACAGGAGCAGCACGTGGACAAGTAAAAAGAGACACCACTTTGGTAGGTTGGAATGCTACGATTGTAGAGCCCTTGGTTCGTCGTAACAATTGTCGCTGGATCGTAACAGGTACGGTTCGAACCGTACGTGAAAATGCAACTACCGGAACCCGTTTTGTGGGATTGATTAACTATGGAACAGGAACCTGTGATAATTTAGCTACTGTAACTATTAATGGAGTTACCTATAACATAACCTTGCCCTAATACATTTGTTTTGTGAATGAAGCCCGGATCAAAAGTCCGGGTTTTTTTATGGTAAGGCTTTTAAGGAATAGCCAGCGGACGTTATCAAGGTAATTAGTTCAGGTAAAAAAACAGATAATCGATCCCATGCTTTTTCGCTGTCATGGAGTACAATTATTGAACCAGGACGTAAATGTTTGCGACAGTTTTCCAAACAAGCCTCGGCAGTCAGGTGATGATCAAAATCACCACTCAAAATATCCCACATAACAATTTGGGCAGGCGCTTTAATTACTGAGGAAATCTTACTGGCAACTGGCCAAGGCAGTTTTCCATAAGGAGGTCGAAACAAATTGGAATCAATAAGACTTGCTGCTGCAGCCACATCCCGTAAATAATATGTCTGATTGGTGTGCCATGCATTCAAATGTTGATTCGTGTGATTCCCAACCCGATGCCCCTGCTCAAGAATCTGTCGATAAACTTGGGGATAAGCAGCTACCCTGCTGCCTATACAAAAAAAGCTAGCCTTTGCATTTGCACGAGACAATTGCTCTAATACAAAAGGAGTGATTTCAGGATGAGGGCCATCATCAAAAGTCAAATAAACACTAGGCTCCAACGGGTTCATCCTCCATAATCGGTTTGGGTAAAACAGTCGTGCAAATGCTGGGGGCTGAATAAAGGGCTTATACATCAGAAACAAAGATACAGGCAGGGGTTATCTTTGCACCATGAGTAAAAAGGTGAGAGTTCGATTTGCCCCCAGTCCTACGGGAGGTCTTCATTTAGGTGGGGTGCGCACTGTATTGTACAACTATTTATTTGCAAAGAAACACGGGGGTGAGTTTATTGTACGAATCGAGGACACTGATCAAAGCAGATATGTACCGGGAGCAGAGGAGTATATTTTTGATTGTCTTCGTTGGTGTGGATTAGAACCTGACGAAAGTGTTCAACAAGGAGGCCCCTATGGACCTTATCGGCAAAGTGAGCGAAAAGCACTGTATAGAAAGTATGCAGAACAATTAGTAGCAGCTGATCACGCCTATTATGCATTTGATACAGGAGAGGAATTAGAGCAAATGCGTGAAAAATATAAATCAGCTGAGAATCCTTCCCCGCAATACGATCATCATCTTCGGATGAGGATGCGCAACTCGCTCACCTTGACTGCAGATGAAACAAAAAAATTACTGGAAGCCAACACCCCACATGTGATTCGGATAAAGATGCCGGTAGGGAAAACAATCAGTTTTCAGGACATGATCCGTGGAGAGGTAAGTTTTGATACTTCACTAGTAGATGATAAAGTGTTGCTAAAAGCGGATGGAATGCCCACCTATCACTTAGCCGTGGTAGTAGATGATTATCTCATGAAAATAACACACGCTTTTAGAGGGGAAGAGTGGCTTCCCTCTGCTCCAGTTCATTTATTATTATGGCAGCATTTGTTTGGGTGGGAGGCAATGCCGCAATGGGCACATTTCCCATTAATACTGGGCCCCAGTGGTAAACTCAGCAAGAGAGATGGTGCTAAATACGGCTTCCCTGTTTTTGCGATGAACTGGCAAGATCCAAAAACTGGAGAAACTACAGAGGGGTTTCGGGAAAAAGGATTTTTACCAGCTGCCTTTATCAATTTATTGGCTCTTCTCGGTTGGAATGATGGGACAGAGAAAGAAGTTTTTAGTAAGGAAGAATTAATAGCCTCGTTCGATATGGCACGTGTGCATAGCAGTGGTGCTAAATTCGATTACGAAAAAGCAAAGTGGTTCAATCACGAATGGATCAAACGAACCTCTGCCAGTGAATTGTTACCACTGGTAAGGGCAAGTTTTGAAAAAGCAAATTTGACGATAGCTGACAGCACGCTTCTAGAACAAGTAATTGCCCTAGTAAAAGAACGCTGCACCTTACTGACTGACTTTGTAGAACAAGGCAGCTTCTTTTTTAAAAGACCTACACAAATTGATACGGCCTCTATTCTTCCCAAATGGAATGCCGAAAAATCAGTATTCTTTGATCAGCTTATTCAGCAATACCAACAAGCAAATCCTTGGACTACGGGCGAGTTGGAGAAAATATGTAAAGACTTAGCACAAGAACAGCAGCTAAAAACAGGGGAGTTGTTATTACCACTTCGCATTATGCTAGTAGGTGGAAAATTTGGGCCGGGCGTATTTGATATTGCGTGCCTGCTAGGCAAGGAGGAAACAGTAGAAAGATTGACTCAGGCAAAGCGCTTAATTTTGCAAGGAGCTTAGATATATGAAAAGACCTGTTCGCGTATTAGTAGCAAAAGTTGGTTTAGATGGTCACGATCGTGGCGCTAAAGTAATTGCCACAGCCCTACGGGATGCTGGCATGGAAGTCATATATACCGGGCTTCGTCAAACGCCAGAAATGGTTGTAACTACTGCCCTGCAAGAAGATGTAGATGCCATTGGAATCTCCATTCTTTCAGGAGCGCACAATACAGTTTTTCCAAAAGTGATTGCCCTGATGCAAGAAAAAGGATTGAATGACGTATTGCTTACCGGAGGCGGTATCATTCCAGAAGAAGATACCGAAGCGCTTTATAAAATGGGAGTTGGGAAACTATTTCATCCCGGCTCCGACACTAGAGAAATTGCTGATTTTATCAAAGATTGGGTAGCCACCCATCGTTCCTAATTTAAGTATATGAACCAAGAAAACTGGGGATCGTTCCAAACCTTATTGGGCCATCTCGAAGAGGGCGTACTCACGCTTATCATTAACAGACCTGATAAAATGAATGCACTTAATCAAACTGTGCTTTCTGAATTAGAGCAGGCAATCGATCAAATTGAAAAAGACACTATCATAAAAGGCGTGATACTCACCGGAGCTGGTGAAAAAGCATTTGTGGCAGGCGCCGATATTAGCGAATTCAAGGGTGCTGATGCAAATAGAGCCATGGAGATGGCCTCAAAAGGACAAGCCATCTTTGATCGGCTGGAGAAGAGTAAAAAGCCAATCATAGCCGCCATCCATGGATTTGCACTTGGAGGAGGTTGTGAGCTAGCCATGGCTTGCCATATTCGTATTGCAACAGAGCAAGCGCGTTTTGGTCAACCAGAGGTTAATTTGGGGCTGATACCAGGATACGGCGGTACACAACGCTTAACACAATTGGTAGGAAGAGGAAAAGCGCTAGAGATAATGATAACAGGCAATATGGTAGATGCAACACAAGCCTTACAAATTGGACTAGTCAATCAAGTTGTGAATGCTACTGAACTTTTGGTAGAGGCTAAAAAAATGATGCGTACTATTCTTACAAAAGGGCCTCAGGCAGTGGCAAGAGTAGTGGAAGCTGTTGAAGCTTGCTTTGACAAAACAAAAAATGGATACCAGGAAGAAGTAAAACTATTTGGTCAATGCTTTGGCACTGCAGAAATGCAGGAGGGCGTCAATGCATTTCTGGAAAAAAGAAAGCCAAAGTTCAGCTAACTTTGCAGGGCTAATAATCCCAATAAAATGGAATATAGAATAGAGAAGGATACCATGGGTGAAGTAAAGGTTCCCCTGGACGCTTATTATGGTGCGCAAACACAGCGTAGTATTGAGAATTTTAAAATTGCACAAGACATAAACCGAATGCCCAAAGAAATTATCCGGGCATTTGCATACCTGAAAAAAGCAGCTGCATTGACTAATATGGATGCAGGTGTTTTACCAAAAAATAAGGCGGTCTTAATTGGAAAGGTTTGCGATGAAATACTGGAAGGTAAATTGGATGCTTATTTCCCCTTGGTAGTATGGCAAACAGGTAGTGGCACGCAAAGCAATATGAACGTGAACGAAGTGATTGCATATCGAGGACACGTGCTAAAAGGAGGAAAGCTTACCGACAAAGAAAAATTTCTTCATCCAAACGACGATGTCAATAAATCGCAGTCTTCCAATGATACATTCCCAACTGCAATGCATATTGCTGCGTATACGGTACTAATAGAAAATACGATACCAGGGATTAAGAAATTGCGAGATACTCTTGCCAAAAAGAGTAAGCAATTCATGAAAGTGGTCAAAATAGGTCGTACACATTTCATGGATGCAACGCCCCTAACGGTTGGTCAAGAATTTAGCGGTTATGTATCTCAACTCGATCATGGTATGAAAGCCATTAAAAATTCACTGGCGCATCTTCAGGAATTAGCCTTGGGGGGAACCGCAGTGGGTACGGGCATCAATACACCAAAAGATTACGATAAAAATGTAGCCAAGCACATTGCTAAATTGACAGGCTATCCCTTTATAACTGCTGAAAATAAATTTGAAGCATTGGCAGCGCATGATGCAATAGTCGAAGCACATGGGGCCTTGAAAACCGTAGCGGTCAGTTTGATGAAGATTGCTAATGACATTCGAATGCTCTCTTCCGGACCACGCAGTGGGATTGGAGAGTTATTCATTCCAGATAATGAACCAGGATCTTCCATCATGCCTGGAAAAGTAAATCCCACACAATGCGAGGCACTCACCATGATTGCCGCACAAGTATTGGGGAATGATGTAGCCATAAATATTGGTGGGGCTACGGGTCATTTTGAATTAAATGTGTTTAAACCCGTGATGATCTACAACTTCTTACATAGTGCCCGCTTGATTGGAGAAGGATGTATTTCTTTTAACGATAAATGTGCCGTGGGGATTGAACCTATACACGCCAATATCAAAAAACATGTAGACAATTCATTGATGCTAGTCACGGCATTAAATACAAAAATTGGCTACTACAAAGCAGCTGAAATTGCCCAAAAAGCACATAAGCAGGGAACAACCTTAAAACAAATGGCCATACAGCTAGGTTATGTTACTGCTGCTGAATTTGATGAATGGGTGCGTCCAGAGAACATGGTGGGAAAACTTAAATAGACATGTCTAAGAAAAACCAGCTTATACTTTTGATCATCTTGATACTGGCTGCAGACCAGTGTCTTAAACTGTGGGTAAAACTTAATCATCCCACTGGAGAGATCATTCGCGTAGCTGGCATGGACTGGTTTCGTCTGCACTTTATAGAAAATCCAGGAATGGCTTGGGGCTGGAAGTTTGGGAACGAAACAGGAAAAGCTGTTCTTACCTTATTTAGACTAGTAGCTGTTGCCATTGGAACCTGGTATCTTGGAAAATTTATCAAAGAAAAATACACCTACGGATTTTTGATTTGTGCGGGCTTAATTTACGCGGGTGCGGTAGGGAATTTAATTGATAGCCTTTTTTACGGTATAATTTTTGATAAAGGATTGCACTACAGCCCAATACTCAACGACTACATCGGCTACACAGGTGTTGCAAAATTCTCTACAGAAGGCTACTCCTCGCTGTTACATGGCAGCGTTGTGGATATGCTGTATTTTCCCATATTACAAGGCCATTTTCCGGAGTGGTTCCCATTTATTGGAGGAAACGCTTTTGAATTTTTTAGTCCAATTTTCAATATTGCAGATGCCTCTATCTCAGTTGGCGTAATTACACTTTTTCTTTTCCAGCAAAAATTGATTCGAAAAGAAACACAAGAAGTTCCCGCAACAGGAACCACTAATTCGAATATTTCAGATAAAACAGAAATTCTGTAATCAATCCTGAAAGTAAACACGTTTGACACGTTGAGAGATTCCGGTCAAAATCTCATAGGGAATAGTAGCCGCCCATTCGGCAACTTGTTCAACAGGTAACTCAGCTCCAAATAAGATAACTTCATCTCCTACCTGCGCCGTTGGAATATCGGTAACATCAATCATGAACATATCCATACAAATACTCCCTAATATGGGAGCTAATTTTCCTTGTACCAACACTTTTCCCTTTCTATTTCCCAAATTACGGGGATAGCCATCGGCATAACCTACACGTACGGTAGCCAGACGCGTAGGACGATCTACCACAGTCTTACGATTATAACTAACTCCGCTTCCCGTTGGGATTATTTTGATTTGTGCAATGGTGGAACGCAAGGTGATGGCAGGTGTTAAGGTAAGGCGTGGTGAAGTTTCTACTCCATACAAACCAATACCAACTCTTATCATATCCATCACTAAAGTCGGGTGTCGAATAGCACCAGCTGAGTTAGCAAGGTGGCGAATAAACCGAACATCTATTTCACTATTTAGCAATCGAGTAAATGAGTTATACGACTCGAACTGCGCATACGTGAAAGAATCAGCAGCCGAATCCTCACTGGCAGCTAAATGTGAAAAAACAGATTGAATCAAAAAACTAGAAGTTGAGGCTAGTCTTTTAATGACAGTAGGCCATTCTGCTTCGGTAAGCCCAAGTCGATTCATTCCCGTTTCAATTTCCAGATGTATCGGATAATTAGTTATGCCTTGCTTTTGAAGAAACTGATCAAAGGCCTCAAGGATAGCAATGGAAAATAGTGTAGGTTCCAACTGATAGTTTAGTAAGGTCTCAAATGCAGCCGGTTCCGTATTCATCACTAATATGGGAGTTGTAATACCTGCTTTTCTTAACTCTACCCCTTCGTCTGCGTACGCAACTCCAAAATAATCTATACCAGAAAACTGTAAAACATGTGCAATTTCTGTGGCGCCACTTCCATAAGCAAAGGCCTTTACCATGGCCATTATTTTTGTATCGGCTTTTAGTTGTTGGCGATACTGATTGTAATTATGAGCCACCGCATGCAAATCAATTTCCAGTCGAGTTTCATGTACTTTTTCTTCCAGAAAGACAACGATTTGCTCCAACCCAAAACTACGGGCACCTTTGATCAAAATAATTTCGTCCCTAAATGAACGAGCTTGTGCTTTTGCAAGAAAGGTGGTTGTATCCGCATATTGCTCTAATTGCCACAAACTGGCAGTAGACGAAAAAGCAGCACCAATAACAGGCCCAATAGTAATTAATCGATCGATGGGAAGCTGTTCTAATAGCGTTTGTATTCGAGCATAAAGTTCTACGGGCCTCTCTCCTACTTGCATAAAATCAGAAAGAATCACTGTTCTTTTCAGCGATCCTGCCTGCTGCTTCAAAAAAGAAAGTGCTATTTCCAAAGAACTTAGATCTGCACTATAACTATCATTGATCAATTGACAATGATTAATCCCCTGTTTTAAACTGAGTCGCATATCAACTGGGGCAAGCCCTTTCATACGCGCAGCAATAGTGGCCTGGGGAACTTTTAAGAATAATAGAAGCTCCCAACAACAAATTGCATTTTGGATAGAGGCGGTATCCGTAAATGGAATTTCGATTGTGTCTCCTGCAGGTAGCAAGGACCCTTTTGCCTTGATGATTGAATAACCCGCTTTTGACGCTACCGAAAGTATAGATAGAGGAGGTGGTTGTACAGCCTGTTTAAATAATAATCGCTTCTCCCTTTCTTTTTCGCTGTTGGATACAAATCCTTCACGATGTGCATCGCCAATGTTGGTCAATATTCCTATAGTAGGCTGTATAATTTTTTCTAAGCGCTCCATTTCGCCTGGCTGAGAAATACCTGCCTCGAAAATAGCCAGGTCATGATGTGATTTTAACTCCCACACACTCAAGGGCACACCCAGTTGAGAATTATAACTCTTTGGACTTCGTACAATTTTAAAATCTGGCTGTAAAAGCTGAAACAACCATTCTTTCACAATTGTTTTTCCATTACTTCCCGTAATACCAATCACAGGAATTGAAAACCGAGAACGATGTGCAGCAGCTAATTGTTGCAAAGCGGCAACGGCATCAGGAACTTGAATAAAATTAGCGAATGGGAAAGGCGTCGTATCAATTTGTTGGGTAATCACAAAACTGCGAACACCCTTTTGGTAAAGTGATGCAATGTAATCGTGCCCGTTTCTACGTGAAGTAGCAATAGCAAAAAAAAGTGAGCGAGCCGGAGAAAAAGCGCGACGACTATCGATGAGCAAGTATTCGACAGAATGATAAGTAACTATAGGCATCTCCACACCCAATAGTCTAATCACTTGCTGTACGGTATACAAAAGAATACGTTTAGTTATTTAAGACACTATCATCAACTTGGTCAGCTGGAAGTCCTTTCTTCTGAATGAATAAGGAGTAAAATATCGACCCGCTGATACAGACGGCAATCACGCCTAAAGATATAGCTACTTGCAGCTGCTTGGACAACCATTGATTGATCCAATGCTCTCCTAACATCTTTATACCAATGAATACCAAAACAATGGCTATCCCCTGCTGGAGATAATCAAACTTGCTTACTGCCCCACGTAATAAAAAGAAGAGTGAGCGCAATCCCAACACTGCAAATATGTTTGAGGTATAGATCACAAAACGGTCCCGTGAAATTCCCATGACTGCCGGAATGGAGTCCAATGCAAATATTAAGTCAATGGAAGCTAACATAATAATAACCACAAATAAAGTGGTGTAAACAGGTTTCCCGTTCTCACGAATCATAAACTTCCCACCGCCGTCATGCGGTGTGAGCGGCAAAAAACGCTTCAAGAATAAATAAACCTTGCTTTCCTGAGGATTGAATTCTTCATCCTCATTTGCCGTAAACATTTTGAACCCGGTATATACAAGAAATACACCGAACACATATAAAATCCAATGAAACTTTTCAACCAATACTACCCCAACTGTAATAAAAATTATTCTGAAAAAAATGGCCATGAGAATACCAATCAACAACACACGACCATAATTTTTCTCTTTGACAGCAAAAGCAGAAAAAATTAATATAAACACAAAAATATTATCGATGCTCAGACTCCATTCCATGAGATAAGCGCTGAGATACTCCAATGCAAGCTGTTGTCCTTTCTCAACCCATACAAATACAAAAAAAGCAAGCGCTAACCCAACCCAAAAAAAAGTTTGATTCAGGGCTTGGCGGATAGTAATCGACTGATTTTTTTTACTCATGAGCCCCAAGTCAAAAAACAAGGCTAACGCCAAAACAAGAGCAAATACCAGATAGCTAATTTGATCAATATTCATGATGAAAGCAAAGTTAGGGCCTTAACGAGCGAATTGTCTTTTCCTTACAGACTGAAATAAAAATCCGCCACCTACCAATAACAAGAGTGGGAGAAGAATAAAGAGCACTTGTACCCAAACACGAGATTCTTTTACTTTTTCCCCATCGAGCAAACGGAGTGTAATTTCCTTGGCTCTAAGTCTACTAATGGCTGGATTACTGATTAGATATTCAACACTATTTAATAAAAACTCTTTATTAGCTACAGGAATAAAATAACGACCAGCCTCTCCTCCGGTCAGATACTCAAAATGTGTATACGGATTCCAGCCCATCTCTGTAGGAACTAGCGGTGCCTGGGGATCATAAGCCCCTTTATCATCCACTGCAGGTACATAATCGTTAAGCACCAAATCCCCGTCTGCTACTAATAGTACTCCGCCCTGTGTGGCTTGCGCAATAAAAGGCAGCCCTGAACGAGCCATCGAGTCGGCCTGTGCGCCAAAGATTCTGTTGCGGAATAAGGAAGTAAGCTTACCCTCCAAGAGCATCGCAATAGGTATTTCGCTACGACTAAATAATTTATTCTCCGGAACTGTACTATTCTCATTTAGTGAGATCAGAGCAGGAGTACTGATTACTCTCGCTCGTTCAGAAGTAGCTAACAACGGCGTCTTGATCACTCCTGGTGCTTCCACTGTATCTATCGAGTTGGCAAATCGTAAACCAATATAGCCAGCTGTTTTTAATTTGTTATCGGCAGTGGGAGATCCTGCCAATGGGTAATAATTCCAAGGTAAAAATTCATTCTGTGGTTGCTCAGTCGTACCCCCTACTTGAATAAAGCTAACCTCGCAACGAAGATCCATCACCAAATCTGGATTGATCCTAGCCCCATAACGAAAGAAAAGATCCCCCAAGTTTAGATCCCGATCAAAAGCAACAATAGAGGGTTTACGACCAAAGCTATCCATCTCAGCAACCAGATTATCGATAAAGCAAAGCAATTTGCCTCCACGCATCACAAACTGATCGATTTTCAATTTCTCATTTTCACTAAACCGAAGCGTAGGTTTTACGAGCAATAAAAGATCAACACCCATTGGTACAGCGGGTTGTCGGGTCAGGTCCAACGTACGAAGTTCATAATCCTTTTGTAATGCTACCCGTAATTGATATGTCCGCTGATCCGTAGGTTCTCCATGACCAATTTCATAGGCAATACCAGGCTTTCGTGGATGCACCAGTTTATCTATCACACTAGTAAACTGAAATTCCAATAATGCCTCAGCTCTATTTAGTTCCGTTTGCGAAATGGCTCTGCTAGCGCCAGGTAAGAGTGTAATCAAGGACTGCTGTCCCTTATACTGAACCAGCGCCACTGGAAATAGAATATTACTACTTTGCCCTGCTTTTTTTTGAACCGTTAAATTAATATTTAGCGCACCCATGGAGAGCAAAGAGTCTCCCCATAGCTTGCCTTCACTCACTTCATCCAATGGAGACACAAAACGATAATTAAACCGATTGGGATTTTGTTTTTTCAATAAAGACAAAAACTGTTCGGTGCTGGCTGCTAACTTTTTGAACCCTGATGGAAATTCTCCTTTTAGAAATACAGTAATCTCAAGAGGTTCTTTCAGCTCTTGAAGTTGTTGAAGGGTAGCTTGGTCAATCGTGTATCTTTTCTCCTCCGTTAAGTCCAAACGCCAATCTGAAAGAGAGGCTATTGCATTCAACAAGAAAAATAAAAGTAGGGCAAGCGCAACACCCAACCGATGAACCAGTATCCAATGCAATACTTTTTTCATTTAACGAACGCTCAGATTTCGGAGGGTGAGTAAAAAAAATAAAAACAATAACGAAGAAAAATAAACCAAATCGCCCAGGACTAATAAACCCCGACTCATACTTCTGTAATGAAAATCTATTCCTATCCATTCAATCCAATAATCCACCCCAGCAGGAATACCCGGAATTAAACTGATCGCATGAAATCCATAATAAAATACTGCCATAGATAAAAGGGCAACCAAAAAGGCAATAATGGTATTGGAGGATAAACTGCTACACCAGGTTCCAATGGCAGTAAAGATGCCAGCTAAAAAAAATAATCCCAAATAAGACCCCAGCGTGGCACCCCAATCTAATCCAGGGTCAGCAGCAAGTCCCTGCAAGAGAATTGCATAAAAGAAAGTGGGCACCAGTGCCATAACCACTACAGAAAATGCTCCCAGATATTTTCCCAACATCAACTGCCATAAGGTAATAGGTTGTGTACGGAGCACTTCCCAGGTACCAGTTCTAAATTCTTCAGCAAAACTCCGCATGGTTATCGCTGGAACTAGTAAAAGAAGAATCCAAGGTGAGAGTTCAAAAAATCGATCAAGTGAAGCATAACCGAAGTCAAGAACATTTTCTTCAAACACAAATAATACCAACCCGTTCACGATCAAAAAAACAGCAATGGCTATAATACCGCTAAGGCTACTAAAATATTGTGCTATTTCCTTTCTGTACAAAGCCCACATATACTGCTAAAGTACTAAGTTCGTCACAACAAAAAGGCCGCTTTTTACAAAGCGGCCTTACTTTAAAATGCTTTAACAGGTTTTAAACAGCAAAACTCTCACCACATCCACAGGTACGGCTTGCATTGGGATTACTGAAAAAGAAACCTTTTCCATTCAGCCCATCTGAAAAATCAAGTGTAGTATTGACTAGGTATAAAAAACTTTTCAAATCGGTGACCACACGGATACCATTATCCTCAAACTCCTGGTCCATGGGTTTTTTCTCGTTATCAAAATCAAGTTTGTAACTAAGCCCTGAACAACCACCTCCCACTACACCTACACGTAAAAAATAAGAAGGGTCATCTGCAACACCAGCATCTGCTAATAGCTGTATCACCTTTTCACGCGCCTTATCACTCACGTAAATGGTGTTAGCCATTTCGGTGGGTGTTGCAGGACTTGTTAGTGTTTCAGCAGACATGATGTATCCAAAAATTAGTGAACAGGACTTTCTTCAAATTGCAATTCTTCCAAACCATTTTTCTTACGATAATCATTGATCGCTGCTTTGATAGCATCTTCTGCCAATACAGAGCAGTGAATTTTTACAGGTGGGAGATTTAACTCCTCTACAATGGTCATATTATCAATCTTTACTGCTTCGTCTATAGACTTTCCTTTCAACCACTCGGTTGCTAGGGAAGAAGAAGCAATAGCAGAACCACAGCCAAAGGTTTTGAACTTAGCATCACGGATAACCCCAGTTGCTTCATCCACCTCAATTTGTAAACGCATTACGTCACCACACTCAGGTGCACCTACCAGACCGGTTCCAACGTTGTTTTTACTTTTGTCCAGCGTTCCCACATTCTTGGGGTTCTGGTAATGATCAATTACTTTTTCTGAATATGCCATAGTACAAAATTTTAAAAATTAATGATGTGCCCACTCAATGGTGTTTAGATCAATACCTTCTTTGAACATCTCCCAAAGCGGACTCATTTCACGCAATTTATTTACGGTATTGGTTACATGCTCAATGGTATAATCTATTTGTTCTTCCGTAGTAAAACGTCCTAATCCAAAACGAAGTGAGCTATGCGCCAGGTCATCACCAAGACCCAGGGCTTTTAATACATAAGAAGGCTCCAATGAAGCAGACGTACAAGCAGAACCTGAGGAAAGTGCAATATTTTTATTGAAACCCATCATCAGTCCTTCCCCTTCTACATACTTGAATGAAATATTTGTAACATGAGGAAGTCTGCTTTCTTTGTCACCATTCAGGTAGGATTCCTCCACCTTCAATAATGCATTTTCTAATTTATCACGCAGTTGACTGATCCGCTTGGCATCAGATTCCATTTCTTGCAAACAGATCTCACAGGCTTTACCAAAACCAACAATCCCAGGAACATTTAGTGTTCCGCTTCGCATACCACGCTCATGTCCACCACCATCAATCTGAGCAGTAACTTTCACACGTGGATTTTTACGACGAACATATAATGCACCCACACCTTTGGGACCATACATCTTATGCGCAGTAAAAGCCATCAGATCAATTCCATCTTTGTTAACGTCTACCGGAATTTTTCCAACCGCTTGAACACCGTCTGTAAATACTAACACTCCATGCTTACGAGCAATGGCGCTGATCTCACGCATAGGCATTACCGTACCAATTTCATTATTGGCATACATAATTGCAATGAGTATCGTTGTGGGTTTGATAGCAGCTTCCAATTCGGCTAAGTCAATCAAACCATTAGGCTTTACATTCAAGTACGTTACCTCAGCACCCTCTTTCTCTAAATGACGGCAGGTATCCAAAACCGCTTTGTGTTCGATGTTGCAAGTGATAATGTGGTTACCCTTGCTGGCATACATTTCGTAAACGCCTTTTATGGCCAAATTATCCCCCTCAGTAGCCCCTGAAGTGAAGATGATTTCTTTTGGATCAGCCCCGATCAGTTTAGCCACTTGCTCACGGGCATAGTCAACAGCCTCTTCCGCCTGCCATCCAAAGGGGTGATTTCGGCTGGCTGCATTTCCAAACGCATTTGTAAAATAGGGTACCATAGCCTCTACAACCCGGGGGTCGCAGGGAGTGGTAGCATTGTGATCCAAGTAGATAGGTAGTTTTAGCATATTCACTTTCAGTTTTCTCCTCTGTAAAACGCAAAATTATCCCAAAAGGTTCTAAGCGAATAGGTTAATTTCATGCTTAGAAAGAAATTACCGATTTCGTAAATGAAGCAACTGGACCAAAAATGAACAAAATTGAACATATTGGCATTGCAGTAAGGTCGCTAAAGGAGGCCATCCCCCGCTATGAACAGCTTTTAAAAACTCCTTGTTATAAAACAGAACTGGTGGAAAGCGAGCAAGTTAATACTGCTTTTTTTAAGGTGGGGGAATCAAAAATTGAGTTGTTAGAGAGCTTGGATCCCTCGGGTGTAATTGCCAAATTCATTGAAAAACGGGGCGAAGGCCTGCACCATACCGCGTATGATGTAACCAATATTGAAGCCGAAATGAGCCGCCTTAAAGAAGCTGGATTTGTACTATTGAATGAAACGCCCAAAAAAGGAGCCGATAATAAATTGGTTTGCTTTGTTCATCCTAAACACACAAACGGGGTACTGATTGAACTTTGTCAGGAAGTGCGTTGATCTGCAGCTTCAGTACCATTCAAGCCTAATTTTTCAACTGCAGCCTGGGCAGCCAACTGTGAAGCATCTTTCTTGTTGAATGCTTTTCCTTCTGCAAAAATCTCTCCATTTAAGAGTGCAGCCACTGTAAATAATCGTCGACCGCCTTCCAGTTTTTCATCGATGGTTTCAAACTCAAGGGTACTGCCGTTTCTGCTAGCCCAACCGTAGAGTTTATTCTTGAAATTGTATTCGGTATTTTCCAGTTCGTCCACAAACATATGTGGCAGAATAATATTTTTCATCACCCACTTTTCAGTTCGTTTATACCCAATATCCAGGTAAACCGCGCCAATCAATGCCTCGAGGGTATTACCGAAAATATGGCTCATGCGAAGGGATGAATCCGCCCTGTTGAATCTGGTAATTTTTTTTAAACCCATCCTCAACGCTATATGATTAAGCTGCTGACGGTTTACCATTTTACTACGCATCTCGGTGAGATATCCTTCGCCTTTGTACGGGTATCTTTTAAAAAGATAATCGGCAACGAGCGCACTAAGTATAGCATCACCGAGATACTCCAATCGTTCGTTATTTTGATCAGTGCTTTCTCCCTGCGAACGATGGGTCAGCGCTGTTTCATATAAGTCCAGTGAATGAGGATAGAACCCGAGTAGATGAGACAACTCGCGGGTAAAAGAATTTTTCTTTCGAAAGCTAAACAAGGGTTTTAACCAACGCACCAACACAAGCTACATAAAATTCACAAACACTAGGGCTGATACTTCTTGGCAATCATACAAGCATTATGTCCACCAAAACCAAAGGTGTTACTCAACGCTGCACGCACCGTGCGTTTTTGTGCTTTGTTAAAAGTGAAATTTAGTTTGGAATCGATCTCAGGATCGTCCGTAAAGTGATTGATAGTAGGAGGTACAATGTCGTGTACCACGGCCATGATACTGGCAATCGACTCAATTACACCCGCCGCTCCTAGGCAATGACCAGTCATAGACTTGGTAGCACTAATGTTGAGAGAATATGCATGCTCCCCAAACACCTGAGTGATGGCTTTTACTTCTGCTCCATCTCCAATTGGTGTGGAAGTTCCGTGTGTATTGATATAATCAATTTCATCAGCCCGCATTCCGGCGTCATCCAATGCGGCCAACATTACATTTTTGGCACCTAAACCGTCAGGATGAGGAGCCGTAATATGATAGGCATCGGCAGTGGCTCCACAACCTGCTACTTCCGCATAAATTTTTGCACCACGTGCAATGGCATGATCGAGTGATTCAAGCACCAGCATACCGGCCGCTTCTCCCATTACAAATCCATCGCGGTCTTTATCATAAGGACGACTAGCTGTGGCAGGGTCATCGTTGCGTTCACTCATCGCCTTCATAGCATTGAATCCCCCTACTCCCGCTTCACTGATTACGGATTCACTTCCCCCCGTTAAAATAATATCTGCTTTGCCTAATCGAACCAAATTAAAGGCATCCATAATTGCATTGGTACTACTAGCACAGGCACTTACAACGGCAAAATTGGGACCTCGTAAGTTGTGGCGCATACTGATCTGACCCGCTGCAATATCCAAGATCATTTTAGGAATGAAAAAAGGATTGAAACGTGGCGTTCCATCGCCCTTTGCAAAATCGGTAACCTCATGTTGAAAAGTGGTTAATCCTCCAATACCACTGGCAAAAACTACCCCTACTCGATCCGGGTTAATATTTTCTTTATTTAATCCTGCATCCTGCATTGCCTGATCACTCACAGCAAGCGCCAGTTGTGCAAAACGATCCAACTTACGCGCTTCTTTCTTATCCATGAATTGCGTAGGATCAAAGCCCTTGATTTCGCAGGCAAAACGAGTTCTGAATTTGGAAGCATCAAATTGTGTAATGGGACCGGCACCGGATACGCCATTCAGTAAACCCTGCCAATAGGCCTCAAGGGTATTTCCGATAGGAGTAATTGCTCCCATTCCTGTTACTACAACGCGCTTCAATTGCATAGCCGAAAGTTAAACGAGTTTTTTAAAAAAACCGCCTTCCTTAATACCGAATGGTAGAGGGGAAGGCGGTGCAATTTATTTCCTGGTCAGGAAAAAGAAAAGCTTTTGCAAGATTACTTGGCGTGCTCCTCGAGATAAGTGATGGCCTGACCAACAGTAGTAATGGTCTCAGCTTGCTCATCAGGGATGGAGATGTTGAATTCTTTTTCAAACTCCATGATCAACTCGACGGTGTCCAATGAATCTGCTCCAAGATCATTGGTGAAAGAAGCCTCATTAGTTACTTCAGCTTCCTCTACACCCAGTTTGTCAACGATGATCTTCTTTACTCTTGATGCAATGTCTGACATGTTTTTTTGGTTTGGTTTACAGGGTGCAAAAATATACTTTTTGATCAAATACCATCGGTCTTGAGCATTTTTTAAAGGCAAAAGTTAAACAATTGGGAACGAGGCTGTCAGCGGTCATTTGGCACTGAATTTGAGCAGTGTTGAGAGACGGGGGTTTGCGGGCTCCCGAAATTGTTGTATTTTGATTGACATGGCCCTTAAACTAATTGAACACGGCAGTCCAGAGTATCAGCAGATGCTAAGCCTCAGGAGTTCGGTTTTAAGAAAACCGCTGGGGTTGGAATTAGACCCCATTGAATTGGAAAAGGAAAGCCACGATATTTTGATCGGCGCCTTTGAAGAGGACGATATCCTGGGGTGTTGTATGCTAATCGAAGAGAATCCCACCACCTTACGACTGCGCCAAATGGCCGTTTACAATGAAAAACAGGGAAAAGGGATTGGACGCGCTATGATGAATTTTGCTGAAAATTTGGCACGTGATCGGGGTTATAAAGCCCTGAATATGCATGCCCGAAAAAATGCGATAGGCTTCTACGAAAAAATGGGCTATCAAGTTGCCAGTGAGGAATTCACTGAAGTAACCATCCCTCACGTAGTGATGGAAAAAAAGTTATAACGAACAGCTTTCTTATTTACGGGGAACTTTCAGCTCTCTTTCTAGTAAAGACCAGCTGGTGATATTTTCCCCCTTGATTCCTAAAAAGTCAACGGTTAATTTTCGATTACCACGGGGGCCACTAACAGAAATGCGTCCGTAATTCTGTTTTTGATCCACGCCCACAATCCGAAACGGATTGTTTTTCTCCTCTTTGCCAAACGTATGTGTCCCTGAGGTAAGTGGAGAAACAGTAACATCGTATAAAGGATAAA
Source organism: uncultured Chitinophaga sp. (assembly GCA_964576375.1). Lineage (GTDB taxonomy): Bacteria > Bacteroidota > Bacteroidia > Chitinophagales > Chitinophagaceae > JJ008. Next base: position 18,685 of record CAZNUR010000016.1, read on the forward strand.
GACCAGGACGTTCCACTTTTATAACCTCACTGTGATGACGGTCTCCAGTAAGGAATAACACGCCATTGATTGGATTAGCCTCTAAAAATTGGATAAATTCCTGGTACTCTGCCGGAAACCGGCCCCAACGGTCATAGGGAGAAACTGGATTAAGCACCTGGCTTCCAACCGCCACAATTTTGAAGGTGGCACTACTTTCTAATAGTGCTCCTTTCAGCCAATTTAATTGCTGACGCCCAATCATAGTCTTTTCAGGATTCGGTTTCCCCTGCACAGAATCCAACGCATCATCTGCACTTCTCCACCAACGATCATCGAGCATAAAAATATCTACATCCGCCCAGCTGAGTTTAGTATAAATTCCTTGACCATTCTCACCTGCAGATGAGTTAGGAAAATAACTGGTAAAAACCTTTCTGCTTGCCTCTTTCAGATGATAAGCCGCGCCAGAATTGTTAGGGCCAAAATCGTGATCATCCCAAATCCCAACCTGTGTCATGGATTTTAGTAATGGTTGAAGAATGGGTGTAGATCGATCCTTGCTGGCACGATACCAAAGACCCCATTCACTGAAATAATCAACTTCACGAGTGTACCATGCATCTCCCAGCCAAATCATAAAAGCAGCCTTTTCCTTTGACATGGATTCAAATATGGAAGAGTCCTTTCCATAGGGAACACCCGGTCTATCATAAGCGGGTTCATTGAAGTATGAACAAGAACCAGCCAAGAAACTAAAATCAGGAGCGGGCTCTCTCCACTGCCATAATTTTTTAGTGGTGAACTCCCCACCAGCTTTGGTGGGTTTATCATTGGCAAGAATTACATACTCGTAAGTAGTATTGGGTTCCAAACCACCCACTGTAAAAGTGATGGGATTAAAATCTTTTCCTAGTTCGCCCTTATAGCTAATAGTACGGACAGCAGTCTCCCCTTTTTTATTAATTCGAATGGCTGCTTTTGACACACTGGGTGAAACTTCAGCCCATATTTTAGCATCTCTCAACTCAACAATACCCAACATGGGACCCGATACAATCTGTGCTTGAACGGTCGTTGTAATACTAAGAACAAGAAAAAGCAGGAAATGAGAAAAACGTACCATGCGAAGTATTTTTCGCAAAGGTAATTGTTGTAAAAACGTACTAAGAATCAATCTTTTTTAAAGGAATGTGTCAAAGACCAATTTCCTTCGAACCTGCGTAGAATTAAGCGATAACTACCCTCAGCGAGTTGAGCGGTATTGAATGAAAATGTATTAGGCCCCGTAGCCAGAACTACTTTTTTCTTTTCCACTACCCAACCAATGCTATGCGTAAGCACAGCTTCTACGCTGTCCTTATAGGGAGCATCCACTTTAACAACCAAAACGGTATTATTGGAATCCAATTTTGCAGATAACAACTTGATTTTAGAATAATTATCACTGCCCCCAGACTGCTGGGCATTTGTAGAATTAATTAATCCCAGTACCAAAAAAAGGGATAAAATAGGGGTAATTACTTTTCTCATATTGCTTCTGTGAGAAGCAAATATAAGGTAAAAGTTTAATGGTTAACCTTTACTTATTTTTAAGTAAGTGTTAAATATTAGCGATTCATCATTTGCTTAGCCTCAATGCTCAAGGTGGCATGAGGAACCGCACGAAGACGAGCCTTATCGATCAACTTACCCGTAACACGGCAAATACCATAGGTTTTGTTTTCAATACGCATTAGGGCCTTTTCCAAGTGGTCAATAAAGGTAATCTGACGGCTTGCCATCTGACTCAACTGCTCTCTTTCCATACTAACGCTTCCATCCTCCATGGTCATATAACGGGCATCATCCATATCACCACCCTCATCCTTGCGGGTAATTAATCCTTGCAAATAGTTCAACTCCTTTTTTGCAGCGTCTAACTTTCGCATGATTATTTCTTTAAACTCAGCCAGATCAGAATCTGAGTAGCGCTGTGTAGGTCCTGCTGGAGCAGCTTCAACTCTACTTGCATCCAAAATGGATTTAGTAAAATCTGGTTCGTATTTAACAGCAGACTTGGTAGTGGTTTTAGGGATCACCACCTTGGTAGGTTTTGGTGGCTCTTTTTTAGTAACTGGCTTTACCTTGGCTTTGATTGAAACCAAAGAAAGAGGATCTCCCTTCTTAGGCATTGGGGGAGGTGGTGGCACTGGAGCTGGTTTAGCAGCAGGTGCAGGAGCGGGTTTGGCAGCAGGCACTGCTTTTGCAGGGGCAGCCTTGGAAACTACGGGCTTCGAAGCAGGCTTGGCTGGTGCAGGCTTGACAACTTTCGCAGCAGGTACAACTTTCTTAGGAGCGGGCTTGGCTGGTGCCGCTTTTTTAGGAGCAGGTTTAGCTACCGCTGGCTTAACCGCCTTTGCAGGGGCTGCTTTTTTTACGGCTGGCTTAGCAGGCACCGCTTTTTTAGGAGCAGGTTTCTTGGCTGCCGGTTTGGCGGCCTTTACCGCTGCTTTTTTAGCAACGGGTTTTTTAGAAGCTGCGGGCTTTGTGTTTTTCTTCGGAGTCGGTTTTTTCTTTACTGCCATGACTTAGCCTTTTTTGGTTACCTGTACCTGTATGGTTTCTTCGTTAATTTCTATGGTTGTTACCCGGCTCATTTCATTGGAAAATTCCAATGAATCAGCGAGAATTTCGTCGCAAATATAGGTTTTAAACGATGCCAGCGAATTTGTTAAACCAGCAGGGGCCTGAACCTTAACAAGCACCCGGTCTGTCAATTCAAATCCAGCATCTTTTCTAATTTTCTGAATCCGATTAACAAATTCCCTTGCGTGACCCTCTGCTTCAAGTTCCGGTGTTACTGTAATGTCTAGTGCCACTGTCAACTTACCCTTTCCAGCCACCGTCCAACCCGGAATATCCTCACTGCTGATCTCGGTTTCCGCAAGTTGCAATACTAGGGTTTCACCTTCGACTTGCAAACTAATTTGTCCTTCTTTTTCCAACAATGCTATTTGATCCTGTGAAAAACCACTCAATGCAGCAGAGACTGCTTTCATCTTTGGACCTAATTTTTTTCCTAACGCAATAAAATTGGGCTTGATTTTCTTTTTGATAAACGTGTTATCCGCACTCAAGTATTCCAAAGACTTGACATTCACTTCCGCTTTGATCAGGTCCTCAATGCGTTGAAGCTGCGCTTGCATGGAAGGATCAAGCACAGGGATCAATACGCGTTGTAAGGGCTGTCTAACTTTTATGTTTACTTTTTTACGTAAGGATAAAACAAGGGAGGAAGCATCTTGAGCCATTTGCATGCGTTCTTCCAACGCTTGATCGATAAATGAACTATCTGCAACCGGATAGTTGACGTGATGAACAGATTCAGCAGTATATCGACCCGTTACAGCATTCAACTGTAAGAACAAGGCATCACTGAAGAAGGGCGAAATTGGAGCCATCAAGCGTACCACAGTTTCCAAACATTCATAGAGCGTTTGATAAGCACTGATTTTATCAGCGCTGTATTCGCCTTTCCAAAAACGTCTGCGACAAAGACGAACATACCAGTTACTCAATTGTTCGTCCACAAAATCCTCAATGAATCTGCCCGCCTGCGTAGGTTCGTAATCATCCATAGCAGCCGTTACTTTTTGTACCAGCGTGTGCAAAGAGGAAAGAATCCAACGATCAATTTCAGGACGCTGTGCCAATGCGATAGGAGATTCTTTATAGGAGAACCCATCTACGTTAGCATAGAGTGCAAAGAACTGATAGGTATTATAAAGAGTGCCAAAGAATTTCCGTTGTACTTCCTTGATACCTTCGAGATCAAATTTTAAATTATCCCAAGGAGAAGCGTTAGTGATCAAATACCAACGGGTGGCATCCGCTCCAAAGGATTCAATAGTTTGGAAAGGATCCACCACATTCCCTAATCGCTTACTCATCTTGTTACCATTCTTATCCAATACCAACCCATTACTAACTACAGTTTGGTAAGCCACAGAATCAAACAATAAGCTGGCAATTGCATGTAAGGTATAAAACCAACCACGCGTTTGATCTACACCTTCTGCAATAAAACTGGCGGGGAAAGCCTGTGCACTTACTTTACCATTGAGTGCATGATATTGAAAGAAATTTTCTGGACTCAGCGGACCAAATTTATTGGAGGAGGTATCTGGCAGCCCCCATTGTGCATAGGGCATTGCACCCGAATCAAACCAAACGTCAATCAGATCGGGCACCCGTTGCATCGGCTTACCAGACGGACTCACTAAAATAATTTCGTCTACAAAAGGCTTATGTAAATCCGACAAAAGCTGGTCTATATTCCGTTCACGACTCATCAAGCCCGCATCGATACTTTTCAAAAGTTCTTCTCGCAACTGGGCAATGGTCCCTATACAAAGTTGTTCCGCACCGTCCTCAGTTCTCCAAATAGGCAAAGGAGTTCCCCAATAACGACTACGACTGAGATTCCAATCAACCATATTTTCCAACCAGTTTCCAAAACGTCCTTCACCGGTGGATTTTGGTTTCCAGTTAATGGTTTTATTAAGTGCCACCATTTTATCCCGAATAGCAGTGGTACGAATAAACCATGCATCCAGCGGATAATATAAGATGGGCTTATCTGTGCGCCAGCAATGCGGGTAACTGTGTTCGTATTTCTCTACACGAAACGCGCGATTTTCTTTCTTCAATTTTACAGCTATGTCAATGTTTACATCAACATAACCAGCTTGGTTCTTATAATCTTTTACATAGCGTCCGCTGAACTCTCCTACTCCCTCTACAAACTTTCCTTCACGATCTACCAGCGTAAGAATTCCAATCCCATATTTTTTACCGACTTTATAATCGTCAGCACCAAAAGCAGGTGCCGTATGCACAATACCTGTTCCATCTTCGGTAGTAACAAATGAATCCAACAATACCCGGAATGGCTTTGCATCAGGAGTGATGGACTCAATTACTGCAGGAGTATTGGCTTCAAAAGGAAGTAATTGTTCATACACCGCCCCTTCCAATTGGGCTCCTTGAAAACGAGTAATTATTTTCCAAGGGAAGATTTTTGTTTTTTCATCAATGGCACTAAAATCACCATTCTCCCCTTCCGGTTTAAAATATTTTCCAAGTAAAGCCGACGCTAATACCACATTCACCGGTAAATGCGTGTAAGGATTGATTGTTTGAACCAATACATATTCAATGCTTGCACCCATGGTCAAGCCTAGGTTAGAGGGAAGCGTCCAGGGAGTAGTGGTCCAAGCCATTAAGTATACCTCAGAGGAAGGCAATCCTTGAATAGCATCAAATAAAAACTTAGCAGGACCCTGATTTAACAAATTGAAGAGTGCAACACAGCTGGTATCTTTTACATCCTTATACGTGCCGGGTTGATTCAGTTCGTGCGAACTCAATCCCGTTCCGGCCGCAGGTGAATAAGGTTGAATGCTAACACTCTCATAAAGTAATCCCTTCTTGTATAACTCACTCAATAACCACCAGAGCGTTTCGATATACTCATTCTTGAAAGTGATATAAGGATCATTGAGATCTACCCAATAACCCATCTTACGGGTAATGTCGTCCCACTTGTCTTTATAGCGGAGTACCGCTTCCCGGCATTTCTTGTTGTATTCCTCAACCGAAATTTTTACGCCAATATCTTCCTTGGTAATTCCCAATTCCTTTTCCACTCCCAATTCAATGGGCAAACCATGCGTATCCCAGCCTCCCTTTCGTTTTACCTGAAAACCTTGCATGGTTTTGTAGCGGCAAACCAGGTCCTTGAGGGTACGTGAAATAACGTGATGGATGCCGGGCATCCCATTGGCACTCGGCGGGCCTTCAAAAAAAACAAAGGAGGGTGAACCTTCGCGCAGGGACACACTCTTTTCAAATGCCTGTTTTTCAGACCATTGCTTCAAAATCTCCTGCTCTATAACAGGTAGATTAAGACCCGTAAATTCTTTGTATTTCACACTCATAAGCCCTCGAAGGGACCCTCACCCAAAAGATGGAGTCAGCTTTTAAGTGTGCAAAGGTACCAACTCTTATTCAACGATAACAATGCCTTTAGCAGTTACGCGCACTTCTTTTTGAGGCTCTTTAATGGCATCGATTTCTGCTTGCGTTTTCTTTGCATCCTCAGCATAGTGCTTCAGTTCGGCCACAGAGGTAGTTTTCATAAATACTTCACCCTCGATTGCCACCGTTTTACCCTTGGCAGCAACAGGTAGGAAGAATGCATAATCCTTCATCTTGACCATCACTTCTTCACCCTGAGGAACCTCTAATTTTAACCAGCATCCTTTTTTAGGACATACATCAGTTACCTTGGCCGTAAATTTTACATTGGTAAAATCGTTTCCCCCTTTCACTTTTTTCACCACATCTGCAAATGACAAAGCATCCGCTGCAGTAATTTTCTCGCCATAGGTCTCACCTGGTTTTGCTTCACCCGCGGGAGGTTGCGCCATAGCAAGGAATGTGAAGCTCATGCAGATCAAACTTGATAGAATCTTTTTCATAGCAGATTGTATTAGAGGACTGTAAAGTTAGTCGAGTTTTGGTTTTTTTAATTGAAAAGTCCGGGATAGATTAAATCCAAATCGCACCTGTCCCTTTCCCCACTGTCCGGTAGTTTCTGTAATAAAAGCACGCTCGTTCATCCCGGTGGCGTTGGTAACATGTAATTGAAATACGTGCCCGCCCGTTTCTATATCCAACCCGATGGATAAGGGGTTATAGAAACCTGTTTCGGGCATACCCACTAAAACATGTGTATAGTCCCAGGTTAATGCCATGCGCTTGGATAATTTAAGACGTCCGCCCACCCCTAATGCATAGATGTCATTGGGATCACTAGCTGCCTGTACCAAGTTTTTATGCACCATCGTGGGCATTAATTGAAGGGTGAAGCCCTCACTAAACTTTCGTCCCAGAATAGCCTGATTATAAAAAGCAAGACGGGAAGAGAAATAATTCTGTCGAGTTGGATCGGCCCACGGCAAACCATCCATGGTGATACCGGAAACAAAAGCCAATGTTACGGGCGAACTCCGGGGTCCTTTTGATTGACGGATGGGCGCATATTTGATAAACGCATCCACTTCTTTTTTAAAAGTGCTACGACCAACCCCTACCATCAAATTATGCAAGAGACCAAAATCAAAACTCATCCGCATACTGGCCTGATCAAGACCAAAAAAATTCTTGTACCCTTGGTCAAGTGTACCAAAGCGATGCAGAATTCTAAAATCCATCGTACCAGGATTCAAAAATTCCATCGAGTGCGCATTGATTACCCGTGGTGATTTGAATGCATATTTTACTCTTTCCTTTTTAGGCTTCTCTTCACCCAACAGACTTAATAAGTCGTCCTGTGCTTGAACGCCCATTGAAAGAAACAAGAGTAGAGCAAGTAGTTTTGATTGCTTCATGGTATTAGTTTGCCGTAATTAACTTTTTAGCGGCTCCAAATTACAAGCCACTTCAATTTTAGCAGTTTTGTTAACCTTATCGGCTACCACACCGGGAATGGATACTCCATAATCTGCAAGCAACACGGCAAAGCTGGCTGTTGCATTTATTTTACCACCCTGCACCACTAACTTTCCAGGTGCTTCCACATCCTTGGTTTGTCCATGGATAGTGAGTTTTCCTTTTACGGTTACTGCATAAGTTCCATCCTTAGCATAATTAACCGCCCCATTATTAGACACCGCTCCCTTGAATTCAGCTTTCGGAAATTTATCACTCTCCAGATAATTCTCATTAAAATGTTCCTGCATCAAAGCACGCTCGAACGTGAACCCTTTGATCAATACGGCAAATTGCATGTTACCATTGGCCGCATCGAGCACACATGTAACCGTGCGGTTTACAGCCTGAATATTTTCAGGAGAAGAAGGCGCTGTAGCATTAAAATCGATGCGACCCGTTTTGGTAAAAAACTTTTGCGCATTGGCAACATTGAGTAGACAAGCGCCTAGTAAGAAAATGAAAAGTGATTTTTTCATAGTATGATTATTATTTTTTCAAAATAGTGCAACGTACCAACGTAACATCAGAGCCCAATAAGGGATCTGCCATAAACCCAGTGCAAACACCCCGAACAGTAACAGATCCACCAGGAACTAAATCTCTGGCTTGCTCACTAAAAACACTATCCACGCTACAACGAACGGAGGAAAGTGAACCATCATCCCCTAGCGTTACTGTATACAAACCAGCTTCATCTTGATTAACAGCACGAATGGCACCCTCCACTTCGACTACCTTATCCAAATATTGTTGATTGGCTTTTGCTTCATTCTCCTCAAAGGCTCCAATGATGGTAGCAGCGTTAGTCACAAAATCTGCCTTTGTATTTTCCATACTTGCCGGCTTACGGTTGTATTCTTTATATGCATACCAAGCCCCTACCACAGCCACTAATAAAACAAGCGGTACAAATACTTTAAGATTTTTTTTCATAGATAAAATTAATTATTCAACATACCGCCATCAATCCACTTTTTAATAGTGGCAATCTGACAATTACTCAATTTGGCTCCACCTTTTGGCATGGGAGAATAACCTGCAGCATGGCTGATGGTTCCATATAACTTACCATTTTGAGCCATGGCTTTATCAGCAGTATAAGTCCCCATCAATTGATTACCTGAGGGAGAAGCTCCGGAATGACAACCGTAACAACTATTTCTTAAAATAGGAACTACTTTTTGTGCATAAGAAACTGTTCCTACCGAGTCTGTACAGGGCTGATTAGAACCGGCTCCATATAAAACTTCTTCATGATCGTAATAACAAGCCGTTAGAGAAAGTAGCGCAGCCGCAATAATAAAATAACTGAATTTATTCTTCATGATTAATGCTATCAATTATTCAATGAACCTGCCGCAATCCAGCGACGTACCTGTGTGATTTCGCAATCAGAAAGCTTAGGGCTGCTTTTAGGCATTGGAGAATAGCCAGCCTGATGAGAAATGCTCCCCAATAATTTGCCATTGAGTGCCACTACTTTGGTTCCATTATAAGTGGATAAATCCACATTCCCACCAAGATTACCAGCCTTGTGACAGCCTACACATTTATTATCCATCATGGGCTTAATCACTGCAGCATATGTAAACTGTGTTGTATCACAATTCCCGATGCATGAGTTATTTTTTGCCCCTTGATTGATCCACTTTTGAATTTTGGCAATTTGAGTTGCCGTCAACGGACTGCGAGGCGGCGGTGGCATTCGTTTATCAGGATTGGTGGTAACAATTACCTCATACAACTCGCTACTCGTAGCTCTACCCGCCCTCACGTATTCCATAACCGTAGCGTAATTGATCAATACCACTCCCTCAGCTCGTGAAATTGCATCATGACAACCGCTCATGGCACAGTTAGAAGCAATAATGGGCATTACCTCGTTGACAAAATAAACAGAGTCAGGACTGCAAATGCTACTAACAGTTGGAGGAGTATTATTAGGATTAGTGGGCTCATGCGTGCACGCATGAAGGACACCAATTAAAGAAAGAACAATTATTGGAACGATAATTTTCATGCTAGTACGTCGGTTTTGGATCTTATAGTTGCCCAACGGAATGAGAGAGACAATATTGCCTCAATTCATTTGAATATGAAAAATATAAAAATTAATTAACAATTATCGTAATAATTCGCAGGGCTTACAGCCAGTATGCTTTTTAAAAGCCGTGGAAAAATGAGAGATCGAAGAATACCCAAGAGATAGAGACACTTCAGTAACGGTGAGTCCTTTTTCGTACAATAAAAACTTGGCATGTTCCATTCGCAGGCTTTGATAAAAATCAAATACCGTGGTACCAAACAACTCCTTGAATCCTTTTTTCAAGTAACATTCGTTTATGGCCACTTTTCTACTTAGCTCTTTAATAGTAATTGGCTCCCCAATTTGCTTGATCAATATCTCGCGTGCCAGCATGATTTTCTCTCTATCTGCCTCGTTTTCCAAAAACTTACAAGAAACAGTATCCGCCGACTCTTCGCCCATCATACTATCCAAAGTATACAGCAACAGCATTTGGGTTTGTGCATTGATAAAAATATTTTCCCTCGTATCAGTATAGGTGTGATTTAAAATTGTTTCTAAAACCTGAACCGTTTTATCCGATAAGGTTTGTGATTTTTTAAAAGGCAATGGATGCTTAAACTGAAGCAACTGATCCAATAAACTGGAGGGTTTTTTTCCTTTTACAAACTGACTAACCTGACTGGGCGAAAAGCGAAAACTTACCAGATCCACCGACTCTACCCTTTCTAAACAATTTGGAGAAGCAGCAAACTGACAATTATCACACTCCTTATCCTTTTGCTTACAGTATACATTTCCACTTAAACAATAATGCAGTTCAAGATACCGACCTGCGGCAGCAGACTTTTCGTAATGGTAAACCAACATTCCCATATCCTCGAGGTCCCAATGGGGTTGCTTACGATATCGCTTGATGCTGTATTGAATTGACCCTGGAATTTGTTGGACACGATCGTATAAAAGATCCTGATAATCAAGGGTAAACGCATCTTGTGCGGCCAAAGCGACTATGTCAATTTGCGGGCTCACAGCTGCAAAATTACTAATTAAAGTTATCTTTGCCGTCCTACATGATTCATCCCCATACTTACATCCACCCCAACGCAAAAGTGGCACCCAATGCCAAGATTGACCCGTTCACGGTAATTCATCAGGACGTTCAAATTGGTGAGGGCACCTGGGTGGGCTCCAATGTGACCATTATGGAAGGGGCGCGGATTGGGAAAAACTGTAAAATATTCCCGGGAGCCGTAATAGCCGCCACGCCACAGGATTTAAAATTTGATGGCGAGTATTCAACCGTACATATCGGAGATGGCACTACCATCCGGGAATTTGTGACCATTAACCGCGGAACCAAGGACCGCGAAAAAACCGTGATCGGGAAAAACTGTTTGATCATGGCCTACTGTCACTTTGCACACGATTGCATAGTCGGCGATCATGTAATAACCAGCAATAACACACAAGTAGCCGGACACGTAGTGATTGGAGACTGGTCAATACTCGGTGGAATGTGTGCCGTTCACCAGTTTGTCAATATTGGTGCGCATGCGTTCGTAAGTGGAGGTTCATTAGTGAGTAAGGATATTCCACCCTATATCAAAGCAGGGCGAAATCCGCTTAGCTATGCAGGCGTAAATTCAGTGGGGCTGAAAAGAAGAGGATTCAGTGTAGAACGTATCAATCACATATTAGATATCTATCGGGTTATTTATAACAAAGGGTTCAATACCAGTCAGGCGTTGGAATTTTTGGAAGAAGAAATGGCCGCCACAGACGAACGCGACGAAATTGTGACCTTTATCCGGGAAAGCAATCGCGGCATTATCAAACGATTTACCAAAGGAGCAACCGATGACGATCTCGCTGTCTGATCTCGGGAAGCGGTTTAATACAGACTGGATTTTCCGTCGTTTAACATACGAGTTCAGCGCGGGCAACAGCTATGCATTGATTGGACCTAACGGTTCAGGTAAAAGCACTTTGCTGCAGATCATTGGAGGTGCGCTTTTTTTCAATGAAGGAATAATCAACTACAGCGATGCCTCCCAGCAAAAAATTCAGGACGAACATATTTACAAACAAGTGGCTATAGCAGCTCCTTATTTAGAATTAATCGAGGAGATGACAGGGCAAGAGCTCTTGGATTTTCACCAATCATTCAAGCCTTTCATCAAGGGGAAAAACAGTGCTGCTATTCTACAAGAAGTAGGATTAAGCGAGGCCGCCCAAAAACAAATTCGTTATTATTCCTCAGGAATGAAACAACGAATGAAGTTGGCACAAAGTTTTTTTTGCGAAACTGCAGTGTTGTTATTAGATGAACCCTGCACCAACCTGGATCAAAACGGAATTGAATTATATCATCGCTTATTATCGCTCTATACCAAAGATCGAATTGTGATTATTGCCAGTAATGATCCGGTGGAATATAAGTTTTGTCAACACCAACTGTTGCTAAGCGAATACAAATAAGTATCAGCTACTGCTGGTCATTAGCAAATTCAGATCGGTATATTTCAACTCAAAACGCTGACTTAAATAGTAATTTGTCAACGCGCCGTTGAATAAATAAATGCCATTACGTAAGTGCATCTTCTTCCAAAGTAGTTTTTCAAACCCACCTTCTTCTCCGGCATCCAATAGAAGTGGCATCAACACATTACTGATGGCTTGTGAAGCGGTACGAGCAAATCCAGAAGGAATATTGGGTACGCAATAATGAATCACCCCATAGCTGGTATAAACCGGGCGTTCGTGTGATGTGATTTTTGAAGTTTCAAAACAGCCGCCTCTGTCAATACTGACATCAATGATCACAGATCCTGGACGCATATTACTTACCATATCCTCAGAAACAACCAATGGAGTTCTTCCGGAAATAGAAGAAAGCGCTCCCACCGCTACTTCACAGGTTTTTAGTTGTTTGGCCAGTAGACGCGGTTCAATTACAGAAGTCCACATTCGTTGACCAACATTATTCTGTAAGCGCTTTAATCGATAGATATTATTATCAAATACTTTAACAGACGCACCCAACGCTAATGCTGTTCTTGCAGCGTATTCCCCAACAATTCCAGCTCCAAGAATAATTACTTTAGCCGGAGCAATCCCTGAAATACCCCCCAAAAGGACCCCTTTGCCATGATTAGCAGAGCCTAAATATTGTCCGGCAATGAGCATTACGGCACTACCTGCTATCTCACTCATACTACGCACAATAGGATAAGAACCGCTATCATCCTTTAAATTTTCATAGGCAATAGCAGTAATTCTTTTCTCCATCATCTTTTGTAAGATCGATGCCTGTAAAACAGAAAGATGAATAGGAGAAAAAATCAATTGATTAAATTGGAGCAAAGGCAGATCCTCTTCAACAACCGGGGCACTTTTAATCAAAATAGGTGCCTGGTAAACTGTAGCACGATCATGCACAATACGCGCACCTGCTTCGCTATAATCTTTGTCTTTAAAATGTGAGCCCTCGCCTGCTCCATGCTCTATCATTACCTCATGTCCATTACTCACAAGCACCCCCACTGCATCAGGCGTCAGGGCAATCCTGTTTTCCTGAAAAGCAGTTTCACGAGGAATTCCAATCAACATTTTTTCGGCACGCGGAGGTAAATCGAGTGTTTCCTCAAGCGGCTCGTAGCTAAATGAAGGAGAAATAGAAGGTTTATGCTGGCTCATGTGTTGTACTCGTAAATGTACACAGATATCGGGTATCCTCGATACCTAAAGGGGTAGAAGTCGGACGAATCTCCATGCGAAGGTGTAAAGTGTTATCAGGAAAAATTTCAGGTGCTTTTTCAGGCCACTCCACAAAACAAATATCCCCGCTATGGAGGATCTCCTCAATACCTGCATTCCTTGCCTCCTCCTGATCCTTTAAACGATATAGATCGATGTGATAGACCAATGCTCCATCAGCGGTTTCATATTCATTGACCAAGGAATAGGTAGGACTGGAGGTTTGTGACTGTATGCCAAGTGCACGGCAAAGAGCCCCGATAAAAGTTGTCTTTCCCATGCCCATCGGAGCATGAAACGCAAATACACGATACGATCCCGCCTGCTCTAAAAACAACCTTGCGGCCTGGTCAATTGTGGAAATGTTAAATTGAAGCTCCATCGGTTATCAAACTAAACAGCAATTTAGCACAGAACCACTTGTTGCAGGCCATCTCCTTTCGGTAAATTTGCAATATGGCTGTTACTAAATGGAAAGTGGGAGGAATGGATTGCAGTACTTGCGCCCTGAATATCCATCGATATTTGGAAAAGGAAGGGATGAAAAATATCCGAGTGAACTTTGCTACGGGCGATGTACAATTTGAACAAACGGGTACGCGTACGGAGGAATTCCTGGAAAAAGGAATAGAAAAGCTGGGCTATACCATTGAAGGAAAAAATAATACCCCATCTGCTACTGATCAACCCAAACGCTTTTCGCCACAACTCATTCGGTTTTTGATTTGCTTACCCCCAACGTTGCTTTTACTTTTTTCTCATACGCTGGGTGGTTGGATAAACCTAGGAGACTGGCTACATAACCATTGGGTTCAATTAGGACTAACCATTCCCGTCTATGTGATTGGCATGCATTTCTTTGGCGCCAGTGCCTGGAAAAGTATTCGCAACCGAATGCCTAACATGAACGTGTTGATTACATTGGGTGCTACAGCCGCGTTCGGATACAGCTTGTATGGAAGTCTTAGTGGACAGGCAGCCAATTTTATGTTTTACGAAACCGCTGCCACCATCATCACCCTGGTATTCCTGGGTAATTACTTAGAGGAGGCTTCGATTGCCTCTACACAGAAAGCCCTGCAACAATTGGTAAAATCACAAAAAGTGATGGCCACCATGATTGCATTTGATGATGAACATCGGGAACAATATTTCCCTGTAGAGAACACACAATTACACGTGGGTGATCTGATTTTAATAAAAACGGGCGAACAGGTGCCAATCGATTGTAAAATTCTGTGGGGGGAGCTACATGTAAATGAATCGATCATTACAGGTGAATCCCTTCCTGTTCGTCGTATGGCAAAGGATAAATTAATTGGTGGAAGTGTGGTTACGGATGGAACCGTAAAAGCACAGGTAACGGCTACAGGAGAGGATACCGTACTGGCTGGTATCATTCAATTGGTCAAGGAAGCCCAAGGAGAAAAACCTCCCGTTCAAGAATTAGCAGATCGTATCAGTGCTATTTTTATTCCTACTGTGTTAGCAATTGCGGTTGGCTGCTTTGTGCTGAACTATTTTGTATTGAACAATCTGGAAACTGCTTTATTGAGAAGTATTGCGGTTTTAGTAATTGCCTGCCCCTGCGCTATGGGACTAGCCACTCCCGCTGCCATTGCTGTAGGGCTGGGACGTGCCGCACGAAGTGGAATTCTTTTTCGGAATGCAAAAAGCCTGGAGTTGTTCCAACAGATCGGACAAGTTGTATTTGACAAGACAGGTACTTTAACCACCGGTCAATTTGAAATTGGAAATTTTCAAATAACTGATCCAACCACCAGCCAAGAACAATTCAAGTTGCTGGCCTACTCCCTGGAAAAATATTCAAACCATCCGATTGCGCAATGTATCAGCAAGACCTGGAAAACAAAGGACGAACTACGATTTAAAAAAATTGAAGAAGTAAAAGGACAAGGAATGGTAGCAACCGATAACGAAGGCAACACCTACAGTATCGGTTCATGGAAAACTGTAGAGAGCCATACGCAGGATCTTAGTCATAACCTTTATCTCAAAAAAAATAACACCCTACTTGGTTGGATCGATGTAACCGATCAATTAAGACCAGAATCACAATCTGTAATCAACTATTTACATCGAAAAAAAATCAAAACAATATTACTGAGTGGGGATACCCTCGAACGTTGTAATAAACTAGGGCAACAATTAGGTATCGGTGTGATCTACGCAGAAAAAAGTCCTGCTGATAAGTTAACTATACTTGAATCTCTTAATCAGGAAAGACCCACCGCCATGGTGGGAGATGGAATTAATGACGCGCCCGCACTGGCAAAAGCCACGATTGGTATTTCCATGAACGATGCTTCGCAGCTTGCTGTTCAAACAGCACAAGTGGTACTCATGAATCATGGATTGAAAAAACTTCCCGCCGCATTAGGATTAGGCCGTCATACTTATTTAACTATCAAACAGAACCTATTCTGGGCATTTGCTTATAATGTAATAGCAATTCCTGTTGCTGCGTTTGGCTACCTAACGCCCACATTTGGCGCCCTAGTGATGGGACTTAGCGATGTGGT
>CAZNUR010000016.1:34630-40115 GCA_964576375.1 uncultured Chitinophaga sp.
CAATGGGGCTATGATTTTAGACCACCCTATTTACGAATTGCACAACTTCGAGTTCAACTACCGGATGTTCCGATCATAGCACTAACCGCCTCTGCAACACCAGTAGTACAGCAGGACATAATCGACAAGCTTCAATTACAAGATCCAGCATGGATCAAACAATCCTTTGCAAGACCCAATCTATCCTACAGTGCATTTGAAGTAGAGATTGCCATTCCTAAAATTTCTACCATTCTCAAGCAAGTAAAAGGAAGCAGTATCATTTATTGCAGAACCCGCAAGCGAACACAGGAAATTGCCAGTTTACTAAAAGCACAAGGCATTGAAGCCAGTTTTTACCATGCGGGATTGGAAGCCAAAGTAAGACAGGAGAGACAAGCAGCTTGGAAAAACAACCAAACTCCTGTAATGGTCTGTACCAATGCATTTGGCATGGGGATAGATAAGCCGGATGTAAGAACTGTGATCCATGTGGGTCTACCCGACTGTTTAGAGAATTATTACCAGGAAGCAGGACGAGCCGGTCGTGATGGCAAAAAATCCTACGCGGTGTTACTCTTTACAAATCAGGATAAAAATGAATTATTGGAGTCCATGGCAGAGCGGTTTCCCTCAATCGCCTCTATTCGGGAAGTATACCAAGCCATTGCTAACTACCTACAATTACCCGTGGGAACTGGCCAAGGTCAATACTTTGACTTTGACTGGACTGCCTTTATACATCGCTTTAAATTGCCCGCGCCAATGGTCTTACATGCCTTAAAAATACTGGGGCAAGAAGGCTGGGTCGATTATAACGAAGCTGTTTTTATTCCGCCACGGATTCAATTTGTAGCCCCTCGAATATTACTTGAGTCGCTAGAGCAAGATGATCTTGACCTGGACAGACTCAGTAAAACCCTATTAAGAACCTATAGTGGCATCTATGATCAACCAGTAAGTGTATCAGAAAAACACATTGCTTCGCTTCTAAAAACACCTCTGACAGAAATTCAAACACAGTTGCAAGGCCTGCAGCACCGAGGCATTATCCAATACTACCCCCAAAAAGAAGACCCACAATTATATTTTCCTATACCACGTATTCGGGCAGAGGAACTGGTAATTAATCAAACTGACTTACTAGCCAGAAAAAAACAATACGAGGATAGACTACAGGCTATGCTTGAGTATGCAGAAAATCAAAAGGCTTGTCGCAGTCAATTAATTGCCAATTACTTTGGAGATTTATCAACAAAGCCCTGTGGCACATGCGACAATTGTTTGCAAACAAAAAGAGAATCGTTAACGACTACCGATTTTGAGGAAATAAAAAAAGCAGTGATTCAATTGCTACAAAAACAATCGCTATCCCCAACCGCTATCATTGGTTTGCTGGAAACTAAACATGAAACACAGGTAATGAAAGTGCTTGATTTTTTACAAGCAGAAGAAGTGATTAAAGTCAAGCAAGATGGAACAGTTTCGCTTTATTGAAATCTTATTCCTTCACAATCAGCCGAAACCCTTCGCCGTGGATGTTTACAATTTCAATACGACTATCTTCTTTAAGATACTTTCGCAATTTAGCAATATACACATCCATACTTCGTCCATTAAAATAAGTATCGCTACCCCAAATTTTCTTTAAAGCTTTCTCGCGAGGTAATAGATCATTCAAATGTTCGGCTAGTAATTTAAGCAAGTCATTTTCCTTTGGTGATAAAGTTTGTTTACGATCGCCAATAGATAATTCACGTAAACGAGGATTAAAATGATAGCTGGCCAGGTCAAATTCACGCTGTTCTGTTTCACGTTGCTGCTCCTCATTTCTTTTCAATATCGCTTTTATCTTAAGGAGTAGTACTTCACTATCAAAAGGCTTGGTGATATAATCGTCGGCACCTAACTTATAGCCTTGGATTACATCCTCCTTCATGGTTTTAGCACTAAGGAAGAACAAGGGTACATCTGGATCAACATCGCGAATAGCTTCAGCCAGCGCAAATCCGTCCATATTTGGCATCATCACATCAAGCAAACACAAATCAAACTTTTCCCGCTGAAAAGCAGCCAATCCCAATCGGCCATCACGCTCCAGAATTACATCAAAATCGCTCAACTCTAAATAGTTCTTGAGTACAGCGCCAAGATTGTTATCGTCTTCGCAGAGCAGAATTTTTGGTTTCTTACTTTCCATAAACAGGTTATTTTAAGATCCTATGATTACAAATAAAGGCAAAGCCTCCCGGTGAACGAAGGAAGTTGGCTGAATATTTTGTTAAAACCCGATTATTTACTTTTGTAAGACATTTTGCATCCTATGCACATTACACCAGACAACCGACTAAAGAAGTTAATTGTAATTGGAGACCGCTTATTGATCAAACCCACCCGTCCCGATGAGCGTACAGCCAGTGGGTTATATCTGCCCCCTGGTGTACAAGAAAAAGAAAAAGTACAGCAGGGATATGTAATCAAAACAGGCCCCGGTTATGCCATCCCTATGCCTATTGAGGAGGAAAGCTGGAAATCAGAGGAAGAAAAAATAAAATACGTCCCCTTACAAGCCAAAGAAGGAGACCTGGCTATATTTTTATTAAGTGGTGCAACAGAGGTAATCTACGAAAATGAAAAATACTTTATAGTACCACAAAGTGCTATCCTGATGTTAGAGAGAGAAGAAGATTTGTAACTACTTGTTGGCAAAAGTTAGCCTCAACAATTAAAATAGAGTACCTGCTTCCTGAGGTCCTGTTCGTCCTAAATGCTCATAAGCTTTGCGTGTTACTTCACGCCCTCGAGGTGTACGTTGTAAAAATCCCTCTTGAATTAAAAAGGGCTCATACACTTCTTCAAGGGTACCCGACTCCTCTCCTACTGCCGTAGCAATAGTGGTAATACCAACGGGACCACCTTTGAATTTATCAATGATGGTGGATAGAATACGGTTATCCATTTCATCAAGTCCATGTTCGTCCACATGCAAGGCACGCAGTGCATGCTGTGTGATTCCTAAATCAATAGCACCATCATTTAGTACCTGCGCAAAATCTCGCACCCTACGCAGAAGCCCATTAGCAATACGAGGAGTGCCGCGACTTCTTCGTCCTATCTCAGCAACAGCAGTATCCGTGATACGCACCCCCAGAATAGAGGCAGATCTCTTTAATATGGCATCCAGTACTGGCGCTTTATAATACTCAAGCCTGGATTTAATAGCAAAGCGAGAAAGTAAAGGAGCTGTAAGCAATCCACTTCTTGTAGTGGCTCCAATCAATGTAAATGGATTAAGATTCAGTTGAATACTTCTTGCGTTGGGTCCACTGTCAATCATAATATCTATGCGATAGTCCTCCATGGCAGCATAGAGATACTCTTCGACTACTGTACTTAATCTATGAATTTCATCAATGAACAAAACATCGTTTGGCTCGAGCGAGGTCAATAACCCTGCCAGATCCCCGGGTTTTTCAATTACAGGTCCTGAAGTTTCTTTTATTTGAACACCCAACTCATTCGCTACAATTCTGGATAGCGTTGTTTTTCCTAAACCTGGCGGTCCATGAAATAACACATGATCCAAGGCTTCTCCCCGCATTTTTGCTGCTTTGATAAAAACCCTAAGGTTTTCTATCAACTGATCCTGACCGGCAAATTCACTGATTTGTGCCGGTCTGATATTATTCTCAAACTCACGCTCAGCTTGAGAAAGCTGCGCCTTATCACTATGCAAATTTGAATTAGCCATGCAATGTAAAGCTAACAAAAAAAGGCACCCCAGTTGGAGTGCCTTTTGATTCTGTTTTATTTACGCTTAGTGAGCGATGATTACTTGGTAAGTCTTATCCGCTCCACGGTCCATGCCATCTCCATAGTAGAGGCGTACCATGTAAGTACCTGCAGCTAAATGATCCAAGTTAACAGGAATCACACGTGCAAATACTAGTCCTCTCCATTGATTGACATACATCAATTGACCAGCAGCGTTGTAAACTCGCATACCCAACACGTTGAATAGTGCAGAATTTATACGCAGGTTAAACTGACCACTGTTCGGATTCGGATAAAGAATAACCGCTCCATTATCAAGGTTACGATTACGCTCCTCACATGCTACTACAGTAACTGTAGTGCTAGCACTATTTACGCAACCATTTGCATCAGCAAATGTGTACGTAATCGGCCATGTACCCACATCTGTTGCAGGAGGCATGAAGCTAAATCCAGAGATACCAAATCCGCTCCAGCTACCACCCACTGGTGTACCGTTCAAACGTACCAAGGTATCGCTGACACAAATACGTCCAGGCAATGTACCAGTTGTTACAACTGGTAACGGATTGACAGTAATCACAAAGCTGGTTGGTGTACCCACGCAAGTTGCCCCGGCGTTGGTAAAGCTTGGTGTAACTGTGATTGTAGCTGTTACAGGAGCTGATGTTGTATTCAGCGCTGTGAAGGAGATATTTCCTGATCCGCTGGCAGGTAAGCCAATTGCAGGATTTGAGTTGGTCCAGTTAAATACAGTACCTGTAGTAGCTCCAGAGAAGGCAGCGGCTGCAGTTGTGTTATGACATGCAGCAAAGCTTGCTACAGGGTTAACCGTTGGAATTGGATTAACGGTAATGGTGTAAGTTCTTGGTGTACCCGTACATGTTACACCTGCATTAGTGTAAACTGGGGTTACTGTAATAGTACCAGAGATCGGAGCAGCTGTAGTATTAGTACCTACAAAGCTGGCGATGTTACCAGTACCACTGGCTGCAAGACCTATTGCAGTATTGCTGTTAGTCCAGTTATAGACAGTTCCAGTTGTAGCACCCGTGAAGGTCACTGCACCTACGCTAGATCCCACACAGACAGTTTGGTTAGCAACTGCATTAACAGTTGGTGTTGGGTTAACCGTGTAAGTGTAGCTGATTGGTGTACCTGCACATCCTACTCCAGCATTAGAGTATGTTGGTGTAACAGTTACAGTTGCAGTTACAGGAGCAGCTGTAGTATTTGTTGCAGCGAAGCTGGCAATATTACCAGTTCCAGAAGCGGCAAGACCAATGCTAGACAAGTTGTTAGTCCATGCATAGCTGGTTACAGCTGGTACTAGTGTTGTGTAGTTAATAGTGATTGACCAGTTTGTAAGAGTACCTACATCACCAGCAGCGTAATCACGCATTTGTAAGGTCCAGTCGCCAGAACCAACTGAATAAAGTGCAGCAAAGTTTACGGCAGTAGAGAGGAGACCAGTAGGCCCAACTCCGATTGCTGCATCCGCTGCAAATGTTCCTGTGAAAGGAGCCGCAGCAGTTGCTAAGCTTGCTGTACCTGCAGAACTGATGGTGGTATTGGTGAAGTTAGTACCCGCACCACCGCGTCTGTTGACTAGGTTCAGGATTTGTCCGTTAGGAGCTCTTAAATTAAAGACCATATCACTTACCCAAGTATGATTCATACTGAAGTTGACGCTAATACCAGTGATAGTAGCACCAGCAGGTAGTGTTACAGG
>CAZNUR010000017.1:0-20012 GCA_964576375.1 uncultured Chitinophaga sp.
GTTTATTTACGCGATGTAGCCGATATCCGTGATACCGTCAAACAATATGAAAGTTTTGCTCGCTTAAATGGTAAGAATGTTGTTACACTCAATATTGTAAAACGTGCCGGTGAAAATTTGATCACCACGGCAGACGGAGTGAAAACTATTTTGGCAGAGATGCGTGAGAAGCAAGAATTGCCACAGGACTTGAAAGTAGATTTTACCGGTGATCAGAGCAAGGGAACAAAAACTTCTTTCAATGAGTTGATCAATACCATCATTATTGGTTTCATTTTGGTGTTGGTTATTCTGATGTTCTTCATGGGCGTTACCAATGCCTTCTTTGTGGCCTTGAGTGTACCCCTGAGTGTGTTTGTGGCCTTTATGTTCCTTCCGGTTGCTGATGCAATTGTAGGAGGAAGTGTAACACTCAACTTCATTGTATTATTTGCATTACTTTTTGGTCTTGGTATTATTGTAGATGATGCTATTGTGGTTATTGAGAATACACACCGAATCTTTAATAATGGAAAAGTACCTATTGTCAAGAGCGCCAAAGAAGCAGCGGGGGAGGTATTTATTCCTGTGCTGGCGGGTACCGCAACTACCTTGGCTCCATTCTTCCCATTATTATTTTGGAAGGGGATTATTGGAAAGTTCATGATCTATCTACCCACGATGTTAATTCTTACGTTGGCCGCATCGTTGGTAGTTGCATTTATTTTTAATCCGGTGTTTGCCGTGAGTTTCATGAAGCCAGAGATCAAGGACGATTCCAAACCGAAATCAATGGTGTTTCGTCAGAAGTGGTTCTGGGTATTTGTGATTGCAGGCATTCTCTTACATGCAATTGGATTTACAGGAACAGCAAACCTGTTATTGTTCTTAGCTATTCTCATGGTGCTCCATGCTTATTTCCTACAGGATTTAATCTGGAAGTTTCAACACAGCACGCTTCCTGCGCTCATGAATCGTTATGAGAAATTATTACGTTGGATTTTAGTAGGGAAACGTCCTGTAAAAACATTTGCTTCTCTGTTTGTACTCTTTATTATCTCGATTGTTTTATTGATGCTCCGCGGAAACAAAATGACCTTCTTCCCCAGCGGAGATCCCAATTTTGTATATGTCTATGCTAAATTACCAGTAGGTACTGCTGTAGAATACACCGACAGTGTTACACGTGTGTTGGAGAGTCGGGTAATGAAAGCACTGGGTGATCAGCAACCTGGCAAAGAGGGTAGTATTGTAGAAAGTGTAATCAGTAATGTGGCCGTTAGTGCCAATAATCCGCGTGATAATAATCGAAGTGTTCAACCGCACTTGGGTCGAATTCAAGTATCCTTTGTTGAATTTGAAAAAAGACATGGAAAGTCCTCTGCACCATTTTTAATGGCTATTCGTGATGCTGTACAGGGTATTCCTGGTGTGGATGTGGAAGTAGATAAGGAAACAAATGGTCCACCTACCGAGCCACCCGTGAATATTGAAATAGCTGGTGATGATTTTGACGAGCTCACCAAAGTGGCAACGCAACTGCTGCAATATCTAGACTCAAACCGCGTGGAGGGAATCCAGAGTTTGAAAGCAGATATTGATCTTAACAATCCCGAGATAACTGTTAATGTAGACCGTAGCAAGGCAATGATGGAAGGGGTGAGCACTGCACAAATTGGAATGGCTTTACGTACTGCACAATTTGGTAAAGAAGTTAGCAAGATCAAAGATGGCGAGGATGAATATAAAATTCAACTTCGTTATCAAGCGGATCGTCGTACCAGTGTAGATGACTTATTAAATACAAGAATTGTTTTCATGGATATGAACACGATGCAAGTGAAGTCAATTCCGTTAGGTGCTGTTGCCTCTGTCGAGTACACAAATACAGCGGGCGGTATCAAACGTAAAAATGTTCGCAGGACAATTCAATTGCAAAGTAGTGTTGAAGATCCTACTCTGGTTACGGGTATCAACGCTGCACTCAAAGAGAAGATTGAAGCCTTCCAATCTATCACTAGTATTCCTCCGGATATTACTATCCGTCAACAAGGACAAAGTGAACAGGAAAAAGAAACACAGGCTTTCTTGGGTACTGCCATGTTAATGGCCATTGGAATAATTTTCTTGATACTGGTCTTGCAGTTCAATAGCATGAGTAAGCCCTTTATTGTAATCACTGAAATTTTCTTCTCTGTAATTGGTGTCTTTATTGGCTATGCACTCAGCGGCATCACACTCGCTACCATCATGGTGGGCGTAGGGGTGGTTGGACTGGCAGGAATTGTAATTAAGAACGGTATTCTATTAATAGAATTTACGGACGAACTACGCACGCGTGGCTATCGTACTCGTGAAGCCGCGATCCAGGCTGGTAAGATTCGTATCATTCCTGTATTGCTCACCGCCGTTGCAACGATCCTGGGATTATTGCCTTTGGCGGTTGGCTTCAATATTGACTTTGCCGGTCTATTTCAACACCTTCGTCCCAATATTTTCTTTGGCGGGGACAGTGTGGTATTCTGGGGACCGCTTAGCTGGACCATCATCTTTGGATTGATCTTTTCTTTCTTCCTTACCTTGATCATGGTACCCGGTATGTATTTGATTGCCGAGCGTTTACGTCGTCCCATGGAGCAATTCTATGGTACCCGATACATCGCCCTTTTAGGATTTGCCGGACCCTTCTTTTTCATTTTTGTAGGTGTAATGTTTATTGTACGCCGTATACAAGGTAAAAAAGTATGGTTAGGTCATCCCGGTAAATTGAGTCAATAATTATTAAATTCATAGTCAGAACATAAAAAATTAGCATGGCGCGCAAACAGGAAATATTGCAGGATGTAGTGATCAAATTTGCTGGGGACAGCGGAGATGGTATGCAGTTGACCGGAAGTCAGTTTACCAATAACACGGCGTTATTAGGAATTGACTTGGCTACCTTCCCGGATTTTCCTGCAGAGATCCGTGCACCACAGGGTACACTACCTGGTGTGAGTGGATTCCAATTGCGTTTTTCCTCCGATCGCGTTTTTACACCGGGTGATGCCTGTGATGTATTGGTTGCCATGAATGCAGCAGCTTTAAAAGTAAATCTCAAAGCACTGAAGAAGGGAGGTAAGATCATTGCCAATACGGATGGTTTTGATGCAAAAAATTTACGATTGGCTAATTATCCCGAAGGCGTTAATCCGCTTGAGGATGGTAGCTTGACCAATTATGAAGTGTTCAAGATGGATGTAACAAAAATGACGCGTGAGGCGCTCAAGGATGTTACACTCGGTATGAAAGAGAAGGACCGTGCAAAGAATATGTTCGTGCTGGGATTTTTGTATTGGATGTACGGCCGCGATATGGAAAACACGATCCAATTTATTAAGGAGAAATTTTCTAAGAAGCCCGACATCATGAACAGCAATATTGCTGTGTTGCAAGCTGGGTATAATTACGGAGATACTACAGAAACATTTACTACCACTTATTCAGTAGAGCGCGCTAAAATGGAACCCGGTTCTTATCGTTCCATCATGGGTAATCAGGCGCTTTCACTTGGATTAATTGCCGCTTCACAAAAAAGTGGATTACCTCTTTTCTTGGGATCTTATCCGATCACGCCCGCTTCTGATATCCTGCATGATCTTTCCAAGTATAAAAACTTTGGGGTTCGTACTTTCCAAGCCGAGGACGAAATTGCTGCAATTACCTCAGCCATAGGCGCATCTTATGGAGGCGCTTTGGGTGTAACTACCTCCAGTGGTCCGGGTATTGCATTAAAAGGCGAAGCCATGGGTTTGGCAGTGATGCTGGAGATCCCGCTTTTAGTGATCAATATCCAACGCGGCGGTCCATCTACGGGTTTGCCTACTAAAACAGAGCAGAGTGATTTGATGCAGGCGTATTATGGACGCAACGGAGAATGTCCGATGCCTATTTTATCTGCTTCCACTCCTGCGGATTGTTTTGATGCCATCTATGAGGCCGTTCGTATTTCCATTCAGCATATGACGCCTGTTATATTTTTAAGTGATGGCTATATTGCTAATGGTGCAGAACCCTGGCGTTATCCGCAATCAAAAGATCTTCCTGCTATTGAAGTAAAATTCAAAACCACATTGGACGAAGGGGAAGAAAAGTACAAACCTTATGCGCGTGATCAAAAGTTAGCACGTCCCTGGGCTGTTCCGGGTACGGCTGGTTTAGAACATCGTATTGGTGGCTTGGAAAAGCAAAATATTACCGGTAACGTAAACTACGAACCAGAGAATCACCAACTGATGGTAAAACTTCGTCAGGAAAAAGTAGATAAGATTGCCGAGTATATCCCCGAGCAAAAATTGGATAGCGGTCCTGAGAAAGGGAAAATATTAGTGCTCGGCTGGGGTTCTACTTATGGAGCTATCAAATCTGCCGTAGCGGAGTTGCAAGCCCGTGGTGAAGCAGTTAGCCATGCACACCTTAGATATGTACGTCCCTTCCCTCGTAACCTGGGGGCAATAATCAAAAATTTTGAAAAAGTATTGATTCCGGAAATCAACAACGGGCAACTGATCAAAATAATTCGTGATACTTATTTAGTAGATGCCAAAGGATATAATAAGATCATGGGAGTCCCCATTACTAAAACGGAGTTGGTACTTTGTCTTGAGGAAATGTTGGGACGAAAAAATTAAAATGCTTTTCGTTTAAAGGCGGCACATACTTCTTGTAATCCACATTTTTCGCATTTGGGACTGCGTGCTACACAAGTGTATCGACCGTGTAGAATCAACCAATGATGTGCTTTATGAATAAGCTCGTCAGGAAAATTTTTGATCAATATTTTTTCTACCGCTAATGGCGTGGTTGCGGTGGAAGGCACTAATCCAATTCTTCTGCTAACCCGAAACACATGCGTATCCACAGCCATATTGGGTTGGTTGTCTATCACCGATGTAATTACATTAGCTGTTTTACGTCCCACCCCGGGCAATTGAATTAATTCCTCCACGGTCATGGGTACTTCTCCACCAAAATCCTTGATTAGTTGCTGTGCCATCCCAATCAAGTGTTTGGATTTATTATTTGGATAGGAAATACTTTGAATAAGGGGAAATACATCTTCAAAACTGGCTTTAGCCAGGGCCTTTACCGTAGGGAATTTTTTAAATAGGGCAGGCGTGGTTTGGTTGACACGTTTGTCCGTACACTGCGCCGATAAAATTACCGCCACCAACAACTGGTAAGGGTTATCGTAGAATAACTCAGTTTCTGCATCGGGGGCGTGGGAGAGAAAATAATCCGTTACAAATTGGTACTTCTGCTGGCGGGTCATGGCCGCAAGTTACGGATCAACGAACGGTCTGCACCTGTGTGCTTGAGGCGTGTCGAAGTATGTTTAGAATTACCTCTGTGCGGGGGGATTCCAAGGTGCGGTCCAGTCTTTGTAAGGTAGTTTTGAGAACCCCTAATTTTTCACGAAGTGTCCAGTCAATTTCCAGTGCTTCCTCCAGGGCAACCCGGCGAGGGGCCTCCATTTCATTATAGAGGTAAAGGACTAAATCTTCGGGGGTGTAGGTATTCATGGTGCGAAAAGAGCAGCTGATACTACCTAAAAACGAGAAAGGGGATTGCTTATTGTGTTGAGCAGGAAAAAGGGCTATTTTTTTGGGGCGGCAGGTTTCTCCGTGATCAGAAACAGGTCCTCATTGTCCTTTTTCATTAAGTATTTTTCCCGGGCATATTTTTCAATAGTTGCCGGATTTTTCTTGAGGGACTCCAACTCCTTGCGCTCCAGTTCAATTTGTTTAGAATAATATTCTTTGGTTTTTTCCAATTTGCGTAATTCTTGTTTACGCTCCAGTTGAGTAAATAAATCATTTTTATCCAGGAACAATACAATTACAGCAAACACAGCCGTAGCAATAAAGTATTTATTGCGAATCCAAGGTGGGATAGTAGAGAGAAATTGATTCATGTATACCTCAAAGATAAAGAGGGGCTTGATTCGCCCCTCTTTTGATTATTTGCCAAATTTGATTTTTCCTTTGGGATAGATCGCTGAGCTTCCCAGTAACTCTTCGATACGTAAAAGCTGATTGTATTTGGCCATCCGATCTGTACGGGAGGCGCTTCCGGTTTTAATCTGTCCGCAGTTCAACGCCACCGCTAAATCAGCAATAGTGGTATCCTCCGTTTCTCCGCTGCGATGACTCATGATAGTGTTATATCCATTATGCTGAGCCAAGGAAACTGCATTGATAGTTTCCGTAATCGTACCAATTTGGTTCACTTTCACCAACAGGGCATTACCAATCCCTTTGTCAATCCCCTGTTGCAAACGCTCCACATTGGTTACAAAAAGATCGTCTCCTACCAACTGGCATTTAGTGCCAACGGCTTCGGTGAGCATTTTCCAACCTGCCCAATCGTCTTCCGCCATACCATCTTCAATGCTGCAGATCGGATATTTTTTTACCCAGCTTTCCCAGTACTTGGCCAGTTGTTCGCTGCTCATTTCCTTCCCGCTGCTCTTATGAAATACATATTTCTTTTTCTTGCTATCCCAAAGCTCACTGTTGGCAGCATCCATTGCAATTTTGATCTGGGTACCTGCTTTGTAACCAGCTGCGTCAATAGCCGTCAATACTGTTTCAATAGCCTCTTCATTGCTTTGGATATTGGGTGCAAAACCACCTTCATCACCTACGTTTGTGCTGTATCCTTTTTTCTTCAGTACTGTTTTGAGGGCATGAAAAATTTCAACGCCCCAGCGTAAACCTTCACTGAAGGAAGGAGCGCCCACTGGCAGCACCATAAATTCCTGGAAATCGATTTTATTATCCGCATGTGCGCCGCCATTGAGGATATTCATCATGGGCATGGGTAAAATCTTGGCATTCGTGCCACCTACATAACGGAAAAGAGGAAGACCTGCTTCTTCTGCAGCGGCTTTTGCTACGGCCATACTTACCGCAAGCATGGCATTAGCACCTAATTTATTTTTATTGGGAGTGCCGTCTAATTCAATCATGATTTGGTCGATACCGGTTTGGTCGGCTACATCATAACCAAGTAGTAGGGGAGCAATTTTTTTATTGACATTATCAACTGCTTTCAGGGTTCCCTTTCCTAGGTATTTCTTTTTATCACCATCTCTTAATTCAACCGCTTCGTGGATGCCGGTACTGGCTCCACTAGGAACTGCTGCACGTCCCAGTGCGCCGTTTTCAGTGATTACATCTACCTCTACGGTTGGGTTTCCTCTGGAATCTAAAATTTGTCGGGCAAAAATCTCAGCAATGTAGCTCATAGTTATTTTGAATAGTTGGTTTTATGATTGGCCGGTCAGGTAGCGGAATATTTCTTCCAGTTTCATATCACGGCGCGGCAAAGATACTGTCTCCGCCAGTTTTGCTAACGGACTATCTGCCACAATAGTGCCTTTATTAATAATAATCACACGATCACAAATCGCTTCTACTTCCTGTAATATATGCGTGGAGAATAAAACAGTTTTAGTTTGCCCCTGTTGTTTGATCAGTGCGCGAATTTCGGCTAACTGGTTGGGGTCAAGTCCTGAGGTGGGTTCGTCCAAAATCAAAACCTCCGGGTTATGAATTAAGGCCGCTGCCAATCCTACTCGCTGTTTATATCCTTTGGAGAGTTGTCCTATTGTTTTATGCGCTTCTGGTTCAAGTTTTGTCAGCGACAAGGCCTGTTCAACCGCGGCTGAAATATTATTTACCTGATGAACACGTGCAATGAAGGAGAGGTACTCACGTACATAAAGATCTGGATAGAGTGCATTTTGCTCTGCGAGATAGCCTAATTTTTTACGAACCTCCAATGCCTCTGTAGCAAGGTCTAGTCCGCAAACTTTTGCATTTCCTGCAGTAGGTTGCAGATAACCCGTCAACATTTTTAAAGTAGTGGATTTTCCAGCTCCATTGGGGCCTAGAAAACCAACAATTTCTCCTTGTTTAACCTGGAAGGAAATATTGTTTACTGCGCGCTGGTTGCCATATTCTTTCAAAAGACCGCTTACCTCGATGGACATGTTACGAAGGTAACGCTCCGGGGCGCAATTTTATTGAGGGAGCAATTTTGAATAGAACAAACTATCCAAAGTAATTCACAATCGAGTGATAGATGGGCATCCCCACAGTAATATTGAATGGAAATGTTACTCCAATAGCCATGGGAATATATAAACCTGGGTCAGCTTTGGGTGCTGCCAGACGCATGGCGGCAGGTACGGCAATATAGGATGCACTGGCCGCCAGAATCGCAAAAATAAAACGGTCTCCAGGTTGATCAACAATGAACTTACTGAAATAGGCTACTGCACAGCCATTGAAAAGTGGAGCCAAAATACCAAAGCTAAATGCATAAAGGCCATAGGCTCTAAATGCAGAAAAACGTTTTGCCGTGACCATCCCCACTTCTAGTAAGAAAATAGCCAAAAATCCTTTGAAAATATCTGTGGTGAATGGTTTGATTCCCTCCGCTTGTTTATTGTCTGCAATTAGTCCAATAATTAAACTGCCTAATAACATCAATACGCTTCCATTGGTTAGAGAATGACGAACAATGCTTCCCAAACTTTGTGACGAACTATCTCCTTTTTCATATAAGTTCATCAGGACAAATGCAACAATGATGGCAGGTAGCTCCATCATAGCCATCACGGCAATCATGTGACTATTGAAAGGTTCTGCGTGAAGCTCCAGGTAAGAAACACCTGTAATAAAGGTTATGGCACTCACTGATCCATAGGCTGCTGCAATGGCTCCTGCGTTACTAACGCCGAGTCTTTTTCGTAAAATGTAAAAGCAATACAAGGGAATAATGGCGGCTATACTTATTCCAAACAAAATTGATTTGAGTATGGCTGCTCCCTGCTCAGCATGTTGTAATTCTTGCCCTCCTTTAAACCCAATTGAAAAAAGTAAATAAATAGAGATGAATTTTACAGATTGTTGAGGTATTTCAAGATCGCTTTTGAGCGAGGCTGCAACAATGCCAAATAGAAAAAATAATAGAGTAGGGTTGGTCAGGTTGCTTAGAATCATTTCGAATGACATGCAGGTAATTTTTTAGTTAATGGAACCAACTGTTGATGTATTACTTGGTTTGTTATTTTCCCAGGCGGCCCGCTGTAATCGATCGTTCAAGGCGGCACCTGCTCCTTCCTGGGGTATTTGTTCACATAAAATTAAATCAAACCCTGCCTTATCTATCTCATGCAATACTTCATAGAGGTGTTGTGCAGCTTCCTCCAACGATCCTGATGGGGATAGAACATATTGTGCCTCCAAGGGGATATCTTGTATTTCCGCTGTTAAGACCACTACGGCAACCCCCTTTTTATATAGCTCTTTTATTTTATTGCGTGGGTGGATAGCAATAGCAGTGAGTGGAGCGTAATGACGGGGTGCAAGCCCTGGGGTTGGAGTAGTTTTATTAGTTGGCGTAAAATAAATAACCGGCCCCACCACTTTTTCTAATTCCTCTTTACTGATAATCCCTTTACGGTATATGACCAGTTGTTCATTTTCTATTCCTACAATAGTAGATTCAAGTCCAACTTTGCAGGGACCACCATCTAAAATATATTTTAAGGACTTGCCAAAATAGGCCTCAACATGTGAGGCTTTTGTAGGACTTATCCTTGTATAAGGATTTGCGCTGGGTGCTACTAACGGAAAGTTGATGGTATTTAATAACTCGAGTGTTACCGGATGATTAGGTACTCGAATGGCAACCCGGTTAGATCCTGCAGTGATTGTATCAGGAACCAGATCAGATTTTTCAAGTAGTAATGTCAAAGGTCCTGGCCAATACAAGTTTGCTAGTTGTAATAGTTTATCCGGAATTTCCTTGATCAGTGGCTTTGCAGCTTCTAAACTGGGTACATGGACAATCAGCGGATTGCTTGAAGGCCTTTTTTTTAGTTCGTAAATAGTGGCAACTGCTTTTTTGCTGAATAGATTACCCGCTAGGCCATACACTGTTTCTGTAGGAATGGCTATTACTTCTTCCTGGGCCAAGAGGGAAGCGGCCAACTGAACAGGAGAGGGGGTTTCTTGCATTTGTCTTGCAAATTTGCGGATTCCAACTGAAATTGCCCCCGAATTAGGTCAACATATGTCAACTCCCTCCACAATATCTACTCCTGTGCAATTTGAGGGACTAACAATTGCCTTGGCTACCAAACATGGTAAAGAGCAGGTAATCATTCCTTTGTTGCAAGAGGCCCTCGGAATCAAAGACCATATAATACCGGCTATAGATACTGATCAGTTGGGAACCTTTTCGGGTGAAGTAGAACGAAAGGGAACTCCGCTGGAGGTACTTCGTCAAAAGTGTAAGCTGGCCTATGATTTGACAGGTTGTCCTTTGGTGATTGCCAGCGAAGGGTCTTTTGGTCCTCATCCCTCTTTGTATTTTATTCCTGCCGATGATGAATGGCTGCTTTTGAAAGATTATCTAAACAATATTGAGATATTGGTAAGAGAACTAAGTACCGAAACAAATTTTGCTGGAGGAACCTTTCAGACATTTGATCAGGTGCTCGAGTTTGCCATGCAAGCTAAATTCCCATCACACGCGCTGATTATTCGCGCTGGAGAAAAGGATTTCTCTTTTACTAAAAAGGGGATTCAAAGTACGGATCAACTTAAACAAGCAGTAGAACACTGTATATCATTACATGGTCAGGTACATGTTGAAACCGATATGCGGGCACATTTGAATCCAACCCGTATGCAAGTAATAAGAAAAGCGGCAGAAAAATTGGTTAATAAGGCAAGCACACGCTGTCCTTCCTGTCAGGTTCCAGGTTTTGATACGGTTGCAATTGGAGAAGGATTGCCTTGTGAAAGCTGTGGCACTCCTACACATTCTATTTTATATAAAGTTGAGGGATGCACGCATTGTGGTCATTTTAACTACCACTACTATCCCAGAGGGAAAAAAACAGAGGATCCGCAATTTTGTCCGCGCTGTAATCCTTGATCAGGTTTAATTCAACAAGCCTGCTGACCAATATAGTTTTTGAAATGCAACCAGGTATTTGGCTTTGATCTCTTCCAGTTTTTGTGCGGACTCCCAAACGCGTGTTTCCCGGGCATTCACCAAGAATAAGCTGCTTTCTCCTGTTCTAAAGCGGAGTTCTTCTCCTCGCAAGAGTGCTTGATAATTGCGAAGTGCATTTTCTTGTACTGAAATTTGTTTGCGAAGATTTTCAACCTCAAAAAAGCTAGCTCTTACTTTATTCTCAATTTGTAATCGCTTTAGGTCTTGCTCCAATGTAGTGGACTGTATCGTGTAACGCACTTTTTTGTATTCGCCACGTTCAGCTGATAATCGAAGTGGAATATTCAAGGCCAAGCCATATTGAAAATTATTCTCGAATAGTACAGTTTTTGGCGCTGTCCATTGAAATCCTTTCTCAAGGAAGTTATAATTAAAAGTGGCTTTGGGCAACAACTGCTGGGTGCGATATCTTTTTTCAATTTCAAGACTATTCAGTTTGAAATTATAAAGCTTTAGTTCAGGATGATTAGTGACTGCTGCCGTTAAGAAACTATCCAGTACTGGTAAGTTTTGTGCTATAATAAATTGCTCAAATGCGTTGGAGGCTGGTTGACAAGTCTCTGGAAGTAGGTAAGGAGTTTGATCCTCCTTCCATAAAAATTGCGAGAGTTCCCATTGGCTTTTACGCAAGGCAACCAAGGTTTGGTTCCATTGCACTTCAAATAATTGTAATTGCGCCAAAGCCTCGGTAGTATCCAGTGCCGGACGATCTCCTCCCTTTACACTGATACGAACAAAATCTACTCTTTTTCTTGCCACATTCAATGCCTCTGTTACTACCATGTAAACACGATACTGTTGCCACCATTCCCAATACGCACTATGTGCTTCCAATAAAAGGTCGTTGATCATTCTTCTGCGTTCTGTATAGGAAGCTTCACGGGCAATCTTTGCTTTTTGTAAATCGGTTCTTCTCTTGTCTGTTATCAAGTCACGTCCCAGTGGTATTTGCATACCCATGTAGCTGCTTCGACCCACAGTTTCAGTTGGATCGATCCGGTTACCCGTTACCTCCTCTACACCCGTTTGTAAGGTTACTCCAAACCAAGTGGGTAGGGTTAGCGTGGGTTGCTGATAAAAGTAATAAGCAGTTCCATCAAATGTTTTCTCTGCCACTCTATAGCTAAAAACAGGATCAAATGCGCCTCGTGAGATTCTCAGATCCTGTTTGGCTTGTCCAATTTGAATGTCTGCTTGTTTGGCAACTGGGTGAAACTTTATGACCATGGAGGTTAACTCAGAGAGTGATAAAGTCAAGGAAGCATTTTGCTTGCTATCGTTTATCTCCTGTCCAAGGAGCGATCCATAGAAAGTGATCGAAACAACAAATAAAATCAGTGTTCTTATGGTAGGTATCAATGTCATTTATTTTTTGATGGAGTAGTTGCTGTGGGTTTATAATAATCAGCAGGGAATCCATTTATGTTTCGCCATAGTTCATACCAAATGGGAACATCCTTTAGCAGGGCAATTCCCTGACCACCCGCGCCCACTTGTAATTGGTAGGGCCAAGGTTTATCGTTGGGGTCTTCTTTTACCAGCACTCTGAATTTTCCTTCGCCATTGGTATTACGCTCTACGGCCGTAACAATACCGCCAAAAGTTCCATAGGAAGCGTTGGGCCAGCCGCTGAATACAATGGCTGGGAATCCATCAAATAAAAGTCTAACTTTTTGTCCCGGGTGAATCAATGGGGCATCCAACGGACGAACAAACATTTCAACTGCATAGGCAATTTTTTCAGGGACAATCTCTACAATCATTTCTCCTTCCTTGACGTATTCGCCTAACCCGGCTTTTTTGGCTTTGATTACTTGGCCATTTTGTGGAGCCAATATGTAGTACATGCCATTTCTGATTGCGTAACTGGCATACAGGTTTTTCAATTTTGCAATTTCAGCCTGCCCACTTGCAATAGCGGTCAATGATTGCAATCGATCACCTTCTGCTTTAGCTTTTTTCTCGAGATTATCTTGTACCTGTGCCCGAATTTCAAGTCGGGTAATTACCAGGTCTTGTTTGGTGTTGGCTAGTTTATTTTCTGCGCTGATTTTTTTAGCCAGCGCCGATTGATAAGATTGATTTCGCTGTTCTAGTTGCACCAACGATACAACACCACTGTCAAAAAGTGCACGCTGGCGTTCGTACTGAACCCTTGCGATATTGAGATCATTATTCGCTGCTACCGTTTCTGCACTATCAGCTTGCACTTTCAATTCCAACTGGTTTAGCTTATTTTTCAGTTGCTCCAATTTTAAACCAATGCCCTTATCAAGTGCTTCGATCTGTAGCTCAGCTGTTCCTGCTTTTTGTTTGTAAAACTCAACTGACTGCGATTTCCCTTGCAATTGTTCTGCCGTTCTCTCGAGTAAGGCAGGGTCTAAGTAGTCTGCCTTTACCTCCGATAATTGGATCAAAGTATCACCCGCTTTCACCACATCTCCTTCTTTAACATACCATTTGATCAGCTGTCCGCCAATTACGGTATTAACTTGTTGTGGACGTTGGTCCTGATAAAGTGTGGTTACTAATCCATTACTTCTAAAGTTCTGTGTCCAGGGTAGGAATAATAGGATGGTTAGGCCAAGTAAGATACCCCATAGCCAATATTTTACCCGACTCTTTCTATCGTATCGGTAAACGTATTCGTGCGATTTATAGGATTGTGTGTCCATACTTTTTATTTTACGTTAGAGGAAACCAAAGTGCCTTCCTCTGTCATGGTTAAAACCTGATCACAAGTGCTAGCAAATG
Source organism: uncultured Chitinophaga sp. (assembly GCA_964576375.1). GTDB lineage: Bacteria > Bacteroidota > Bacteroidia > Chitinophagales > Chitinophagaceae > JJ008. Next base: position 13,810 of record CAZNUR010000017.1, read on the forward strand.
TTTCGTCATTGCTAACAATTACGCGGGTAGTTGATTTGTATTCGTCAAGGAGTGCAATCACTTTGCTTTTTGTAGTGGCGTCCATTCCACTCCAGGGTTCCTCTAGTAATAGTAATCGTGGTCGGCCTACAAGCGCTCTCACCAATAAAATTTTATGGATGATTTGTCTGGGTAATCGTTGCCCAGTGGGATCTAACTCTGTATCAAATCCCTTGGGAAGCGTGGCAAAGTAAGAGGATAGGCTCACTTTTTGAAATAGTTGTACTACCTCCTCAATTGAAACATTTTCGCGACCCATGGTAATATTTTCCCAGAGTGTGCCTTGGAAAATATCGTGTTGGTGAAGCAAAATTCCAATCTGGCTACGCAGTGAGTTAAGATCGTAGTTTCTGATAGGAACCTTATTTAGCTGCAGCGATCCTGTGAAGTCTGTATAAGCGCCATCAAGCAAGCGTAGCAGTGTTGATTTTCCAGTTCCTGCCTTTCCCTGTATGCCAATCAGCTGGCCAGGTTGAAACATAAAATTCAAATTATGTAACACCGGTTGTTTCTCACTGTAACTATAGTCCAGATTTTCTCCTTCAATCAAAAGTCCTTTATCGGATTTTTCTAATTGGATTTTTCCACTTTCTTCCAGCGGTTTATCAGTAAGCTGAGCTAGCTTATCTACGGCTGTAAGAGTATCATACACGCTATCTAAATTGATAATTAACTTCTCAACCGAGTTCAGAATAGTAAGAATTACAATTTCTGCTGCTATGAATTGGCCAATATTTAGTTGTTGGTTTACCAAAAGAATAGATCCAAAAACAAGCATGGCTGCTGTGATGGCAGTTTTAAATGCAACCATACTTCTGTACTGCGTCAAAAGAATTTTGAAGTGATCGTTTCGTGCTTTTAAGTAGCTAATGGTAGCCTGATCTGTTTTTTTCAAATGAAGGGCATGTCCAGCGGTTAGCTTGATGAATTTGATAATTCTAGCCATTTCCTCTAACCAAGCCGCTACTTTATATTTTCCCTTGCTCTCCTCCAGGCTAGTTTCTAATCCTTTTCCTCCCGTGTAGTAAATAATGAGCCAAAGAATCAATACCAACAAAAGCGAAAAGATGATAAAGAAAGGGTGGTAGAAAGAAAGAAGGATCAATCCAAAACAGATCTGGATGGTAGCTGTGGGGATCTCCAGCAAAATTTTGGAAAGACTCTTTTGTAAGGTAGCTGTATCAAAAAAGCGATTGATCAGTTCAGGGAGGTAGACCCCATCTGTCTTTTTAAGATCCAAGCGAGGAATTGCATCTGCATAGGCAAAGGCATAGCGAACAAAAATTCGTTGTTGAATTTTTTCAATGATCTTCATTTGATTGATCTGCATCAATCCGCTGGCCAATACCGCTGCAACCACTAGGAATATGAGTACGTAGATGGATGCCCGGAATGAGGCACCTAGTACAAATCCTACAATGGACTGAATACCTAGCGGAACACTCAATAAGATCAAACCATTGAGTATTGCGTAAAAATAAATTGACCAGATTTCCGCTTTTTCCAACTTTACAAGATCCAGCACCCTTGACAAGGGACTTTTTTGATATTTCATTTTCAATTTTGTTGATAGTGTAGAACAAATAGCTTGCCAAAAAGGTTGGTAAGCCAGTTACAAATTCAATCAACAAAAATTGGGCGGTGGGGTGGTTTTTTCAAGCAGAGGAGCCGGGGGGATATTGGCAGCAGAACGGCAAGGTTTTGCAAGTAGGCTAACTGGTTCTACTGCGCTGACGGGGAAAGCGTTGTGACTAGAAAAGTCCTTTTTACTTTCTTTGATTTCGTTCAATTGATTCGAGGAGCTTTTTTCTTCGTCCACCACAAAAAGGGTCACCTGATTTTTTGCCAACATAGCCTGGGCCAGCGGCAGGGTAACCGTTAGGGAGAAAACAAAGAATAGTATCGAAGCAATTAGTTTCATAAAGCTCTGCAAAGGTAAGGCTCATTGATTTTTTTTAGGGTTGACCCTTGTCAAAGAACTGTAAATAATTAACTTGAGCATTGAAAATCAATTTTCTAACTGTCTGAATCTCAGCACATGTCCTCCAATCAATCGGTAAATTCTCGAAATCTGGTCTTTACCCGGCTGTTTTTGGACTTTTTCAAAAGTGAAAAATTTTCAGGGTTTTTACTGATCGGGTGCACAGCGGTCTCGCTCTTACTGGCCAATTCTTCATGGGGGGAGGCTTACGCGCATTTTTGGCATCTCCCATTTGCCGGTTTAACAGTTGAGTTGTGGATTAATGATGGTTTGATGGCCGTATTTTTTTTACTGGTTGGGTTGGAGATTGAACGAGAAATTTATATCGGTGAGCTTTCTACCTTTCGACATGCGGCATTACCCATTATAGCTGCTTTGGGGGGTATGATAGTGCCCGCTGGAATTCATTTATTACTCAATAGCGGAACTCCTACTTCTGCTGGTGCGGGTATACCCATGGCTACCGATATTGCCTTCGCCCTTGGGATTTTATCCCTGGCTGGCAAAGCAGTACCGCCGGCCCTCAAGGTTTTTCTGGCAGCGCTTGCGATTATTGATGACCTGGGTGCCATTTTGGTAATTGCAATTTTTTATACCGAACAACTTTCAGTACTCTACTTAAGTGTTGCGCTATTGATCTTTGCACTTCTTTTTTTCATAGGTAAAAAGGGTATTACAAAGGGATGGATCTATGGATTAGGTGGAATTGTGCTCTGGTATTGTATGTTCCGCTCAGGTGTACATGCTACCATTAGTGGGGTATTACTTGCCTTTGCTATTCCATTTGGAAAAGGAGGTGATCAATCCTTGTCTGCACGGTTGCAACATTTTTTACATCCTGTGGTAGCCTATTTTATTGTCCCTGTTTTTGCATTGGCTAACACCGGAATTATTCTTTCGGGTGAAATTGTACACACACTGGGGTCATTAAATAGCTTGGGTATCCTAATGGGATTGACATTGGGAAAACCAATTGGAATAGTACTGTTTAGTGCGTTGGCGGTAGAATTCAAAACGGCCTCTTTACCTTCAGGAGTAGCATGGAAACATATACTAGCAGCAGGAATGTTAGCAGGCATCGGGTTTACCATGTCAATTTTTATTACCATCTTGGCTTTCCCGGACCCAGCTATAGTTGTTAGCTCCAAAATAGCAATCCTGGTGGCATCCTTGCTTTCTGCGATCATTGGACTTTCCACTTTTAGACTCTTTGGTTCAAGAACCATTCAATAATTTTAGTCCCTGCAAAAAAATTCTATGTCATATCCCTATCAAATACGAAGCGAAGCTGATTATCGGGCTGCTTACAAACAAAGTGTGGAGGATCCCGAACAATTCTGGGGAACAGTGGCCGAAAACTTTTCTTGGAAAAAGAAATGGGACAAGGTATTGTCCTGGAATTTTGAAGAACCCAAGGTGGAGTGGTTTGCTGGTGCCAAACTCAATATCACGGAGAATTGTATCGATCGTCATTTAGCTACGTTAGGAGATAACCCTGCTATTATTTGGGAGCCCAATGATCCGAACGAACGCGTGCGCGTAGTAACGTACAATCGGCTACACAAACGTGTTTGTCAATTTGCACAAGTGTTGTTGAACAATGGAGTAAAAAAGGGAGACCGTGTTTGTATTTATATGGGGATGGTGCCTGAGTTAGCTTATGCGGTACTGGGTTGTGCGCGTATTGGGGCTATTCACAGTGTGGTATTTGGAGGATTCTCTGCACAGAGTATTGCAGATAGATTAGAAGATGCCAAAGCAGAATTTATTGTTACCTGCGATGGGGCTTACCGAGGTAATAAAGACATTCCACTTAAATCAGTGATTGATGATGCACTGATTGGAAACAAATTAGTGAAGAAGGTAATTGTCTATACGCGTACACGCACGCCTGTATCGATGTTGAAGGGACGTGATGTATGGTGGGAGGACGAAATGGAACATGCCGAAGCACAGGTTGAAGTAAATGGCGTGGTGCATCAGCAAGCGGCAGCAATGGATGCTGAAGATCCGCTCTTTATTCTATATACTTCGGGAAGTACCGGCAAGCCCAAGGGTGTGGTTCATACTACGGCAGGTTATATGGTGTGGACTAATTACACTTTTGTGAATGCGTTTCAGTACAAACCCGGCGATATTCATTTTTGTACTGCCGATATCGGTTGGATTACCGGGCATAGTTATATCCTATACGGTCCGCTCAGTGCAGGCGCAACTTGCGTATTATTCGAAGGAATTCCCACTTGGCCTGATGCAGGGCGTTTTTGGGATATTGTTGAAAAACATCGGGTGAATATTTTGTATACAGCACCAACCGCCATTAGAAGTTTGATGGGATTTGGTACTACACCACTAGAAGGAAAAGATCTTTCTTCACTCAAAGTATTAGGCACGGTAGGCGAACCTATCAATGAAGAAGCCTGGCATTGGTATCATAAAAATGTAGGAAAAGAAAAATGTCCAGTTGTTGATACTTGGTGGCAAACAGAAACAGGGGGTTGTATGATTTCGAATATGGCGGGTGTTACACCGGGTATTCCATCTTGGGCATCTTTACCCATGCCTGGTATTCAACCCATCCTGGTTGATGAAACAGGAAAAGAAATAATAGTGAAGGACGAACAAGGACATTACAAAGGAAACTTGTGTGTCAAAGCACCGTGGCCTGGTATATTAAGAACTACCTATGGCGATCATGAACGTTGTCGCAAGAATTATTTCTCAACGTATCCTGGTCTCTATTTTACCGGAGATGGTGCTTTGAAGGACGAACAAGGCAATTTTAGAATTACCGGTCGAGTGGATGATGTATTGAATGTAAGTGGACACCGATTAGGAACGGCCGAAGTGGAGAATGCTATTAACATGCACGCTGGAGTAGTGGAGAGTGCAGTAGTGGGCTATCCACATGATATCAAAGGGCAGGGTATTTATGCGTATGTGATCATGGAGCAGCTCCATGATGATCCTCAATTAACTCGCAAGGATATTTTGCAAACAGTAACGCGTCAAATCGGACCTATTGCAAAGCCAGATAAAATTCAATTTGTAAAAGGACTTCCAAAAACGCGCAGTGGAAAAATCATGCGACGTATACTTCGGAAAATTGCAGAGGGGGAAACGAAGAACTTAGGAGATATTACCACCTTGCTGGATCCCGCCGTAGTAGACGAGATCGCAGCAGGGCGGATAACTGATTAAAGTGTTCCAAACAAATTATAAGAACTGGGTTTCTTAGGAGGAATCGGCTTTTTAATTTTTGCTTTTTCAGGACGTGCTCCTAAACGAATGCCCACATTGTAAGGACGCATATCCAGTCCTTTATTCCACATATTGTTCATTGCAAAGCTTGAATAGAGTGTGATGGGTCCAAGACCTAATTCACCTACCCAAGATAATTTGAAGGGCTCTAAGTCAAAATCGCTTCTAAGTTTGTCGATATCTCCTCCTTCTTTTGTTTTGAATCGGGAAGAATATAAAAATCCGGCACTAATACCTGCAGATAATCTTAATCCGTTACTTTTTTCTGGCGATGTATTTAGGTTCAACATCATGGGAACAGTAATGTAATCTGCAGCAAGTTTCACTTTATTGTACTCAACCATTCCTAAGTAAATTCCTGTTGGATTTTTTTGAAACATTAAATTCTCCTGCTCAAAGCGATAATTGTTCATCTCTAGTCCTACACCATATTTTAAATTCAACATGTGCTTGACCAGGTTTACACGCTGCATCAGGATCCAAAGGTTTACGTTTCTTGAAGCCGCCATATTCAGTTTTAGTTGGTCTTTGCCAACATTAGGAGCTACAAAGCCAGTGGTGCGTGCCAGTGCATAGTTACTTTGGTCGTTGTATCCTGTAAATCCAAGGTCCAGTACCCACCAGAAGTTTTCAATGTTCTTGAGTTCTTTTTTCTTTTCCGTTTTGAAAAGATCAAAGCCTTCTACCAGTTTCTCTGTTTTAAATAAGTCAATTCCTTCTGCTTTCTTGTATGGCTTTTTATCTCGATTGGTAAAGAAATCGATTTGTTTTTCGATCATTTCACCCAGTCCTTCACCTGAAATTGAAATCTCGACTGTTTTTTGTTTTTTACCATCTGCGGTGTCTGTTTTAGAAAGGATGGTTGTTTTACCCATCACAATCTTATCGGTTTTGATAACAAAGCTGTCCATTTTGTTGGCGC
>CAZNUR010000017.1:20112-34937 GCA_964576375.1 uncultured Chitinophaga sp.
CGCAAAACTAGCCGTATAAAGTTGAAAAAAATGTTAAGGGTAATAAAAGATCACTGTAATTACACCAATGGTATGGCCGCCTATCTTTGTGGCAAATAAAGTGTATGAACGAGAAATTAGTACAGCGTGTAGGTGCCGAGCTTGAGGAGATTAAACAAGCAGGCCTTTTTAAAACGGAGCGTGTGATTGAAAGTCCACAGGGGGCTTTGATCAACGTAGGTGGACGTGAGGTGCTGAATTTTTGTGCAAATAATTATCTGGGACTTTCTTCGCATCCCAAAGTGATTGAAGCGGCACATCAAGCTATTGATCAACGTGGCTTTGGAATGAGTAGTGTGCGTTTTATTTGTGGTACGCAGGATATTCATAAAGAACTAGAAGCTAAAATTTCTGCTTTCCTCGGTACAGAGGATACTATTTTGTATGCAGCGGCTTTTGATGCAAACGGTGGCGTATTTGAGCCTTTGTTCAACGAGGAAGATGCCTTGATCTCCGATGCATTGAATCATGCCTCTATTATCGATGGTGTTCGTCTTTGTAAGGCGCAGCGTTTTAGATATGAGCATAATAATATGGAAGACCTGGAGCGTAAACTTCAGGAAGCAGCTTCTTGCAGAAGCCGCATCATTATTACCGATGGCTCCTTTAGTATGGATGGAACCATCGCACAGCTTGACAAGATTGTTGCTCTTGCAGAAAAGTATGATGCGGCTGTAATGATTGATGAGTGTCACTCTTCTGGTTTTCTGGGTAAAACCGGTAGAGGCACGCATGAGTACCGGGGGGTGATGGGTAAGATCGATATCATTACAGGTACCTTGGGTAAGGCACTCGGAGGAGCTTCCGGCGGATTTACCAGCGGACGTAAAGAAATTATTGAAATGCTCCGTCAGCGTTCAAGACCTTATTTATTCAGTAATACCCTGGCTCCCTCTATTGTAGGTGCTTCTATTGCGGTGTTGGATATGCTTACTGAAACCACGGCATTGCGCGATAAGTTGGAGTATAATACGCGTTACTTCCGAAGCAAGATCACTGAAGCCGGATTTGATATTAAACCGGGCGATCATCCAATTGTACCCATCATGCTGTACGATGCAGTATTGGCGCAAAAAATGGCTGCTCGTTTGCTAGAGGAAGGGATCTATGTAATTGGATTCTTCTATCCGGTGGTAGCAAAGGGGCAGGCCAGAATTCGTGTTCAATTAAGTGCGGCCCATGAACAAGCCCATCTTGACAAGGCAATTGCCGCCTTTATTAAAGCAGGGAAAGAGCTCGGTGTACTAAAGTAGGATGGTTACCTTTGCCCGAAAGATTATCGGGATGCGTTACCTCTCCTTTTTTACCTGGGTAGTACTCTTGAGTGCCTGCACTTTCAATAATGTAGAGCAGGACTCCAAACTGGAAACTTATTTTCAGGAAAACAACCTCAATGGTTCCTTTGCCATCATGGACAATGGAACAGGACGATTTACCGTACATAACCTCAAACGGTTTAGGGATAGCAGTTATTCACCAGGTAGCACTTTTGGTATTGTACAAGCATTGATCGGTTTACAAACCGGACAAATTACAGGTGTGCCTTCTATTTCAAAAGATAGCTTACCCGTATTGGAGAAAGCTGGAGCGCAGGCCTGGTTGGATTCATTGGGATATGGTGCCCGTAATGATAAGGAGCGTTTCAAGATCAATTCCGTTGATTCTTTCTGGTTCGATAATTCATTAAAAATTACCCCAGATGCACAGTTGGGGTTAATCAAGCAACTGTATTTTGGACAGCTTCCTTTCTTTAAAGCCTATCAGGAAACAGTTAAAAAAGCCTTGTTGCAAGAGGATAATACCCTTTATCGGTTGGGATACAAGACTAGTGTGGGTACGCTTAAAAACGGAAACAAAATTGGATGGGTAGTAGGATGGATCGAAGAGAACAATCACGCCTATTTTTTTGTTTTAAATCTTGAGTCCAGTACGCCACCAGAAAATTGGTCGGTAGTATTGGTAAACCATGTAAAAACTATCCTGAAAAGTCAGGGCTTTTTTGAAGGAAATCGATAATCAACGCATCTGTCATGCAAGCCTATTGTACATCACAAACCCAATACAAGCGTTTAATTACAAGAGAGGTTCGTATTGGTAATCTGCTATTAGGGAATGGTCATCCCATACGGGTACAAACCATGACTACTACTGATACGATGGATACCATCGCTACAGTGGAGCAAACCATTCGCTGTATAGAGGCTGGAGCAGAACTGGTTCGTATTACCGCTCCCTCCATCAAAGAAGCAACTCATTTGCAGGTTATAAAGGAAGAACTCAGGAAACGGGGCTACACAACTCCATTGGTGGCTGACATTCACTTTACACCTAATGCAGCAGAGATTGCAGCCCGCATTGTAGAAAAAGTGAGAGTGAATCCGGGTAATTATGTTGACAAGAAAAAGTTTGAACAATTAGAATATACAGATGCGGAGTATGCAGAGGAAATTGAGCGCATCCGCGAGCGATTTACTCCCTTAGTAAAAATCTGTAGAGAACATGGTACTGCCATGCGTATTGGTACCAATCATGGTTCGCTCAGCGATCGTATCATGAGTCGATATGGCGATACGCCCATTGGAATGGTGGAGAGTGCCATGGAGTTTTTACGAATTGCGCGCGATGAGGACTTTCACAATATAGTACTCAGCATGAAGAGCAGTAATCCGCAGGTGATGGTACAGGCTTATCGGTTACTGATCAGAACCATGCACGATGAGTTTGGTGAGGTTTATCCTTTGCATTTAGGGGTTACTGAGGCGGGCGATGGTGAGGACGGACGAATTAAAAGTGCCGTGGGAATTGGTACTTTACTTGAAGATGGTATCGGTGATACCATTCGAGTATCCTTGACCGAGGATCCTGAGTTGGAGATTCCAGTTTGTAAGGATATGGTTAAAAGATATACTGCTGCTTTTGCCCCAACTGCTGTGCCACCTATAGAATCACTACCCTATAACCCATTTGGTTATACACGCAGAGAGAGTTTTCCAGTGGAGCGTATTGGTGGTTCACAGGTTCCTGTGGTGATTGCTGACCTTAGTACTATTGAAGAAATTACCCCTGCCCATTTACAAAGTGTTGGATATACCTACCATGCAGATACCGATAAGTGGTCAATTGCGGACACAGCTGCTGATTTTATTTTCACAGGGAATCAATTGCTCAATTTTGATTTGCCCGGAACACTTCGGGTATTAGTTTATCCGGCTGCTTGGAAAGCTGCTAACTCAACAACCTATTGCCCCTTGTTTGAATACAAGCAATATGTAGAAAGCGATTTGCGTAGTGATACTCTCAATTTTGTGATGTTGGATTGTTACAGTGATCCCGATAAAAAATTATTATATACTTATCTCAATGCCCTAAGAGAAGATCGTACGGCCGTGCTTTGTTTGAGCAGTTTGAATAAAAATGCCATGCAGTCGGTCAGACGTATGTTCTCCGAACTGCATACCCAGCGAGTAAAAAACCCTGTGGTTTTGATTTGCGATAGTCCCGGTCAATCACCCGATGAACACCTGATTCATTTTGCAACTGAAACAGGTGGATTATTATTGGATGGAATGGGAGATGGAATTTGTCTGGGCTATACCGGAGAGGCAGCCGTAGAGCAGCCACAAGTAAAAGGACGAACTTATTTGCCAGTAAAAGATATCTATCAGTTTACCAACAATACTGCATTTAGTATACTACAGGCTACCCGTACTCGTATTTCAAAAACAGAGTATATCAGTTGCCCCAGCTGTGGTCGTACTTTATTTGATCTGCAGGAAACAACAGCACGTATCCGAGCGGTTACACATCATCTCAAGGGTGTCAAGATTGCTATTATGGGTTGTATTGTAAATGGTCCTGGGGAAATGGCCGATGCTGATTTTGGTTATGTGGGAAGCGGTCCTGGAAAAATTACCTTGTACAAGGGTAAAGAGATTGTAAAAAGAAATGTAGACAGCGCCGTGGCTGTGGATCAGTTAATTGAGTTGCTCAAAGAGAACGGAGTCTGGATAGAAAAATAAACGCATGCGTAAAGTAATTTGGATTCTTGTTTTTGTAGTGGTATTCCTGTTTCATCTGGCAGGAATCATTCATGAAATTTCCTGGTTAGCCAAATTAACCAAACCGCTACTGATTCCAATTCTGGGCTATTTTCTTTTTGACCTAACGTATGGTATTAAGAACCGATTGATCACTTTTTTTCTAGTTGCACTTTCATTTTCCTGGTTTGGCGATTTATTGTTGATGAATACGGTGGAACCTTCCTTTTTCCTATACGGTTTACTCTGTTTTTTGGTAGCACAATTCTGTTACAGTTATTCTTTTTACCGTATCAAGGAGCAACAAAAGATCAAGTTCAGTTGGCTTTTATTCTTCCCCGTGGTTATTTACTACGCTGTCTTGATTAGTTGGCTGGCTCCCAATTTGGGCGGAATGAAAATACCCGTGATGATCTATGGAGCGGTGATCAGCTTAATGTTATTGTTGGCTCTACATTTATTGTATATGCCTGCTATTAAGTCCGGGCGCTTATTTGTACTTGGCGCTACTTTATTCGTAGCTTCTGATACTGCGCTCGCCATTAATAAATTTAATGCACCTTTCCCTCATGCTGCTTTGGTGATCATGCTCACGTATGGATTAGCTCAGTTTTTTCTCACTTATGGAGCCTTGCAGTATATTCTTCGAGAAAAATCACGTCACTCTCTTTTTTAATTTATGCGCGAAACAGATTTTTTAGTGATCGGTTCTGGTATTGCCGGATTGACGTTCGCCCTAAAATGTGCTAAGAAATTTCCGGACCGAAAAATATTGGTCATAACAAAAGCCACAGCCGACGAAACTAATACCAAGTATGCCCAAGGAGGTATTGCCGTAGTGAGTGATACCGTACAGGACAGCATTGAACAACATGTGCAGGATACGCTTATTGCCGGCGATGGACTTTGTGACGAAGAGATGGTGCGATTGTTAGTGAGTGAAGGTCCCGCGCGAGTGGAAGAGATTATTGAGTGGGGAGCCCGGTTTGATAAAAATGAGGAGGGCGAATTTAAAAAGGGTAAAGAAGGCGGGCATTCTGCACACCGGATTTTACATCATAAGGACGTGACCGGATTAGAGATGGAGAGAGCTTTGCTGGACGCCGTAAAATCTTTTCCAAATATTGAGTTGATCAAACATTGTTTTGTTATTGATTTAATTACACAACACCATCAAGGTTATCTGGTTACTAAATCAACACCGGACATAACTTGTTATGGTGTGTATGTGCTCAATCGTGAAACTAACACGATCGATAAGATTCTCTCCAAGGTTACTTTACTAGCTACGGGTGGAGTAGGCCAGGTGTATCGAACAACTACCAATCCTTCTATTGCTACCGGTGATGGCGTAGCTATGGTATATCGTGCCAAGGGGCGAATTGAAAACATGGAGTTCATCCAGTTTCATCCTACAGCCTTATATGAACCAGGCTTACGTGGCCAAGCCTTTTTAATTACAGAAGCTGTTCGTGGCGAAGGCGCCATTCTTCGTAATCAACAGGGCGATGACTTTATGCGTCATTATGATCCACGAAAAGATCTGGCCCCTCGTGATATTGTGGCAAGAGCCATTGACTCTGAAATGAAAAAATCCGGAACAGAATATGTGTGGTTGGATTGCACACAAATTGATCCGGTACAATTCAAATCACATTTTCCAACTATTCATGAAAAATGTTTATCGATAGGAATTGATGTTTCCAAACAGTTTATTCCGGTAGCACCTGCGGCGCATTACAGTTGTGGCGGTATACAAACCAATGAGTGGGGTGCTAGTTCCATTCAGCGATTATATGCTTGTGGCGAATGTGCCAGCACGGGTGTACATGGGGCTAACCGACTTGCCAGTAACTCCCTATTGGAAGCCATGGTCTTTGCACATCGCTGTTTTGAAGATGCTTGTGCTCGCATTACAACGCTTGAATACAATCAGGCTATTCCAGATTGGAGTGCAAAAGGAACCACTGATCCCAAAGAGATGATCCTGATCACACAGAGTTTAAAAGAGTTGCAACAGATCATGAGCGATTATGTGGGTATTGTCAGAAACGATATTCGTTTACAACGGGCCTCTCGTCGATTGGATTTATTGTGGGAGGAAACAGAACAGCTTTATCAAAATACCACTGTTTCACCCCAGTTACTTGAGCTCCGCAATATGATCACTATTGGTTATCTGATTGTAAAATGTGCTACTTTCCGCAAGGAGAGTCGCGGTTTACATTACAATACTGATTACCCTCAAGCGGCTGCCTTGATCCAAAATATTGTACTGTAATCAAGTTGGTTCGGAAGAGCCTTCTATCTTTGGAGTATGTATCGTGTAGTTTTCCTGCTGTTTCAAGCTATTTCCTTCCTACCCATGTCTTTTTTTCATGCGTTGAGTGAAGTAGCTGTATTTATTTTAGCTCGGGTAATCCGATACAGGCGAGATGTGATCGAGCAAAACATCAGCACTGTTTTTCCTAATCACACTGCTAAAGAACTCAGTCAACTGATCAATCTGTTTTATAGAAATTTTGCTGACACGTTTACAGAATCCATTAAGTTATTATCGCTGTCCAAAGAGCAAATTGATAAACGCTGTACCATTGATTTTTCTGTTGTGCGTCAACTCATGCAAGAAGGAAAGTCAGTTCAGTTGATGGCAGCTCATCAATTCAATTGGGAATATGTGAATCAGGTGATACCCAACCAACTGCCCGGTCCCTATTATTTTGTGTATCGAACTATTCAGTCTCCAATTTTTAATAAGCTGTTTATATTTCTTCGCAGTAGACATGGAGCAAAGCCTGTAGCCGCCGAGGCATTTACAGCAGCGCGTGATCAAATTTTTGCGCAACCGGCTGCTTTAATTTTGGGAGCGGATCAAAATCCAAGTCATCCTGATCGGGCACTCTGGATTGAGTTTTTTGGAAAACCAACTCCTTTTCACGCTGGTCCTGCCAAGGGTGCCATCGCTAAGAATACGGCTATGGTAATGCTGAATCTGACTCGAAAAAAAAGAGGGTATTATCATTTGGCTGCAACGCTTATTGCTCGTGATTGTGCCGATTATACCCCTGAGCAATTAACCTGGCTTTATAAAAAAGAGACGGAGCGTTTGATTTTAGCCAATCCAGCCAATTATTTGTGGAGTCACAGACGTTGGCGTCATCAGTGGCAGCCAGCTTACGGACCTGTTTACAAGGGAGAATAGTACTTCTTAAAATTATCCAAGTAATTGCTCCATGAATCCAGCTACCATGCGGATTCTTTCGGTGTTTACTGTGTAGTAAATGTACTTTCCTTCGCGTGTTGTTTTTACAAATCCTGCTTTGCGAAGCACGGCTAAGTGTTGTGAGGCTACCGATTGCTCCAATCGTAGGTGCACATAAAGTTCAGTAACGGTTACCCTTCCTTTTTCATCAATCCATTGTAAAATTTCCTGTCGGAGTTTATGATTGATAGCGCGAAGCAGTATTGCTGATTTTTTTAATTGGAGTAAATCCAGTCGAACCAATTGATCCGGCTGATCATGATCGTGAAGTGTAAGTATGTAAGAGTTCATTGCTCCTTAAAGATAAATCCAAAAAGCAAGATATATTATGATTATTATCAATATGTGGAGGACGGTGGTGTATAAAACTCTTTCACGTAGAGTGGATCTGAGTAAGCCAGGTCCGCAAATTCATTATTTAAAAATTTCCGAAGCGCAATTGGTATTTGATCTTTGGCTGTTGCTGCCAGATCCAAAAAATGGGCGTTTTTATGCGTGCAAATCTCTTTGAATTTTACGGCTCCATTCCCAGTAAAAAGTACAGCTTGCTTTTCTAACACAGCTTCAAAACTATTGGCGTCAAGAATTAATGCATGTGCGGGTTGGATTTCGTTTATTGCCTCATCATATAAGGCCGTGTATACTTCCATTCGACGCGCATCGATCATGGGGCAAATCAATTGATCAGTCTTGCACGGTACTACTGAAGCCATTAATTCTAAGGTGGGAATAGTGAGCAGTGGTTTTTGTAACGCGTAACAAAATCCTTTTGCAGTGGAAAGACCCACGCGCAAACCCGTGTAGGATCCCGGCCCAATGGTTACACTAATCCCGTCTAATTCTTTCAATGAAATTTTACAAGCAACCGACGCTTCCTGTATAGCGGTGTGTATCCAGGTGGCATGATCCTGTAATCGATCATTTGTTTTCTCTACTAAACAGGCTTGCTCTTGTGAAAATGCAATAGAAGCAACTGTTCCCGACGTATCAATATGAAGAATTTTTTTCATCGGGTATTTACTTCTTCACAAAAATTTGAAGCCGGTGTGTAGCGCGGAAAATCTTTAGAAAGTACTGTGAGCAATGCAAGAATTTTTTTCTTTCCAATTTTATCAGCCCAGGCAAAGGGTCCCATCGGATAATTAGTCCCTAATTGCATGGCTAGATCAATTTGATCTTTGGTACTTACCCCCTCTTGCAAGGCCAGATAGGCCTCATTGATAATACAAGCAATCACGCGTGGGGTAATAAAGCCAATTTGATCGTTGACAAACTCCGTTGTTCGTCCTATTTCATTAAAAAAAACTTTTATTTGTTCTTGCGCAGATGAATTTCCACCGGCTAATTCTACACAAGGCTTATCCAGAAATCCGGGTAAAGCATTGATGCGAATAAATCCCTCGGGTAATTCCTTACAAGTTTTTAAGCAGGAGGCTACTACTACAATGCCACCTCGTTTTTGAAAATTCTCAAGGGCAGACAAGTGTTCAGGTTGTTCCTCAAAACTTAAATCAACACAAAGGGTTTGGTCCGTCAATGTATCGGGGTGGGTAAGCCAGGTTACAGAAGAAGCATCCACAAGCTCGGCGCTCTGTTTGGAAAAAGAGCACCACTCCTGTTTTTGTTCGTCCCTTGCTATCATGGCCACCTTCATACAACCTGTTTTTGCAAAGAAAGCGTATAAAGCTAAATTCGCCCTGCAAAACAAGCACTATGTCTAAAACCATTCTCAACACCAATCAGGCTCCCGCACCCATTGGACCCTATAACCAGGCTGTTCGTTATAACGGCGTACTTTATATTTCCGGTCAAATTTGTTTGGATCCCGTGAGCGGACAGCTCAATAATGCCGATCTGGCAACGGAAACGCGCCAGGTTATGGAGAACCTCAAAGCCATTCTCAACGAGGCTGGCCTTGATTTTAGCCATGTGCTCAAGACTACCATTTTTTTGACCGACATGAACCGCTTTGCCGAAGTGAATACCATTTACGGTAGTTATTTTACTGGGGACTATCCGGCTCGGGAAACGGTGCAAGTATCTGCGCTACCTAAGTTTGTAAACGTGGAGATCAGCATGATCGCTGCGGGCTAAGCGGATTTACATACTTTCTGTAAGTTCCTTAATTCTCTTCAACAAGGGTCTTTTTTTAGAGGCAGTTTGCTTAATTTTAGCGACTTCAAACTTGCCCCATGCTATTATCATTTCCACGCTCCCTGCGAGCGTTTTTAGGATTGTTGACACTCACGCTTTTTTTTACAGCCTGTCAGCAAAATTCAAATCTAGAAAATGAAGAAAAAGATCATTACGATGGTCCTGCAGAAATGTGGGAACAGGAAGTAGAAATGATTCGTGATCCACGTACGGGTCAGGTTCCTTGGCAAAAATTATTTGAAGCTAAACTAGCCACCGAAGCAGCGCGTGATGCAGCTCGTCAAAATCGTATTCAAGCATTGAACTGGGAAGAGCGTGGTCCCAATGCAGATGTGGTAGGTCCCAGCAATGGAAATACAAGGGCGAACAGTGGAATCACAGCAGGACGTGTTCGTGCGTTGATGATAGATTCCCTGGATCCCAATAAAAAAACAGTTTTTGCAGGAAGTGTGTCCGGTGGTCTTTGGAAAACTACTGATATCACTGCAACGCCGGCAATCTGGACACCCGTAGATGATTTCTTATCGAACCTCGCTATTTCTTCCATTTGTCAGGATCCACGTCCTGGTTTTAGAAATATCATGTACCTGTGTACAGGTGAATCTTATTTCAATGCTGATGCAGCGCAAGGAGTAGGCGTATTTAAAAGTATCGATGGTGGAGCTACCTGGACTTTTCTCGCCAGCACTTCTGCGTATACTTTTTGTACCCGTATCCTCTGCGATTTCCAGGGTAATGTTTATCTAGGAACACGTGTTGGACTTTTCCGTTCTGGCGATGGTGGAGGCAGCTGGACCAATATCACTCCTTCCGGTCTGGCATCTAGCCGTATTTGTGATATGGAAATTTCCTCTACTGCAGCACAAGCCCGTTTGCACGTAGTAACTGGGATTAATAACTCACAGAGTTATCGTTACACGGATGATCCTGCTGGTGTGAGTACAAGCACTGGTTGGAATGCACCTACTGCACCTTTCCCTTCTTATAATAACCGTGCGGAAATTGCCGTGCTCGGTAACGTACTTTATGCGTTGCCTGTCAATAACTCCAGTCAGATCCCTGAAGTATATAAATCTACAGATGGCGGGGCAACATGGACTCTTACACCAGGTGCGCCACCTAACTCACAAGGAATGACTTCATTTGCCAATGGACAAGGTTGGTATGATGTATCGGTTCGAATCAATCCAGCTAATCCAGATGAATGTATCATCGGCGCAATTGATTGTGCACGTACTCTCGATGGAGGAAATACCTGGACACGTATATCTGCCTGGGTAGGAACAGCAGGACAATATGTACATGCCGATCAACACGATATTCAATGGTGGGATGGTGGAAATAAATTGATTTTTGGTTGTGATGGGGGAGTGCATTATTCTTCGGACAAGGGAACGACCATTCGCGATCGCAATACTGGATTTAGAGTAAAGCAATTTTATGCAGTAGCAGTCCATCCTACACAAACCAATTATTTCCTAGCTGGTGCACAGGATAATGGAGTGCATCAATTAAATAACCCCGGAATGGGAGCATCGGTTGAAGTAACCGGTGGTGATGGTGCTTATGTTGCCATCGACCAGAATGAACCAAATTTTCAATTCGGTTCCTATGTGTACAATATTTATCGCCGCAGTTCTAATAACGGTGCTAACTGGAGTTCATTCAGCATTAATAGTAATACTGGACGCTTTATCAATCCCTGGGATTACGATAATCAGGGCAATATGATCTATGCGTGTAATGCGGCTGGTAATTACTTGCGCTGGGAAAATCCTCAAACAGCGGCTAGTGCTGCTTCTGCTGTTACTTCTGTAGTTCCTATCACAGAATTTGCAGGGCAGAACGTTTCTGCGGTACATGTATCACCTTTCACCGCCAATCGCGTTTTCTTTGGAATGGGTGCTGGTAAGGTTGTACGCGTTTCAGATGCGCATTCTACTTCTCCCACTGCAGTTGATATTACTCCTGCGGGAGCAACCGGTTATGTGAGTTGTGTAAATACAGGTTCGTCAGAATCAAGACTCATTGCTGTTTATTCCAGTTATAATGTGAACAATGTTTGGGTTAGTCAGGATGGAGGTACTACCTGGACACAGTGTGATGGTAATCTTCCAAACATGCCTGTACGTTGGGCTGTTTTTCATCCCGATACAGATACAAAAGCAATTATTGCTACAGAGACAGGTGTTTGGGAAACAGATTTACTCAATGGGACCAACACGGTATGGGAGGCTACGCCTAGTTTCCCCAATGTTCGTGTAAGTATGCTCAAGTATCGTGCGTCTGATCGTACACTGGTTGCCGCAACATATGGCAGAGGCGTTTGGTCGGCTACCATCCCTGCTCCATCTGGATTTAGTTTTAATACACCTGCTCCAGCAACGGCTGCTTGTCCTGCGCCGCAGAATATGAGTATTACATTGAATACTATTTCCAATGGTGGATTTACGGGTGCGGTTAGTTTAAGTGCAACCGGTAATCCTGCAGGGACTACTGTTTCGTTTACTACTAATCCTGTTACTGCGGGTAACAGCACTATTGTAATTTTAAATGGGACGAACACTTTATTACCAGGTACATATAACGTAACAATCAATGGTACTGCAACCGGTGCAGTAGCACAGTCGCGTATTCTCACCTTCACTGTTACAGCAGGTACAGCCCCTGTAATTTCCTCTCAGCCCTCGGATATTACTGTTTGTAGTGGAAACAATGCATCCTTTACGGTATTGGCCAATGATGGAACCTATCAATGGCAGGTTAGTACCAATGGAGGAACTACTTTCTCCAATATATCCGGTGCAACTAGTGCAACGTATACGGTGAACAATGCTACTGCTACAGAATCGGGTAATCTATATCGTTGTGTGGTCTCTAATACTTGTGGTAATAGTGTTACTACTACCACCGCTTTATTAACAGTTGCCAATGGTACTTCTATCACAACACAACCCACTAATGCTTCTATTTGTGTAGGTGGTTCAAATATATTCCGCGTAGTGGCTGTGGGTGCCGGATTATCTTATCAGTGGCAGGTTAGCACCAATGGTGGAACCAGTTTCTCCAATATTGCGGGTGCTACTTCTTCTCAATACACACTTAGCGGTATTACTTTAGCGATGAATGCCAATCAGTATCGTTGTATCGTTACCGGCACCTGTGCACCTACAACAGCTACTTCTTCTGCAGCAACTTTATCTGTGGTAAGTGCGTTGAGTATTACACAACAACCCCAATCACAAACGGTGTGTGCGGGAACCGATGCCAACTTTAGTGTAACTGCATTAGGGGTGAGTAATTATCAATGGCAGATCAGTACCGATGGAGGTACTACCTGGTCGGGTATTAACGGTGCTACCAATACAACCTATACGGTAACAGCTCCCGGTACTGCGCAGTCTGGTAATCAATATCGTTGTGTAGTCAGCGGATCCTGTGGTACTGCCAATACCAATGCGGCTACTTTAACAGTCAATCCAATTACCGCTATTACACAACAGCCCAATGCACAAACTATTTGTGCGGGAACAGATGTTAGTTTTTCAGTCTCAGCAACTGGTGCGGCCATTACTTATCAATGGCAACAAAGTTTGAATGGCTGTAATGGTCCCTGGACAAATATTACAGGTGCCACCAATGCAACGTATACCATTACCAATGCAGGACTTTCGCTGAATAATACAGCTTATCGTTGTGTGGTGAATGGAACCTGTACCGCAGCGCTCACATCCGGATGCGGATTGCTAACTGTTGTAGCGCCTGCCACAGTGGTAAATTCACCCGTTTCTCAAACGGTCTGTGATGGTGCGGGTGTAAGTTTTGCAATTACCGCCGGTGGAGCCAATGTTATCTATCAATGGCAGGTTAATACCGGTGCAGGATTTGTTAACCTGAACAATGGTGGTATTTATAGTGGAGCTACAACGGCTACATTGACTATTGCAAGTACAACGCCTGCCATGAGTGGCTATCAGTATCGTTGTTTAGTTTCAAATACAGTTTGTACTACACCAACTGCTTCTGCTGCTGCCACCTTAACAGTAAATACACTTCCGGCCATTAGTACGCAACCTCAGTCACAAACTATTTGTGAGGGAAGCACCATGTCATTTACGCTTACGGCTTCTGGAACTGGTGTTCAATATCAGTGGCAAGTAAATACGGGTACAGGGTTTACCAATTTGACCAATGGTGTAAATTATACCGGGGTTAATACAGCCACACTGGGGATCATTAATCCTATCGTAGCTATGAGCGGATATCAGTATCGCTGTATCGTAAGTGGAACCTGTGCGCCAACCGTGAACTCTGCCGTAGCAACTTTGACGGTGCATGCGCCTGTGGTGATAAACCGTTCTCCTGCCAATACAGAGGTTTGTGCAGGTACCACGGCTAATTTCCTAATTGCTGCCACAAGTGTACCCGCAATCAACTATCAATGGCAAGTCAGCACCAACGGTGGAACTACCTGGGCGGATTTACCTGGTGCCACTGCATCAAGCTTGTCGCTGCCCTCTGTAATTATTGCAATGAATGGCAATCGTTATCGCTGTTTAGTTTCCAATAATACATGTACCCGACCAGTTGTATCAGCTGCGGCTTTATTAACCGTTCGTGTTGTGCCTACTGTAGGGTTGAGTGCCGCGCCGCTTACTTCACTCTTACCCGGTCAAACAACTACCTTGACTGCTACACCAAGTAGCAGCACGGGTGGTGTGATCACTACCAATTGGACACAGGATAATTTATCACTGACGCCAACTACACCTACTACGTTTGTAGCTAATGTGAATGCGCTTGGTGTTTATCAAGTGGGTATCCGTGAAACCTGGCCTAGTGGTTTATTCTGCTCGGCCTTATCTTCTACCGTAACATTAACTGCTAATGTGAGCAGCCGTTTATTTATTTTCCCATCGCCTAACGATGGCAACTTTACCGTTTCCTATTACTATGGTGGTAGCGGTAGTGCCAACCGTCAGTTACTCATCTATGATGGAAAAGGAGCCCGTGTCTATCGCGAAGCTTTCTCGGTTTCCGGTCCGTATACCTTACTACCTGTAAACTTGCAATACATCGCAAGAGGAATCTATTATGTAGTAATTGGGGATGCGAACGGTAATAAATTAATTGAAGGAAAGGTGCATGTGCGGTAATACGCCTGGACTCGACTAAAGTAAAAAGCCGTCTCTTTTGAGGCGGCTTTTTTATTAATTCCCTTTTTTCCAAGTATTATTATTCCGATCCCAGTCGGGGAGTTTTTTGTCGGGGTCGAGCACTACTTGTTTGATCTCTGAGGTTGTAGGTACTCCAAAAGTCCATTGGGAACCACG
>CAZNUR010000018.1:0-19111 GCA_964576375.1 uncultured Chitinophaga sp.
CCTCATGGCCGATGGTACTGCACAACAATGCGGGAGAGTAGGTAGCTGCCATATTCATTAGCCCAATCGGTTTCCGGTTGGGCTTTTTTGTTACCTCATTTTCTTACTCATTCACCATTTCTTAGTTTACTGTGCCTCAGTAGCAGAATTGCGATGTATGTTCGTCAGATAAAACTGATTGGCACTAGAACTATTTGGATTGCAAGTGGAATAATGCCAATCAGTTAAACATCTTCCTTACATACATCGCAATTCCTTCTTACCACAGGAGCACTAATAAGTCATCTTACTAAGGTAAGGTCACGAAAAACTATACCGAACTGAGAATAAACTATTGCAGAACTCTGAATACCGGGTAGCGATTATAGTCTGGTTCGGCCCAAGGAGAATTTTTATAGACAAAATCCAATTGCGCTCTTGCGCTTTTTGCAAAGAGGGTGTCAGTTGCTCTGCGTTGCTCCAGCAGTGTTTTCAGTGCAGGATTTTCTTTTAGGTATTGTGCAGCTTTGTCTTCAAATACATAGGCGGAATAGCCTTCTTTTTGCCCCAGAATGGCATCAAAGAAGTTCCAGGCAAAATAGGAGTCCTCGGCTTGTGGCTCTAGTGTTTCGAGTAGAAATCTGTTGGCAGCTTGATTAAGATAAATTAGTATGTCTCCTTTCCGAAAAGTTTTAACACCTTTCTGTTTGCTGACTATTACATCACTATTTAAATGGTGCATTTCATACTGACGAGGTGTTGTTTTGTAGTCCTCTATTTTATACCATTCAACCTCGAGTGTAGTGTCTTTTTTAAGTACACTCATTTGTACCTTATTTACCAATAGGCGATCAATCACTCTCCACCATCCCTGTGGAATGATATAGGCCTTCGGTTTCTCTATGAATAAAGTTGGCACAAACTTGTCAAATACTTTTATGGTTTTAGTGAATGGTTTTGATCTGTCATAGTACAATCTGTTCAGCCCGGATACTTCGCTTGGTTTATTTCCTGATTCAAATCCTTTGAATGTGTATTCAGTAAAACCCGTTTTATCCAAGTTCCATTTGATGGGAAAACGATCGGCCGAGGCCATGGCTTGTTTGGTCTTCTTGCGCAGATCCTGGATTTCTTTTGCGTTTTTACCAGTGAACGCAATAAAGGTCTCCATTAAGGCAAGGGTGGCCCTTACTCGCTGGTCATAGGGCTTGAGCATGTGCGTTTCCGGCACAAATGCAAAGCTGTGCCATAGGGTAGCGTATCCGCTGGTATAACGGGGGCTGTCCCAATAAGTACTCCATCCATTTTCTGGTTTATCTCCATAGGCATTTACATAGGGAACCATATCAAATCCCTTTTCTTTCATGCCTGAATATAAAGCGGGTTCAAATTGTGATCGTAGAAATTGTTCCATCACGCCACCCAGTTTGCTGGGTTGGCTGGTGAGTAAGGTCATCACGTGTTGATAGTCGGCTCCGTTGCTAACGTGATTATCAATAAAAACATCCGGATCGCATTCTTGAAAAATGGCACTGAAAGAAAGTGCTTCTTTGGAATCGCACTTGATGAAATCCCTATTTAAATCCAGGTATTGGGAATTGCCTCTTGAGCCGAATGCTTCTGGACCTTCCTGATCCACTCTAAAGTTGGTACTTCTATTCAAACAACCTCCAATATTATACACAGGGATAATCGCAAGAACTATTTGCTGAGGCAGTATTAACTTTTTCTCTATTACTTTTTTTACAAGCAACATGCTCGCGTCAATTCCATCAGGCTCTCCCGGGTGTATGCCGTTATTCACCAGTATAATAGTAGCGCCCGCTTCTTTTGCGCTTTTGATTGAACAAAAGCCCTGGGTGCTTAATAGAGCAAGATGAAGTGGAAATCCAGCATCCGTAGGCCCTTTTGCGAGTAGCGTTAATTGAAGGGATTGTTGATCTGCTTTTTTCCACCAAGCAATAATATCTTGATATGTTGGCGTTTCTTTTCCCTTTGTTTTTTCAAAATGTGTTTGAAGGGAGTTTTGTGCTTGGACAGCGAACATTAAAAAAAATAGAACCACTGCCATCGTAAGAACTTTACGCATAAAGGAGCCTTTTCATAAAAGTAAGGGAAATAAAAAAAGGCACCTGCATAGGTGCCTTTTCAAAAATATTCAAGGGGCTATTATTTAGCCGCGTTCACTTTCTTTGCCAATTTGCTTTTGAGGTTAGCAGCTTTGTTCTTGTGGATTATTCCACGCTTTGCTAATTTGTCAATCATAGCAGCTACTGAAGGAAATTGTTCTTTCATTTCGCTGTTTCCGGCGGCCTTGAGATCGCGGATTGCATTACGGGTTGTCTTACCGTAATATTTGTTACGTTCGCGACGCTTGGCTGCTTGGCGGGCGTCTTTTTTGGTAGCACTATGGTTAGCCATCTAGCTTTGTTTTAAGGGAGGCAAAGGTAGGGAATACCTCCGTTTTGACCAAATTTATCCCATCTCTCTGTACACTAATCCTTTAGAGGGCTTCCCAGTTCATAGTTTTTGAACGATATTTGTGTTCCCAAATAGGGATTTCTAACACCTTGACATTCATGAAGGATTTTTCCTACGTAACCCAGTCACATCCTGCTTACATTGAAAGCCTGTATCAGGATTTTGTAAAGGATCCTCTTTCTGTGGATCCAGATCTTAGAAAGTTTTTTGAGGGATTTGATTTTGCTGTAAACGCTGGAAAGCTTGCCATAGGAGCTACAGCATCTACAGCTGATATAAAAGGCGACACACCTTCATCTGATTGGCAAGCGGAAATCAAGGTCTATCGGTTGATACTTGGTTATAGAAATAAAGGACATCTAATTGCCACCACTAACCCAATTCGCACCCGTAAAGATCGCGGTGCTCATATTCGTCTTGAGGATTTTGGATTAACTGAAAAGGATTTAGATCGCACTTTTCAGGTGGGCCAGTTAATGGGTTTGCCTAATGCTACGCTCCGCGTAATCCTTGAAAAATTAGTGGCTTGTTATGCCTCCTCCATTGGTGTGGAATACAAATACATTAGTGATCCTAAAAAAACGGATTGGATTACAGATGCAATTGAGAATCGAATGCATCAGCCGTTGCCGCTAGAACAGAAACGGCGCATTTTAGAAAAGCTCAACCAGGGGGTCATGTTTGAGCGCTTTTTACATACTAAGTATGTTGGGCAAAAGCGTTTTTCTCTCGAAGGTGGGGAAACTACTATCGCAGCCTTGGATGCAATTATCAATGCTGCTGCTAATCATGATGTAAAAGAGGTAGTGATAGGTATGGCGCATCGGGGTAGGTTGAATGTACTCGCAAATATCATGGGCAAGACCTATGAGTATATTTTTAGTGAGTTCGAGGGTACTGCAAAGGTTGATCAAACAATGGGAAGTGGTGATGTAAAATATCACATGGGGTATGGTAGTGAAGTGAAAACTGCACAGGATAAAACTATAAGCTTGAAACTAATGCCTAATCCCTCCCATTTAGAGGCGGTTAATCCGGTTGTATTAGGTTTTTCAAGAGCCAAGGCAGATGTGATGCATGGATCTAACTTTAATCAAATTCTTCCCATACTTATTCATGGAGATGCCTCAGTAGCAGGCCAAGGTATTGTCTATGAGGTTTTGCAGATGAGTAATCTTGAGGGCTACCATACAGGAGGCACCTTGCATTTCATAATCAACAATCAAATTGGTTTTACCACTGATTTTGAGGATGCACGCAGCTCTGATTACTGTACTTCGTTGGCAGCTGCCATTCAGTCTCCAGTTTTTCATGTGAATGGAGATGACCCAGAGGCAGTGGTTCGCTGTGTAGAGATTGCCACCGCTTATCGTCAACAATTTCATCAGGATGTCTTCATAGACATGGTTTGCTATCGCAGACACGGGCATAATGAAGGAGATGATCCAAAATTCACGCAGCCCCACTTGTATCAACTGATTGAGAAGCATGCAAACCCACGGGAAATTTATATCAATAAACTTTTACAACAAGGGGATACAGAATTGCAGACCTTGGCTCGTGAGATGGAAAAAAAGTTCTGGCAGGATTTACAAGAAAGACTGGATGAGGTAAAACAAAACCCTTTACCCTATCAATATCAGCCACCTGAGTTGGAGTGGAAGAAGTTAAGAAGAGCAACTGCTGCAGACTTTCTCAGTTCTCCTGATACGGCTGTTCCAGCTTCAGCCATCAAAGAAATGTTGAATGCTTTACTTACTTGGCCCAACGATTTTAAGCCATTGAGAAAGGTGGAGAAGATTTTGCAGGAAAAAAATAAGCTATTCGAACAAGAATCAAAAATTGACTGGGCTACTGCAGAGTTGCTCGCGTATGCGAGTCTACTTCGTGAGGGAAAAGATGTTAGGCTGAGTGGGCAGGATGTTCGTCGCGGAACATTTTCGCATCGCCATGCTGTTTTAAGAGACGAAAGTAATGATAAGCCTTATAATCGACTCTCTGTCATCCCAGGTGCTAGTGGTCAATTTAGAATTTATAATTCACTACTAAGTGAGTATGGCGTACTTGGCTTTGAATATGGTTACGCATTGGCAAATCCACAGGCGCTTGTGGTTTGGGAAGCACAATTTGGTGATTTTGCCAATGGAGCTCAAACCCTCATCGATCAATTCATAGCGGCTGGTGAGCAAAAGTGGAATCGAATGAATGGGGTCACTTTATTACTGCCTCATGGGTATGAGGGGCAGGGGCCGGAGCATAGCAGTGCTCGTTTGGAACGTTTTTTACAACTAGCAGCTGAATTAAACATTATTGTAACCAATGTTACTACGGCAGCAAACTTGTTTCATTTATTGCGTCGTCAGTTGACTTGGCCCTTTAGAAAACCCCTGATTAACTTTTCCCCTAAGGCAAATCTTCGTCATCCTGGAACTTATTCCTCTTTGCAGCACTTTACTAATGCCAAGTTTCAAGAAGTAATTGATGACGAAACTGCGCAACCAACGGATGTGAAAAAAGTATTGCTTTGCGCTGGCAAGATTTATTTCGAATTGAATGAAAAGCGAGAGAAAGAAGCAAGAAAAGATATTGCAATTGTACGTTTAGAGCAATTGTATCCGCTTCCGATGAATCAACTTGAAGCCTTGCAGCAGCGTTACGCGGGCGCCACTTGGTTCTGGGTTCAAGAGGAACCCCAAAACATGGGTGCTGCCTCCTATCTCAAAATGCAATGGCGTGGAGTCAATTTTGGCGTTATAAGCCGACAGCCTTCTGCTTCGACAGCAACCGGATATAATAAAGTACATGTTAAAGAGCAAGCAGAGTTATTAGAAACTGCATTCACTGTCTAATTAAGTAACCTTCTATGATAGAGATTAAAGTACCCACCGTTGGAGAGTCCATTTCTGAAGTACAACTACTTCGCTGGAATAAAAAAACCGGGGAGTATGTTGAAAGAGACGAAGTGATTGCAGAACTTGAAAGTGAAAAAGCAACTTTTGAGGTCAATGCAGAAAAGGCAGGTGTACTCACCACTATTGCCGCGGAAGGAGATCAGCTTAAAATTGGGGAATTACTTGCAACAATTGATGACACGGCAAAGGCTACGCCTGCTAAAGTAGAAATAACGGCACCTAAGCCTCCAGCTGTAGCTACTGTTCAAGCTGCCCCTACAGAACAAAAGCCCGCTGCTCCTAAACCAACTCAGGCGGAAGTAAAAGCAACGCCGCTTGCTTCAGCGTTGTTGGCGGAGAAGAAAGTGGATCTCTCACAAGTAAAAGCAACAGGCCCACAAGGGAAAATTGTAAAAGACGATGTCCTTAAGGCACTAGAGCAACCCGGGCGAATTCCGTTTGAGAATCAGGTATTGTCTGCACGCGAAGAGCGAAAAGAAAAGATGAGTAACCTTCGCAAGACAATCGCAAAGCGATTGGTTGAGGCAAAGAATGGTACAGCGATGCTGACTACTTTTAATGAGGTTGACATGAGTGCTATTCTTGCTATTCGTGCGGCGTATAAAGATAAATTCAAAGAAGTCCATGGGGTAGGGCTTGGTTTTATGAGCTTCTTTGCCAAAGCTTGCTCTGTGGCATTACGCGAATGGCCCTCTGTGAACGCATCCATTGATGGTGATACTATACTTTATCATGATTATGCTGATATAAGTGTTGCAGTAAGCACACCTCGTGGACTAACGGTACCTGTTATGCGAAATGTAGAAAGTATGAGTATGGCAGAGGTTGAAAAAAAAGTAGCCGAGTTGGCGATAAAGGCTAGAGATAGTAAGTTGACTGCAGAAGAATTAACGGGGGGCACATTCACTATCACCAATGGTGGTGTATTTGGTTCGCTGATGAGTACACCAATTATCAATGCTCCTCAAAGTGCAATTTTGGGAATGCATAAAATTCAGGAAAGACCCATGGTTGAAAAAGGCCAGGTGGTAGTGCGTCCTATGATGTATCTGGCACTTAGTTATGATCATCGAATCATTGACGGAAGAGAGTCAGTTGGGTTTTTAGTGCGCGTAAAAGAGCTATTAGAGAATCCTGCACAATTATTGATCGGCAAAGACCCGATCAAAACACTCCTTGAGATTTGAGTCGATATCACGCATATTTAAAAAGGGCTGTTTCCCTGTTGGAGCAATATGATGGGAAAGAGCCCTTTTCCATTTATTATAAAAAGGCGATTGCGCTTGATAAAAAAGCGGGGTCTACAGATCGAAAGATTATACGCCATTATTGTTATTCTTTTTTTAGAATTGGATTTGCTTGTTCCACACAAACAGTTGAGGAGCGGTTACTGATTGCCGTTTATTTGATACATGGGGATACTGACCCACTCCTTAAAATAGTTCGTCCGGAGTGGGTTGCGCAAGGGGCTACTTCTTTTGAGCAGCGGCTTGCATTGGTTTGTCCAGCATTTTCGTGGCCGCAAGTTTTTCCTTTGCCTTTTTCACTTTCTATGGAATTGTCATTAGAGGAGTGGGTGAAGTCAATTCTGTATCAACCTGCTTTTTTCATACGGATCAGACCTGGTAAACAGCAGCATGTAGTAACTAAATTGAAGGAAGCCTCAATATCCTTTAGAATTATTTCTTCATCTGCCCTTGCATTACCAGCTGCTACTAATTTGGATGCAGTTCTTGCGCTAAACAAGGATTACGTGGTACAAGATCTTAGTTCGCAGCGTGTGGGGGATTTCTTACAGCCACTTTTACCAAAAACTATTAAATCAGTTTGGGATTGCTGCGCTGCCAGTGGTGGAAAATCCTTACTGTTAGCAGATCAATATCCTTCGCTGGAACTAACGGTGTCGGATGTTCGTCCATCAATCCTGCAACAGTTAAAAACTCGGTTTAAACAAGCAGGGATAAATAATTACCACGCATTAGTGCTTGATCTTTCCCAGCAAAGTTTTCCCAAAAATGCAACACGGTTTGATTTGGTGATCGCAGATGTTCCTTGTTCTGGGAGTGGAACATGGGCACGTACGCCAGAGCAAATCACAAAACAAACGGAGGAACAACTTGTTGAATTCATCCAACGGCAGCGAGCTATCTTATCACGATTGCCCGCATCGTTAAAGTCAGGGGGCTATTTGCTTTATTGCACCTGTTCAGTATTTGCCAGTGAAAATGAGGAGCAGGTAGCTTGGATGCAACGTGAATTTGGTTTATCCCTCTGCAAGCAGACCTTATTAAATGGAATGGCTGAACAAGCGGATACACTGTATGTGGCGTTGTTGCAAAAAACTAGTAGCTGACAATCCATTCCTTACTTTCTTTTTTCTTATTGCCTATCCAGAGTGTAATTGTGTAGACTCCTGAAGATGCAGGTGAAAACGGAAGTTCACCTCGATAAATCCCCGCTGGTTTATTTAGTAGGTGCGTTGCAAGTAGTCGTCCTGCTCTGTCATGCAATGTAATTTTCACATCCGTAGCCGCTTCCGTACTGTTTATTACCACCTGGGCTTTTGATTTTCCGGGTGTGGGGTTGGGATATATCCATAGAAGAGAAGCTATATCATCGGTGGTTGTGCATCGGCTGGTCAATGTTACAGTGGTACTATCCAAATAAACAAATTGGCGAGTAGCAGTTATGGTGTCTATCACTTGCGTAATTCGGTATTGAATAGTGCCGGGGTTGATGGCGTTCAATGCATCCTGGTAGGTGTACGTTTTATTAGCTAGTACAGCGCCATTGGTGGCATTGAGCTGCCCAATTTTTTGAAATGTATTTTCAGTAGGTAGTTTTCGTTCAATCCAAAATTGCATACCTGCTACGTCTTTTGTGCGCCAACTTAAATCCACTTTACAATTGGAAATGGTAGCCCATACGGTGGCATATTCAGCTAGTAAATAGGCGAAGGCGTTTTTCATATCAGGAATTCCATAGCCAATTCTGTCGTTTGGATTGGTATAACGGCTGGCATTACGTTTAAGTGCGTCTAGTATTTTTATATTGTTGAACTCTGGAAATCCTTGCCAAAGACAAGTAGTTAGACCAGCTAAATTGGGGCAAGAGAATGAAGTTCCATTGGCCACTCCGATTGTTCCGGAAGTTGATTGTACCACTGCCTGCCATCCTACAGAAGCTAATTCAGGTTTTATACGCCCATCACTAGAGGGGCCATAACTGGAGAAACCTGCTACGGCACCTGCTGCATTCACAGCACCAACTGCTACTACGCTATCGCCGTCTGCAGGAGTGATGATATATCGCCAGGCGGCAGCCCCTTCATTTCCAGCTGAGTTAAAAACCAAGAGCCCTTTTTTGGCAGCGAGATCAGCTCCCTTGACAGCAATTGTTGTTTTGCCATCCATCTGTGCATATGTGTAGTTGAATACCGGGTTGTCAAAATCATAATAGCCCAAGGAGGACGATATCAAATCAGCGCCTTCGCTGTCTGCTCTTTCTGCACCACACACCCAATTGAACTCTTCTATGGGGAACTCACTACTGACATCTTCCGTTCTATAAAGATGAAAGAAAGCTTGGGGAGCTTTTCCAATGAACTGACCGGGAATGTTTGCCGCAATAGTTGAGAGACATTGCATCCCGTGTGGATGGTCGTCACTAACGGTAGCATTTCCAGATACAAAATCCCAGGTGCTTAGTATCTGTCCTTTACGGTTTACGCTGTCAAAAGCGGGTAGGGTATTATAATTCAAAAAGCCACCGTCAAGTACGGCTACTTGCATGCCAGATCCCCGCAGGCCAATGTTATGAAGAAACTCGGCACGGTGTAATTTCATTTCTAGCCCGGCACTAGTTCCATAGTTATAAAAGTCACCAGTCATTTTTTCAGAAACTGGATTACCCATGATTGGTGATACAATCATTTGGTTAGAAAATTTATCAGGTTTGGACGGTTGTAAAGCAGAGGGCCTTGCCGCCAGTCCGGCTACTTGTTGCACATAGGGTAATGCTTGGATACTCGCCAATGCAGCAGACGATGCAGTTTGGATACAGATGGCATTAAGCCATTTTGAGACATTCAAAATGGTGACACCAGGAATAGCACGAATCGCCGCCACATAATTGGGTGAAACGGGGAGGTCGGTACTGTCTAGTTGAATAGCATAACGCGTTCTTCTGGCAATTGATCTTGCAGAGAGGTAGGGGGAAGCATCGCTGAGTGTAAAGCTATTATTACCCTTGTTCTTTAACCATACAATATGCCGGGAAAATTGTGCGCTCGCGGTATAAAGCAACTGGCTGGCTACTAGTAGCAGGACATAAAGGGGATATGTTTTATTTTTTATTCGCATGTTGTTTAGTTGTATTCTATCATCCACTGTCGTATACCAAAACCAATTCGATAAGGTCCGCCACTGCCACCCGTGTTAGGCTGATATTCCCAGGACTCCCATTCTCTGTATACAAGTCCGATGTTTTTTGCAAACCGATCTACTGCGTAATTGCGGAATGCGTAGGCGGTGGGAACAGTTATGGGCACATTGACAGCTTCATCAATCTGCGTTACAGAAATTACATTTTCGTATCGTTTGTTTCTGTATTGAAAGGAGGAGGGCTCAGTGGAAATGGTATAAATCCAATTTTGAATATTATCATCATTGCTAAAGTCATAGGGGGGATTAAGAGGGTTGCTAGCTAAAAAGCGATTTCCATTCCATTGCGCACCTGGGCGTAATGGTCTCTGTAATTTAATTTGTCTTAAGTTATTTTCCACCCACTCCATTTGGGAAGGAGTGACAATGATGTAGAAACTTCCATCAGGTCTCCAAGGCTGCGATTGAAGTGTATCACAGATTGTCCGAATCATGCGATAGCTTTTTCTTCCCTGGTTATCAAGAAATGAAGAATCAATTGCATATCGCATCAAGTATGAGCGAGTCTGTACTTGCCTGCCAAATTGAGTAAAAACCAGCGAGTCAACCCGGTATGTAATTGTTTTGCCAGTAGTCAGCGGAATAAATTCGTCAATTGAAAGGCCCTCTTGAGGGGGGCTAGGTCTACAACTTGCCAGTGATACGATCAACGTGATAAGCAACAAAAGCTTGGTCCATAAATGAACTGTTTGCATTTTCAATAACGGAATATGTGCTTTAGTTTTTTTCAAATGCTTCCCGTTGAATGATGCCACCACCGAGTACATCATCTCCCTCATAAAACACGGCGCTTTGCCCCGGGGCAACTCCCTTGGCAGGTTCATAAAATTCTACGCGGACGTTCGTTGCCTGTGTGTATAAACGAGAATGTGTTCCCGTGTCTTTGTAACGAATTTTTGTAGTGGCTTCGATGCCGTCCTCTACATGCGGGTATTTAATCCAATTTAATTTTGAAACCCACATTTCGTTTTTATCCAGATCTTCTTCATCCCCTAATGTGACCGTATTGTTATGGGGGTCAATATTGGTAACAAACACTGGTTTTCCCAATGCGATTTCAAGTCCTTTCCGTTGTCCGATGGTGTAAAAGGGATATCCTTTATGTTTTCCTAAAATGGCTCCGTTTTTATCAATGAAATAACCCCCATTTACACGTTCTTCTAGTCCGTCTACATTACGCTTTAAAAATCCGCGGTAGTCATTATCTGGCACAAAACAAATTTCATAGCTCTCTGCTTTTTTTGCTAATGCAGGGTAGCCAAAATCTTCTGCCATTTTTCGAATTTCCGTTTTACGAAATCCTCCCAGTGGCAATAAGGTACGGCTCAGTAAATCTTGTTGCAATCCCCAAAGCACATAGCTCTGGTCTTTGGTATTGTCCACCGCTTTACTAATTACATAGCGGTCATTATCGTGTTTACGAACTTTTGCATAATGCCCGGTAGCAATAAATTCACATCCTAAGGCATCTGCTCTTTTTAAAAGGGCCCTCCATTTAATGTGTGTGTTACAAAGTACACAGGGGTTGGGGGTTCGTCCGGCCAGGTATTCTTCCACAAAATTCTCCACTACAAAATCTCCAAATTCGTCCCGTATATCTAGTATGTAATGCGCAAATCCATGCTCAACCGCAGCTTGCCGTGCATCATTGAAAGAATCCAGGTTGCAACAGCCAGTTTCTTTCTTTCCGCCTCCACTTGCCGCATAATCCCAGGTTTTCATGGTAATGCCTACCACTTCATAACCCTCCTGATGCAATAAAAGGGCGGCAACGGTGCTGTCAATACCGCCGCTCATGGCTACCAATACTTTTCCCTTCTTGCTCATGTTTACAAAGATACGGACCACCTTTTAAGTGAATAATCTTAACTTGGACACCCTTAAATCAATTGCCATGCGAAAAGCTTTATTTTTTTTAATTTTTATTCTAACGCTTTCCATTGTCCAATCGCAACCGCTTTCTTATTACCTGCCCGCAGGTGTCACCTATGACCCTGCAGTTCCCACGCCATCTCAGATAATTCACCATGAGGTGGGAGAGTGGCATGTCACACATGACAGGTTAGTTAATTATATGCAAGCAGTTGCAAAAGCGGCCCCTGGCCGTATCAGGATCGAGCAGATGGGTTTTACCTATGAAAAAAGACCTCAGTTGCTCTTGATTATCACATCCCCAAGCAATCATAAAAAATTAAATGAAATACGAGCACAACACTTGGCGTTGTCTGATCCTGCCTCACCTGATCCCGATATGGAGAAAATGCCAGCCGTTTGCTGGATTGGACACTCGATACATGGTAATGAGGCCAGTGGTGCGAATGCATCCTTGTTGTCTGCTTATTATTTAGCAGCTGCGCAAGGACCAGCTATTGATCAATTACTGGAGAACACGGTGATTCTTTTTGATCCTTCTTTTAATCCCGATGGACTTCAACGCTTTTCAACCTGGGCCAACCAACATAAAAGCAAGAATTTAGTTTCAGATCCAAATTCAAGAGAGTATAACGAAGTGTGGCCCGGTGGACGATTTAATCATTACTGGTTTGATTTAAATCGTGACTGGTTGCCAGCTGTTCATATTGAAAGTCAAAACCGATTAAAGTGGTTTCAGGCCTGGAGGCCAAATGTGTTTACCGATCATCACGAACAAGGCACCAATGCTACTTTTTTCTTTCAACCCGGAGTAGCCTCCCGCGTGAATCCACTGACGCCTCCCAACAACCAGGTGTTGACAAGTCAATTAGCTGCATATCATGCGCAAGTGTTGGACAGTATTGGTTCGTTCTATTTTACCAAGGAGAATTACGATGATTTTTATTATGGGAAAGGTTCAACTTACCCGGATATACATGGTGGCATTGGGATTTTATTTGAACAAGCTTCTTCAAGAGGTCATCTTCAAGAGACTGTCAATGGATATCTTTCTTTTCCTGCCACTATTCGTAATCAGTTTGTAACTGCACTGTCAACTTTGCGGGGGACGCTTGCTCTTCGAAAGGAGCTATTACAACATCAACGTGATTTTTACAAGCAAGCTTCTTCAAGGGCAGCTGCTTATGCAGTTAAAGGGTACGTAGTAGGAGATAAGCAAGATCCGGTTCGATTAAAAGAGTTTGCTCAATTATTACAACGACACCAAATTAAAATATACAGTCTCCCTGGTAACATGGCCGACAAACAGTTTCCAGCATCCAGTTCCATCCTCGTGCCGTTGGATCAGCCGCAACATACCTTGATCCGTGCCATTTTTGAAAAAACGCTTACCTACCAGGATAGCTTGTTTTATGACATCACTGCTTGGACCTTGCCTTTAGCCTATGGTCTTGATTTTAAAGAACTGAATGTGGTTAATCTCGCTGGTGCGCAACAAATACCAGATTTATTCAGTGAAAAATCTTTTTTATATCCCGCGCAAAATGAATTCAGTCTTCCTAAAAACGCAGTGGCGATCCTACTGGAGTGGGGAGATCTCTATGCGCCCGCTGCACTCAATCAATTGTTAAAGGCGGACGTTCTGGTGAAAGTAGCCACGCAGCCTATCCGGATTCAAACAGGGAATGAGGTTCGTTCGTTTGGATATGGGTCCTTGTTGGTTCCTGTTCGTCAGGAAAAAATTAATGCTACTGATTTAGAGAAATTAGTAGATGAGCTTGTTGCCAAGTATGGCGTGCGTGCCTATGCAGTAGCAACTGGTTATTCAAGTTCGGGTGTAGATCTGGGTAGTAACAAATTTATGGTCCTGCAAAAACCTGCCGTTGCTTTGATAACAGGAGCAGGAGTAAATGCAACAGATGCTGGAGAAGTTTGGCATTTATTAGATCAGCGAATGGACATGCAGCTCACTCATCTTGAACCCTCTGTATTACGTCGGGCAGATTTGAGCAGGTATTCCACCATTATTATGACTGGAGGATCTTATACAGATTTGGATAAGGACAAGTTGAAGAATTGGGTGCAAGCGGGTGGAACTTTAATTGCAACGGAGGAAGCGGTTGCCTGGGCCGCACAGCAAGGGATCTCAAGTGCTACATTCAAAAGGCCTCGTTCCATTACAGACAGCACACAATTCAGGCCTTATGAAACAAGGGATGAAGTGAGCGGTGCACAACAAGTTCGTGGAGCCATCCTCGGGGCCACTTATGATGCGTCTCATCCACTTGCATTTGGCTATTCCTTGCCTGTTGTGTCCCTGTTCAAGGCCAATCGAATATTCCTAGAAAAAAGCAAGAATCCTTATGCCACACCATTTGTTTATGGAAAACAGCCCTTACAAAGTGGCTGGATGAGTAAGGAAAATAAAGATGCGGTGGCCGGTACAGCTGCTGTTACAGTTAGCCAATTGGGAAATGGTCGGGTTATCAACATTGCAGATAATCCTAACTTCCGTGCCTATTGGTTAGGGGGAGCAAAATTATTTCTCAATGCTATCTTTTTTGGCTCCATTATTGATCCGTCCAGCGCACGTGTGGGCAACTCTGAATAAGTTTTTTGGACGAACCCTTGCGGATCCATTGAATTCAGAGTAATTTAGTTGTTCAATCAATTTAGTAACCATAAAACGAGCACTATGATTAAAATGCAAGTAATCGGGAATTTGGGTAAAGATTGTGTGGTAAACACGGTCAATGGTAAAAATGTCATCAACTTCACTGTAGCCCACACAGAAAGGTACCGGGACAGCCAAGGAAACCAACAGGAGAAAACAACCTGGGTGGACTGCGCTTACTGGACTGATCGTACTGGTATTTCACAATACCTGGTCAAAGGCAAACAAGTTTATGTAGAGGGACAGCCAGAGGCAAGATCTTTTCAACGCAATGATGGCACACCTGGTGCCTCTCTTTCTCTACGGGTAAGAGATGTACAGTTGCTGGGTGGAAGAGGGGAGGCTGGATCCGCTGGCGGTTATGCTGCTACTGGTCAATCCGCTGCCTCACTTTCTGGAGCTCCGGATAACACCGATGAGCCAGATGATCTTCCTTTCTAAGCTTAATGCTCATTGTAATCGATTCCAGTGCCCCGGTCTTGTGCCGGGGCTTTTTTTTGTTTCTTTGCGTATGTCAGTTTTAAGATTTCCCTACGCACACTTGCGTCAGTTTGCCATTTCTATTTTTAAAAAAATGAATTGTTCGGATGCGCACGCTGAATTAGCGGCTGATGCATTATTAGCGGCTGATCTCAGAGGAATTGATTCACATGGTATTGCTCGTTTAAGCGGCTATGTCCGTTTATGGGAAGTGCAACGTGTCAATGCAACACCGGCAATGAAGGTTTTGCATGAAACACCTTCTACTGCCGTATTGGATGGTGATCAGGGATTAGGATTGGTGGTTGCGCAAGAGGCTATGCGGATTGCCATTGACAAAGCAGAAAAAGTTGGAACGGGTTGGGTCAGTGTACAAAATAGTAATCACTTTGGAATAGCGGGTTATCATGCCATGCTTGCATTGGAGCATAATATGATTGGTATAGCAATGACCAATGCTAGTCCGCTGGTTGCCCCTACTTTCTCTATAGATAAAATGCTAGGTACAAATCCAATTGCGGTGGCCGCACCTGCAGGGAATCAACCTCCATTTGTTGCAGACTTGGCTACTACTACCGCTGCCAATGGTAAGCTAGAAATACTGCAACGAAAAAATGAGGAAACGCCAGCGGGATGGGTGCAGGATAAATCGGGCAATCCCTCTACGGATGCACATATATTAAAAAAAGGAGGTGCTTTACTTCCGCTAGGTAGCGATCGTGACCATGGATCCCATAAGGGCTATGCATTGGGGGCAGTGGTTGATTTATTTTCTGCCTTGTTAAGTGGAGCCAACTATGCACCATGGGTTCCTCCATTCCCAGCCTATGTCCCTATGCCCACTCAACAACCAGGTAAAGGAATTGGTCATTTTTTAGGAGCTATGCGTATTGATGCATTCCGCCCTGCCAATGAATTCAAAAAGGATATGGATCATTGGATTGAAGGATTTAGGAACGCAACTCCTGTGGAAGGGCAATCGCAGGTGTTGTTTCCTGGCGATCCTGAGCGATTGGCGGAGAAACAAAGAAGGCAAGAGGGAATACCTCTTCATGCTATTGTGGTAAAAGATCTTCAAGCGTTGGGAGAGCGATTTGATCTACCTTTTGAATAATGTCGTTTCTTACCTTCGTAACGCTTGCCATTCTACTATTTAATTGATTTTTATTTATGAAAGTGATGAAATTTGGCGGCACCAGTGTGGGCCGTCCCGAGAGAATGAAGCAAGTGGCTGCGCTGGTTACACAGCAAGACGAACCTGTACTTGTTGTGCTATCTGCACTAGCAGGTACAACCAATTCATTGGTGGAGATCGGTAATTTTTTAGCAGCGGGAAAAAAACAAGATGCTGCGCAAGTAATTGATCAATTAGAAGAACATTATCGTTCTTTTGTGGAGCAACTGGTAGCTGGAAGTGAAGCCAGGCTAGAAGCTTCCCAAATATTGGAGGAGCATTTTGGTTTTTTGCGAATCATTCAACGTATTTCTTTTAGTGAGGCGCTCCGTCGAGATATTTTGGCACAGGGCGAACTACTCTCTACCAAACTTTTTAGTGTTTATTGTTCTGAGAATAAGTTGAATCACGCTTTGGTTCCTGCGTTAGATTTTATGATTCTGGACGAACAAGATGAGCCAGCGCTCTCTCTTATCAGCACGCGACTAAAAGCAATGGTGCAAGATAATGCAGGTAAAAAATTATTGATCACACAAGGATATATCTGTCGAAACAGTCGTGGTGAAGTAGATAATTTGAAAAGGGGAGGAAGTGATTACACGGCATCCTTGGTAGCTGCAGCAATCGGAGCCTCGGTCTGTGAAATATGGACAGATATAGACGGCATGCACAATAATGATCCACGAGTAGTAGGAAAAACTTTTCCAATAGAGCAGTTAAGTTTTGATGAAGCAGCTGAGCTTGCTTATTTCGGTGCAAAAATTCTTCACCCCGCTTCTATTTGGCCGGCTCAACAGTATCAGGTACCGGTTCGTCTGTTAAATACAATGGAACCCACGGCTAAGGGGACCTTGATTAGTTCTACTCCGGCGGCCGCAGGTGTAAAAGCAGTAGCGGCAAAAGATAATATCATTGCTATCCGTATAAAAAGCAGCCGTATGTTGCTAGCCTATGGATTTTTAAGAAAGATATTTGAAGTGTTTGAGAAGTATCGTACTCCGATTGATATGATCACTACGTCTGAGGTAGCTGTTTCATTAACAATCGATACGGATCAGCATCTTCATGCTATTATGGAGGAGTTGTCTCCATTTGGGCATGTAGAGGTTGATCGAGAGCAAACCATTGTTTCATTAGTAGGGTTTGAAATTGCTACTACTCCCGCTATACTATCCAATTTGGCTTTAGCGGTAAAAGATATTCCTGTCCGAATGATCAGCTATGGAGGTAGCCCGCATAACATTAGTTTGTTAGTACCGGCAACCGCAAAAATAAAGTTGCTGCAACAGCTGAATAAGGAAATATTTGGACTTAGCTAATTAGATAATCAACAAAGCATCTCCGTAACTAAAGAAGCGATATTTATCCTTGATTGCTTTTTTGTAGGCCTCCATGGTCAATTCATATCCCGCAAAAGCACAGGTCATAATTAACAAGCTGGTCTTGGGAAGATGGAAGTTGGTAACTAATGCATCCGCAATATTAAAGTCATAGGGAGGATGAATGAACATATTGGTCCAACCTTCAGATGGCTTTAAAAATTTCTGTGCAGTGAACGAAGACTCCATAGCTCGCATTGTAGTGGTGCCAATAGAACAAACACGGTGGCCGTATTCTTTAGCACGGTTTACAATTTTGCAGGCTGTATCGTCAATACGGTAATATTCCGCATCCATTTTATGTTTACTCAGGTCTTCCACTTCAATCGGTCGAAATGTGCCCAGGCCTGTGTGGAGTGTAACTTCTGCAAAGCGAATTCCTTTAATCTCTAATCGTTTGATCAACTCACGGCTAAAGTGTAAACCGGCTGTGGGCGCCGCAACTGCTCCTTCATGCTTAGCATAAACAGTTTGATAACGCTCTTTATCTTCCTCGTCTGGTTTACGTTTTATGTATTTGGGTAGGGGAGTCTCTCCCAATTTTTCTAGTTGCGCTCTGAAGCTGGCCTCATCACCTTCCCATAAGAAACGAATAGTTCTTCCGCGGCTAGTGGTGTTGTCAATTACTTCAGCAACCAGGTCCTCGTCATCGCCAAAATAAAGTTTGTTTCCCACTCTTATTTTACGAGCGGGATCTACGATCACATCCCAAAGGCGGTTAGGCCTATTTAATTCTCTGAGTAGGAATACTTCGATTTTAGCTCCCGTTTTTTCTTTTCTCCCATACATACGTGCAGGGAAAACTTTGGTGTTATTTACTACAAAACAATCCTTGTCATCAAAATAATCCATGATGTCGCGGAAATGCTTGTTTTCAATTACGCCGGTGTGACGGTGAACCACCATCAAGCGGGAATCCTCTCTTTTTTTGGCAGGTGTCTGCGCGATAAGATTAAGAGGCAAATCAAAACGGAATTGCGAAAGCTTCATGCGTTAGTATTTTCTACCAATTCTGCGAACGCATTCCGGACGGAAGGCAATGATCCTAGAGATCCCTCTCCGGCCTTACGGCGCCGGGTTTGGTTGGCAGGACTGCTTTTAATAGGTGTGCAAAGTTAATAAATCGAGGAGCCGTTTCCAAGTTTATTTCAAACTGTAAGTGCAGTGAACAGTGAATCAAAACTTTAGGTGACGAACCGTTAGTCCATCGTTGATCAATTGTTTGAGCGAATCGACCCCAATTCGAAGATGATCTTCT
Organism: uncultured Chitinophaga sp.; assembly: GCA_964576375.1. Classification (GTDB taxonomy): domain Bacteria; phylum Bacteroidota; class Bacteroidia; order Chitinophagales; family Chitinophagaceae; genus JJ008. Next base: position 18,652 of record CAZNUR010000018.1, read on the forward strand.
ACATATTTGCGGGTTACCTCTTTATCGCTTTCTTCCGTTTTAACACCTTCAGGTATCATGGGCTGATCACTAACCAAAAGAAGGGCCCCCGTGGGAATTTTATTATAGAAACCTACAGTAAAAATGGTTGCTGTCTCCATATCAATGGCGTAGGCCCTGATTTTCTGTAAATAATCCTTGAATTCCTCGTCATGTTCCCAAACGCGTCGGTTAGTTGTATAAACTGTTCCAGTCCAATAGTCCACTTCATAGTCTCGTATGGTCGTTGAGACAGCTTTTTGCAAGGCGAAAGCAGGAAGTGCAGGAACTTCAGTAGGAAAATAGTCGTTGGAAGTTCCCTCTCCCCGAATAGCAGCAATGGGAAGAATTAAATCTCCCAACTTATTACGTTTTTTCAATCCACCGCATTTTCCTAAAAAAAGTACGGCCTTGGGTTCTACAGCAGTCAATAAATCCATGA
>CAZNUR010000018.1:19211-30769 GCA_964576375.1 uncultured Chitinophaga sp.
CATTTTCCTAAAAAAAGTACGGCCTTGGGTTCTACAGCAGTCAATAAATCCATGATTGTAGCGGCCGTGGGGCTACCCATTCCAAAATTAATAATACTGATATCATTAGCTGTTGCACATTGCATGGGCTTGCCAATCCCCTTTACCTCAACATGATTCCACTCGGCAAACAAGGTTACGTAATTACTAAAATTTGTCAGCAAAATGTATTTTCCAAAGTTCTCCAGGTTCTCTCCGGTGTAGCGGGGAAGCCAGTTTTGAACAATCTCTTCTTTTGTCTTCATGTCATAAAGTTAACCAATTAACTTCGAAGCATGATTGAGCTTGCTTATCCCATTGTAGAAATACGTGAGCGTCAAGAGGGTAGTGTAGTGCAACTATTTGATCCCATTCGAAAACGATGGGTACAGCGGACGCCAGAGGAATGGGTGCGTCAGCATATGCTTCAGCTATTGATTCAAACACATCAATACCCGTCTTCTCTAATTGCAGTAGAGAAAAGTATCCAAGTAGGCTTAGTCAGCAAGCGATTTGATATTTTGGTTTATGATTCACGCCTTTCACCCTGGATGCTGATTGAGTGCAAGGCCTCAACGGTAAAATTAGACGACACAGTACTAGAGCAAGTGGTGCAATATAATATGGGGGTTCCTGTTTCTTATCTGCTGATTGTAAATGGTCCCTATTGTAATGGTTGGCAACGAATAAGCGGACAGCTTGTTGCTATCGATAAAATACCAGATTTTCCAGGATAAGCACCTTGAATTTGGGAAGGGTTGGCCATTAGATTGTTGGCCAAATCATTCCTATGAAAAATACACTTTTTCTTCTGTCCGCACTTTGTGTGCTATTGAGTTGTCGAAAGGCGAGTTCAGATAATGATGTTGTAGTTGAAAATTATAAAAAGTCAAGCATCGATTCAATCCAATTGATTATACGGGAATCGCTTGCTAAAAATGGAAATTTCGAATGGGCAGCCTTATCTCCTTCACTTCTTTGGTCTGCCATCCAGCAGAGTAATGGGATAGTGTCGGTGGGGTATCAAGCGTCAAACAGTTCATTTAGGGAAAATGAGCTTCATCTTGTCGATCTCGATGAAAGGAGCTGGCTCCATTCGAAGCAAGTTCTATTAAGCCAATTGTTGCAATTAGAGCAGGAACTAAATTCATCGCTACAATTAAAAGATATAGTTCCTTGGGAGGAATATGTTTTGCCGGTTTTTAACATTGTAATTAAAAATCAACGATCCTTATTGTATTTATTGAATTCACCCTTGGTGCGTTACATAGAACCAATGGAGTATGACCTACAATTATTTTCTACTCATGAGGGTAGGGCTAGTGGATGTAATAGTAATGTTCCCACACGTGGACTGATTCCTGGCGTTCATTATGGTGTTGTTACTCCCTACGCAAAGGCCTCATGGAATTATCCTGCGCATGGTATTTTAGATGCATGGCAGCATGTTTCTGGAAAGGGTATTAAGGTTTTTTTAATTGATACAGGAATTGGATATGGTCAGGAAAGCTTGGCTGCTAATTTTAATCAAGGATTTTCAGGTGCAAGAACTCTTGAGCGTTTGGTGACATTGCCACGCCAGCGATTTTTAGGTATCCTCAACTTAGGTCCGCCAGAGACGCCGGAAGACAGATGTGGTCATGGTACTGCAATGGCTGGCGTGTTGGCTGCTCCCAGGGGAACATCTGGAAACATGGTAGGCATCGCTTACAATTCCAATTTGATTACTTGCAGGGCTGCTGCGGATGTATTCATTGATGAAGCACGAGAGGTAAAGGGAGTTAGTGATGCATTCACGATTGCAGCCCAGCGTGCCGATGTTAAAATAATTAGTATGAGCATGGGTAGAATTACAACGAGTTCTCAAATCAGAGATGCCATACAATATGCGCATGCAAAAGGAAAACTTATCTTTTGTGCTGCAGGAACTTCATTTTCTTTTACTGCAAATTGGGCAGGCGTTATATTTCCTGCAACACTTCCTGAGGTGCAAGCAGTGACGGGCGTGAAACAATTCACAACCTTTGAAGCCTGTACCCATTGTCACACAGGCCCTGAAGTTGATTTTGTGGTGGAGATGGAAAGGTCGGGAGATGCTACATTTCCCCTGACGGTGGCAGACCGAGGAAACGAACCCTCTACCATAGGAGGCTCTTCAGTGGCAACTGCCTCCATGGCTGCAATGGCAGCATTAGTTTGGAGCCGATTTCCCTATTACACTCGCGATCAGATTTTGACATTACTGGAGCGTTACAGTACTTATTATCCACAAAGAGATCCAAGATGGGGGTGGGGAAAATTTCAGCCGGTACTGGCTGTTGATTGAAAGGGGAGTATCACTCTTTCAAATAAAAAAAGCTGTCCATTCGGACAGCTTTGCTTGTTTAGTTTTTAGTTTAACTATGGAAATATTCCCAACTCCGCATAGATAGTTGCCACTTTATTAATGGCTACTACATAGGCTGCAGTACGCATATCTGGTATCGCGGGATTTTCTCTCCATGCATTCATGATTTCATGGGTAGCATTGATCATTGTTTCTTCCAAGCCACTGTAAACAAGATCCACTTCATCGGGGCCATGCATGATCATCTTTCTAGCTTGATCATTTGACTTTTTCCCCGTCAATTCCTCAATTTGATTTAAAATGCTACTATTTACATTTTCAGTGAAGCGCTTTTCCATTCGACCGTATCGGACATGGCTTAGATTTTTTAGCCATTCGAAATAAGATACTGTAACACCCCCTGCATTCAAGTACATATCTGGAATTACAATCGTTCCTTTTTTGGCAAAATGATCATCTGCTTCAGGAGTCAGTGGCCCATTAGCTCCCTCTCCGATTATCTTAGCTTTGATGCGAGGAGCATTTTCGCCGTTAATTACATTCTCTAGTGCTGCAGGAATTAGGATGTCGCACTCAAGCTCAAGTGCCTCAGTTGAATTCTTGATATTTGTTGCTCCAGGAAAATTCAAGATTGATCCTGTTTTTTTTCGATGCTGAAATACTGCCTCAACATCTAACCCTTTTTCATCTAAAATGGCTCCTTCATATTCAGCCAATGCAATCACTTTTGCACCCGCCTTTTGGAAAAAATGGGCTGCCCAGTAACCAACATTGCCAAGGCCTTGCACAATTACTCTCTTGTTTTCTATGCCTAGGGGTAATCCCAATTTGCTCATGATATCTGGGATATTACATACTTCCCGGGTACCATAGAAAACACCGAGACCTGTAGCTTCTCTTCTTCCACGAACGCCACCTTGGGTTATGGGCTTTCCAGTAACACAACCAGCTGCATCTACTTCCCCAGGTCGCATAGAAACATAAGTGTCAAGGATCCAAGACATTTCACGTTCTCCAGTTCCATAATCGGGAGCAGGAACATCCGTGCCAGGACCAATGAAATTTTTCTTAATTAGTTCTGATGTGTATCTACGTGTAATGCGCTCTAATTCACCAACAGAGTATTTCTTGGGATCGATTTTAATTCCTCCTTTACCGCCACCAAAAGGGACGTTCACGATGGTGCATTTATAGGTCATCAATGCGGCTAGTGCCATCACCTCATCTTGGTTGACCTCAGCAGCAAATCGAATTCCTCCTTTGCAAGGAGTTTTATGATGTGAGTGTTGTACTCGATATGCTTCAATTACTTCAATTTCTCCACTGTCTCTTTTTATGGGGAATCGAAGTTGAAGTACCGAGTTGCATTGTCTGATTTGGTTGAGTAATCCGGTGTCCCATTTTGTAAAACGGGCAGCTTTGTCGAAACTTCTTTCAACGGCACCGAAAAAACTGTAATGCTTGTCCGACATAAATTGTTTTTTTGGGTTGAGCAATCGTTATTATTGGCTTATTTTTCTTTTTCCAGTTTTGCAATCTTTCTGTCTAGCCGTACTAAATAAAGAATTAGTCCTGCTAGAATAGCTAATATCACAGCAATCACAACATAAATACGCCCATCGCTTCGCATTAGTTCAGCCATTTCGGTTTTTGGGGTCTGGCTGAAAACTGTTTGTGCAGCTAAAAGAAGTATGGCGATATTAAAGAGAGCTAGTTTTTTCATGATTCAAATTTTTTATCCTCCAATTTTTGCAACCGGATTTTCAGTTGTGTAATCCAAACGCCCAATAGGGTCCATCCCAATACGGCTGGATAGAAGACAATTCTCATACTTCCGCTAATATCATTTTTTACGTCTAACGCAGGATTGCCCTCGTTGCCTGGATGGAGACTGGGTAATATCCGGGGTAATATCCATATGGCAGGAAATAGTAGCACAAAAGCAAAAATGTTATATACGGCACTGATTCTTGCACGTTTATCCATGTCGTGAATAGAGTCTCTGAGTACCATGTAGGCGGCATACACAAGTAATGCCACAGCGGCGCCTATCAATTTAGGATCTCTTGCAATTGTGCTAAAGGAATCCAATAAAGGAATATTAGGATCTGCCCATGTGAAGGAGGCCCAAATTGCCCCTGTTCCATATCCCAATAGTCCAAAGAGAATACCAGTTCCTGCATACAAGCGAGAGCTACGGTCAAAAGTTGGCTGTAGAGTTCTGAGATAGCGAATGGCGTGCACCACCGATATGGTAAAGAGAATCATCATGGAAAACCACATGCAGACATGAAAATATAGATTTCGAATAGTTTCTTGCAACAATGGCAGACGGGGCACGGGACCTAACAGGCCTGCAATAAATGTGTAGGCTAGCAAGCAGATCGACAATATCTTCCACCAATGCTTCTTCATGAATTTCCAGTGCAAAATTAGGGAGATAGTATCAAAAGGAAAGAGCGCTTTCCTTAGTCTTTCCATAAAAATGGAAATAATATAACGGCAAGTAGTGTGACTAGTGCATCCAGCGCTAAGAGCAATAAAACTGTTGTTGCAGGGACCTCCAGCAAGGGCGAAAAAGCAGTTGCGGAAAGTCGCATCAATAAAACTACTTGTGGGATAATCACTGGGAAACCCAGAATTGCCATGATAGCTGCATTTTGTTGAGCGCGAGCTGCAATTGCTGCTAAAAAGCCAAACACCAAACTAAGGCTGAAGCCTCCTAAAAAAACAAGTCCTATAAAAGCTCCCATTTTATCAATAGGATTACCCATCAGTAATAAGAAGAAAAGAAGGCTAATCCCACTCATAACCATCATCAATATTCCATTATAGGCAAGTTTCGCTAGTATGAAACTGGAGGGGTGGTTGAGCGTATAGTAGTAAAGCATTCTACCTTTACTTTCCTGGAGAAATGCTTTGGCAACAGCATTGATACAAATAAATAGTTGGGTGATCCAGAATAGTCCATTCCAAACGTTGGCTTCGGGAGATTCAAGTGCCATAAAAAGAAGGAAAAGGGTGGAAGCACCATAAAGTAGTAATCCGTAAAAACTATATTGCTGGCGAAGCTCCAGTAATAAATCTTTTTTTATGAGTGAATAAATCTTACTCATTTGTCAAGATTGTTGATAGCATTTTCGACATCTGGGTTCATAGGAATCAGTTGCTCCAAGCATCACCTGCTCTTCATTTGCCACTTTGCGGTAGGAATAATTAGCAATCCCACCACACTGTTGACATATTGCATGTAACTTAGTTACGTAGTCTGCTTTTGCCAGGATCTGTGGCATAGGGCCAAATGGCTTACCCAAATAATCCATGTCCAGTCCGGCTACAATCACGCGAATTCCCCGAAAGGCCAAAAGATCGCAACAATCTGCAATTTCTGTATCAAAAAATTGTGCTTCATCTATACCCACTACTTCGGCATCTTCTATTTTGTCAAAAATTTCTTTTGCAAAACGTATTGGGGTTGACTCAAAAAAGTTAGTATCGTGGGATACGATCTTTTCTTGTGAGTAGCGATTGTCAATATGAGGTTTGAATACAGCAATTCGCTGGTTGGCAATACGAACACGTTTTAATCGTCTGATTAACTCTTCGGTTTTACCGCTAAACATCGATCCGCAAATCACTTCGATGCTGCCTCTTCTTTCGCCGCTATTATTAGGTTCTATAAACATCTTGAATACATAATTATTTTGAAAGGTAGGGTGACTTTATTCGAATGTCCATTTTTTTCTGATAAATTCTAGAATTGTTTTGGTGGCTCCTTGTTTTGAGTATACATATTGTTGTGCAGCCGCTCCCATGCTAGTCAAGTATACTTTATCAGAAAGCAATTTTTCAAAGTGAATTCCAAGCGTTCTACCAGGTTCGTCACTTTCTTTCAGTGCTATAGCGCCTCCTTTTTTTAGCAACTCAATTGCTTCTAAAAACCGTTGATGATGTGGCCCAAAGAATACCGGTATGCCATATACCGCAGCCTCCAATATATTGTGAATGCCCGCTGTTTTAAATCCACCTCCTACATAGGCTAAGGTTGCATAGCGATATAATTTAGAAAGTAATCCAATGGAATCAACGATAATGATCCTGGTATTCGGATTTGGCTTGTGTTGATAAACTGAGTAAAGCTGTGCTTGTGGAAAAGTTTGTAGAAGCTCCTCAACATGACTGCGGCTCACTTCATGGGGTGCAATAATGACTTTTAGTTGGGTAATGGCAGGATTTTCCAAGGCGCGGGCAATTACCATTTCATCTCCAGACCAAGTGCTGCCTGCCACCAGCAGTGGGCTGTCTCCTATAAATTCTTCAATAGTTGTAATAGTTGAATGTGTTGCGGCTATTTCAATTACTCGGTCAAATCGGGTATCTCCGGAAACAGAGCTGATAGGGCCAAGTCCAATTTTGTGGAGTAAGTCTAGCGAGTGATTGTCTTGAACAAACAAATGGTCGAAACGCGCCGCCATCTTTCTAGAGATAGCGCCATACCAACGAAAAAAAGACATTTCTTTTCTAAATATGGCCGAAACAAGGAGAAGCGGTATTTTTCGATAGCTAATCTTCTTCAAGTAAAAAAACCAGAATTCATATTTGACAAATAAAACTAACTCGGGATGGGCTATGTCTAAAAAACGTTTAGCTGTTACAGGGCCATCCAGTGGTAGATAGAAAATCCAGTCAACTCCAGTATAGTTCTTACGTATTTCATAGCCTGAAGGTGAAAAAAAGGTGAGTAGTAACTTGTGCGTCGGATATTCTTCTCGTATTCGCTCTAGTAAAGGTCTTCCTTGTTCAAATTCACCAAGTGAAGCCACGTGCATCCAAATCACCCGATCTGTTGGGTTTATCTGTGCACGCATTTTTTTGAAAATTCCTATTCGCCCTTTGACCCAAGATCTTGCCTTTGTATGAAAGGGAGCGGCTACCCAAAGACTAACCCTGAAAAGGAGTAAAAAAATATGATAGAAAGCCAGATACAAGAAGCATGATTTGTGGTCTTGCAAAGTTAGTTCCATTCGACTGAACTGTCCTCATTTCGTTACTTTTGTCGCTCACTGATTAACTAGTCTATGCGACCCATCCAAATGGTGGATACTAAGTCACAGTATCTAAAAATCAAAAAAGAAGTTGATGAAGCAGTTTTGCAAGTAATGGAAAGCAGCTCCTTTATTAATGGGCCCGCTGTTTCCTCTTTCTCCAAATCTTTGTCAGACTACTTGGGGGTTAAGCATGTAATTCCTTGCGCAAACGGTACTGATGCCTTGCAAATTGCAATGATGGCATTGGATTTGCAACCAGGGGATGAAGTTATCACCCCTTCCTTTACTTATATAGCAACTACTGAGGTTATTGGTTTGCTGAGATTGAAGCCCGTTTTTGTTGAGGTTGACCGTCGCACTTTTTGCATGGATCCTGCATCGTTACGAAGTGCAATCACTCCGCGTACTAAGGCTATCGTGCCCGTACATTTATACGGCCAATCTGCACCAATGGAGGAAATTCTTCAGATTGCAAAGGAGTATAATTTATATGTTATCGAAGACAATGCTCAAGCTATTGGTGGCCGATATTATTTTAGTGATGGAACCATACAGATGACAGGTACTATGGGGCATATTGGCTGTACTTCATTTTACCCCTCAAAAAATCTCGGCGCTTTTGGTGATGGAGGTGCAATATTTACCAATGACGATACATTAGCTAGCCGAATTACAATGATTGCTAATCATGGTCAGAGCAAGCGTTATTATCATGATGTGGTAGGTTGCAATAGTCGTTTAGATGCCATGCAAGCCGCAATCTTGTCAATTAAGTTGAAGCATCTTGATGCATATAATCTTGCCCGACGTACGGCTGCTGATTTTTATGACCGCGCATTTGCGAATTGCACTGCTTTGACTACCCCTTTTCGTGCGCCTTATGCGGAACATGTATTTCACCAATATACGCTAGTCCTAGAGGGTAAGAGTCGGGATCAATTAGTGGCGTACCTGAATGAAAAACAAATTCCCGCTATGATTTATTACCCTGTACCGGGTCATCGACAAAAAATGTTTGGTCTTTCAGGTCATATGCTACCGAACCTGCCGGTAACAGATTGGTTAACTGAACGAGTGGTGTCTCTTCCTATTCATACAGAGTTAGACGAGGAGCAGTTATCAGCTATTACGCGAGCGGTTCTTGATTTTCTTGGGTAACCGAATTTTATGCAGACCAAAGCGTTAAGCCAATATCTCAATAAGCAAGAGTCCATCGCAGTGATTGGGTTGGGCTATACTGGATTACCCCTGGCACTACGTCTGGCAAAGTCGTTTAGCGTTGTAGGCTATGACAGCGACCTAGCACGTGTTCAGCAGTTGCGTCAAGGATTGGATGCAAATCAAGAAATTAAGTTGCCAGATCCGGTGAGTTCATTACCCACTTTTACTTGCGATCGATCATTGCTGGGGAATGCCAGCGTTTTTATAATTGCTGTGCCCACCCCGGTTGATCAAAGTAAAATTCCTGATTTAAGATATATAGATGAGGCAATGGATGCTGTAGGTAATTCACTCAAGTCCGGAGATTGTGTGGTTGTAGAGTCTACTGTTTATCCAGGCTGCACAGATGAGTATTGTGCTCCATTACTAGAAAAGATTTCAGGACTGAGAGTAGGGATAGATTTTACAATGGGATACTCTCCTGAGCGTATCAATCCAGGGGATACTACACACCATATTGGCGCCGTGGTCAAATTAGTAGCTGCCTCGGATTCTTCAACACTTGATTTTCTGACTCAACTTTACCAGCACGTGACAGATGCGGGTGTTCATGCTTGCGAATCAATTCGAGTTGCGGAAGCTGCTAAACTGACGGAGAACATTCAAAGAGATGTGAATATTGCTTTGTTAAATGAGTTGTCGGCTGTCTATGAGAAATTGGGTATTAATCCCGGTCCCGTGTGGGAAGCTGCAGCCACTAAATGGAATTTTCTGCCCTTTCGGCCTGGACTAGCAGGGGGACATTGTATCAGTGTTGATCCCTATTATTTACTCAGCGCTATCAAGGAGCATGGAATTAACGCTTCGCTCGTAGAGGAAGCAAGACGTATCAATGAAGGAATGGTTGAACGAGTGGCGTCTAAAATCTTTCAACATCTGGAAACTACTGCAATAGCCGAAGCTAGTGATCGGATTTTAATAATGGGGGCTAGTTTTAAGCCCAATGTAAAGGATGTAAGAAATTCAAAGCCGGTGGAACTGGCTAAATTACTAATGAGGCGCAGGTTTGAAGTAGACCTTATAGATCCCTTAGTAGATCCACAACAGCTTAAGCGCATGTCGGGTTTGTCGTTAGCAGCTCAACCAAAAGGCTGCTATCAAGTAGTTGTGATTGCAGTAAATCATATTGTGTATAAAGAGCTGGAAGAAAGTTATTTTTGTGCACACACGTTTGATTCTTCTTTGATCATAGATCTAACTGGAGCCTTCAAGGGTGTAATTCATAATCGAAAATATTGGACTATTTAACATGTCATTTACCACAACCAATTTTCCAGGCCTATTAATCTTTGAACCGAAGGTTCATGGGGACAGTCGAGGATATTTTTTTGAATCTTACAACCAACAAACATTCCAAGAGCAGGGACTCAATTTTCAATGGGTTCAGGACAATCAATCATCTTCTACATACGGTGTGATACGGGGGTTGCATTTCCAAACTCCCCCTAATGCGCAAACAAAACTAATACGTGTGTTACGAGGTAGTATTTTGGATGTGGTTGTTGATATTCGAAAAGGTTCCCCCACCTATGGCCAAGTGTTGACTATTGAGTTAAGTAGTGAAAATAAAAAGCAGTTGCTGGTGCCTCGTGGTTTTGCGCATGGCTTCTCTGTTCTAAGTGAGGAGGCAGAGGTTTTATATAAGTGTGATTCATTGTATCATAAGCCCAGTGAGCAGGGGATCTTATATGCTGATCCCGACTTAAATATTGATTGGAAAATTCAAACAGGTAAAGAGATTGTTTCTGATAAGGATCAAGTACTTCCTATCTTAAGAGATTTTGATTCACCTTTTAATTTTTCTGGAGAGTGATGACAACATCTGATAGTAGGCCGCTTGTATTGGTAACTGGCGCAAATGGGCAGCTGGGAAAGGAATTGCAACAGCTTGAGGGAAAATGGCCGGACTTCAGATTTCTTTTTCTTTCTCGAGAGGATTTGCCCATACATCATTTTGAATTGGTTCGTAATTTTTTCAAAGCCAGCAAACCTTCCGTCCTCATCAACTGTGCGGCCTATACCGCGGTAGATAAGGCTGAGCAAGAGCCCATTTTAGCCCGACAGGTTAACGCAGAGGCGGTTGGGGTGCTTGCCGCAGTTTGTGCAGCTAATCAGTGCAGGTTTATTCATATTTCTACTGACTATGTTTTTGATGGTAAAGCAATAAATCCTTACAAAGAAGAAGATTTGACGGCTCCCCAGAGCGTATATGGACAAACCAAACTTGAGGGGGAGCGACAAGCGTTTTTGGCCAATCCAGCGGCCATAGTAATTCGCACCTCCTGGGTTTACTCTTCATTCGGGAAAAACTTTGTAAAAACTATAATTCGCCTATTGAAGGACAAGCCAGAAATAAGTGTGGTGCAGGATCAATTAGGATCGCCAACTTTTGCTGCTGATTTGGCTGATGTGATACTTCAAATAGCCTCATCAAGTAAATGGATATCAGGAGTATATAACTATTCTAATTCAGGGATTATTAGTTGGTTTGAATTTGCCAAGGAAATCGGAAAGCTAGTTGGGGCCTCAACCCCTATCAAGGGAATTTCAACTGCCGAATACCCAACTCCTGCAAAAAGACCTGCTTGGTCAGTACTGGATACTTCCAAAATTGTGTCCACGTACGGGGTTACAATCAAAGATTGGAAGGATAGCCTGAGGCAGTGTTTGCATGAATTAGGGTACTAATTCGCTTTACACGCCTCTCGAATAAAAAACCCTGGCAAGTTTGCCAGGGTTTGCAGTTGACCCATAAGGATTACTTCGCTCCTGCGGAGCTCAGTGATCCAGAGGCGGGTTTCAAAAGCAAACCCTCGCCCGCTTTGCGGGCTCTGTTTTTTCTTCTCGAAGCTTTGCAAAGCAAGCTTTGCACGCCTCTCGAATAAAAAACCCTGGCAAGTTTGCCAGGGTTTGCAGTTGACCCA
>CAZNUR010000019.1:0-3520 GCA_964576375.1 uncultured Chitinophaga sp.
ACAAAATACCAACTGTACAAAAAAAAGACCCCACGTGGAGGCCTTGATGTACCGGAGAGCAGACTTGAACTGCCGACCTTCGGGTTATGAATCCGATGCTCTAACCAGCTGAGCTACCCCGGCATTCCCCTTTTGGGGGGCGTAAAGGTAATACATTTTGTGCACTCAGGATAGAAGTGAACGAAGCCTATCGAGGTGATCCGGGTTAAGGTGATACTCAAAAAAGCGCTTATCTGTTTCACTACGAATATTCTGAATAAGCGAACCCTTCTCCTGGCTTAGAAAACTATACTTCTCATTAATCCTGTTTATGATATCACTGCGCACCTTTTTCTGCATTCCCTGATTCTTATCCTTTAATCCCAGAACGTAATTGATTTCCGGAATAGTAACCGTTTGGTTTTGCCTTTGCTTAGCTAGTAATAACTCAACTAGAGACAACTCAGTAGCAGAGAAAGGATGCTTAGCCTCCTCGTTTTCAGAGTGAGCAGCATTAGTGGCTAGTTTTCTTTTCTTTTTATGTTGAGCATAAGCAATAATGAACAACAAAAGTGTAATAGGAATGAGCCAAAAATAATCAGCTAATGAGAGGGGTTTTCGCCATATTTCGCTTGTATGGGCTATGAAACGTGAAGTGTCAATAAAAGCTGAATCATATCGCCCATTAGTGGGATTAATCCAGAAAAGGTGTTGTCGATCCCAATACCATAACATGTAAGGTTGCAAACGCATCAGAGATTGCGTTAATGAGGGATCAACCAATACTTTAATGGAATTAGACTCAAAATCTACCCAATAGAGTCGGCTAGTATAGGCTGCAAAAAGACCCTTACTAGTTGTAAAAACCCGATAAGGTGATCTCAAAATATTTAATACATCCTCGTTGGTTTTACCGAGATACTCCCATTGATATGTTTTTAAATTAAGTCGATAGCTGGTCAACAAATTTGAGGATTGATCATTAACCCGCGTTATTCCATCATTGATGACCCGTTGATAGGGCACATACAAATACTTTTGGTTTGAGTCGACCCAAACACTGTAGCCCGAGGAGATAGCAGCAGGCATATGAACTTCCCGATCAAGCACCACCACATCCCACTCACGATCTCTAAAATTGTACTTACGAACAATTCCATTAGACTTCCAAAAACCATACCCCCCATACTCGTAAATATTGTCACCTATCGGAAAAATATATGACCCAATATTGTAGTTAGCATTTACCGTTGCATCGAGCCGAATGAACTGAAGAGAATCCTTAGTTGAGTATTCAGGGCGATACCTGTAAATTTTCCCAGTATTGTGAAAATGAAAATATAGCTGGTCTCTAACTTTTATGAACTCCCCACTATTCATCTTAAACACGGAGGGATCATACGAGGAAACTTGATTTAATAAAGCTGCCTCAAAGCTTAAGGAATGAGTGGTTTTGGACATCAATTCTGTAAAGAATGGACTAGACTTAACATATAAAATCGAATCCGGTCCAATCTGGCGCTGACAAAAAGAGTGGCCAGAGGCACATAGGAAGGTTAAAATAAAAAATATCCTTATAGTATTGAATTCCAACAAATTAATTGGTAAGTAACCTGTTTATACTAAAAAGTTATACAATATAAATATAGGAAATAACCTGTAACTTAACCAGTTCCATTACCGAAAAAGATAGAGGAGCGCAAGGAGTCAATAAGTTTGATTCATACTTGCAGGGGACTCCTCCCATTTACCATTAAATTATCCACTTTGAAATTCAACCCCTTGGGAACTCCCAAGGGGTTTCTTTTTTATAGCTATCCCAACCCGTAACTCGTATGCATTTCAGGTATTTCAACCAAGGGGTATCCCTTTTTAAGTAAACGTTCCCTAAAATCAACTTGAACAGAGTACTCACCGTGGACCAGAAAAAGGTGGCTTACGGCCTTAGGATCTTGCCAGGAGAGCCACTGACAAAGGTCTTCATAGTCCCCGTGGGCACTCATGCTGGGAATGAGACCCACTGAAGCATGTACCTCATGCAGTACTCCATAAATACTAACTTCTGATAACCCCGCAAGCAGGCGTCCTCCAAGTGAACGGGGTTCACAATAGCCCGTAAAAAGCACCCCGTTACGCGAATTTTCAATATTGTTGCTGATGTGATGCTTTACCCTTCCTGCATCAGCCATTCCACTTGCCGAAATGATCACCATTGGACCCTCAATAAAATTCAGCTGCTTTGACTCCTCTACCGTCCGTATATATCTTAAAGATGAAAAATCAAAAGGATCCAAATCACTCTCCATAATTTTTTGAATACTCCGATTAAAGTAGTTTGGATATTTTTTTACTATCTCAGTGGCTTCTACACTCAAGGGGCTATCTACATAAATGGGTACAGGGGGCAGCCTGTTCTCTAGCTCTAATTGATTTAACTGAAAGAGCAATTCCTGTGTTCGTCCTACACTAAAAGCGGCAAGAATGAGCTTTCCTTTTTTGCGGATGCAAATCTTATCGATCCATTCTAATAATAAATCAGGAGTTGATTGATGAAGTGGATGAAGCTTATTGCCATAAGTTGATTCCAAAAGGATGATATCAGCTTGTGTAAAAGTAGAGGGCGAACGTAAAATAGCATCCCGATAACGACCGACATCTCCACTAAATGTCAATTGTCTAATACTACCCTTTTCATTGATCTTTAAATGGACTGCTGCACTACCGATAATATGTCCTGCATCCGTAAATTGAAGCTCAACTCCCTCAAGTATGCTATTCCAAGTTCCATATTCAAGTGTTTCAAAATATGCAAACGATGCTTGCGCCTGCTCTTTGGTATATAGCGGCATTAACAAAGGTTGATTAAGCTGCTTCCTTCTTTTATTTGCATAACGAATATCATCCTCCTGGATTTGTGCAGAATCCTCGAGCAGCACCATCGCTAACTCCTTTGTAGCAGGGGTACACCAAATTTTTCCTCGAAAGCCTTCCTCGACCAACTTTGGAATTAAGCCTGCATGATCAATATGTGCATGACTAAGTACCATTACATCTACAGAGGATGGATCAAATCCAAAATGACGATTCAGGGCATTGGTTTCCTTTCCCATCCCTTGAAAGAGACCACAGTCTAATAAAATTTTTTTTCCGGAGGAAAGTTCAAGCAAATGCTTTGAACCGGTTACGGTTCTTGCCGCACCATGAAAGGAAATTTTCATACACAACGAATATGACTGGTAATTTAGGCTTTTCTCTTAAAGGACCAAGTGATCAAAAAACGAGCCACCTCTATACCTTGTTCGTTAAACCCCGATGAAACCACGGGAAGTTCAACTGACTCGCCTGATTCGTACGCCTTTTGTATGGCCTCCTGTAATTCTTTTCCTTGCTCACAAGTGAAACGGGTTACACCTGTTGCCTTTTTAAAAAATTGACTCTCGATTCGAATTACCAACATGGAAATTGCGGGTTTGCGTTGATACAAATGAGCCATAGCCAAGAGGCCTGTACTCATCTCTGCAGCCATTCCTAAACAGGCAAA
>CAZNUR010000019.1:3620-10242 GCA_964576375.1 uncultured Chitinophaga sp.
CTTCGACGAATCAATTGTAATGAACCGTCTTTATAAAATACCTCAGCAGGACGAAACCTTGCGTTGTATTGAGAAGCCATTTCAAAACCATAAGCCCCGGCATTTTGAATGGACAATAAATCTCCTTCGCGAATCATAGGCAGTTCCCGATCAGCACCCAAGGTATCCGTCTCACAAATATTTCCAACAACTTGATAAGTTTTGACAGGGGCCGAAGGATTGGTCAAGTTTTCAATATGATGATAAGCCTCGTAAAACATCGGACGTATCAATTGATTTAGTCCAGTATCAACGCCTGCAAAAGTCAGCGTTTCATTTTCCTTGATCACATTCACCGTAGTAAGCAGATAACCCGCTTCGCAAACCATATATTTTCCGGGCTCAAACCACACTTGCAACTTACGTCCGGTTTTTTGCTGGTAGGCAGTGAATAGTTCTGCTACCGCTTTACCCACCGCATGAATATCAGTTCCTTTTTCACCGGGATAATATGGGACTTTAAAGCCACCGCCCAGATCAATGACACGTACATCCGGAAAGTCAGCTACGATGTCTAATAAAAGACGAACACCTTGTACAAAGACATCGGCATCCTTGATTTCACTGCCAGTATGAATATGTAATGTATGAACCTGAATTTTATAGGACGAGACTAGAGCAAGCACTTGATCTAATTGCTCTACCGGAATTCCAAATTTACTTGCAGCATGCCCCGTTGAAATTTTTAGGTTACCGCCAGCCATGATGTTAGGACGAAGCCGTATTCCCACCGGATACGAACTACCAAATCGCATCCCAAATTTTTCAAGGGCAGATAAACTGTCAACATTCACAAATGCACCCAACCCAACGGCTTCTTCTATTTCTGAAAAATGAATACTATTGGAGGTATACAATATGTTGTCGTTAGGAACACCGGCCTTACGAGCTAATTTGATTTCATTAATGGAACTACAATCTACAGCGCAACCTAAGGAATAAACATACTGTAAGATGTGAAGATTGGTGAGTGCCTTGGCAGCGTAAAAAAAACGTACGTCCCAATTTGAAAAAGCTTGCTTTAGACGTTCGTATTGAGACTTGATTTGCTCCGCGTGATAGAAATATAGAGGGGTGCCGTATTGACGGGCAGCTTCAATAAGTATGGCGGGTTCAATGCGTGGAGGCATGAGACGAAGATAACAAGATCAATCTTCCTGACTTTCGCCTGTAGGCGATTCAGTAATTACTTCATCCTGCACAATAGTGGGCGCAACCAATTGCTCAGCCAGCACTTCGCGGATTTTAGGAAGATCGTCCGAAGAGTTGATACCAAAATAGTCCATAAAGCTTCTTGAAGTTGCATAAACCAATGGATGACCGGGCAACTTCTCGTTACGACCTGCAATTACAATCAATTCCTTTTCCAATAATTTTTGGACAGCATAGTCTGAGCTTACCCCGCGAATGGCTTCAATTTCGCCCTTTGTAACCGGCTGTTTATATGCGATAATGGCAAGCGTTTCCAAAGAAGCAGTAGTGAGTCTTTTTAAAAACTTATCTCCATTAATCTGGGCAATAGTGCGATGATAATCCTTCTTGGATAGAAACTGCCATCCGCCACCACTCTGAACTACCTCAAAGGGATAAAAGTCAGACGCATACTTTTCCGTAATTCCATTCAAGGCAGCCTCTACCTGATCCAGCGTGGCTCTATCCTCCAAGAATCCAAGTGCGTTGTTGACGTAATCGGTTAACTCGAGTGTTGTCAATGGACGATCACTCGCGAATATCAGGGCCTCAATATGAGGCAATAAAGTTGAAATTTCAGGCATGGTTGGAAACTTGAAAATACAAATAAGGGAAATAGGACTGAGAGAAAATTGTACACAGTCTTATTAACCTTGCAAAGCAGCGGCGCCACTCACAATCTCCGTTAACTCTGTGGTGATAGCAGCCTGTCTTGCGCGGTTGTAGGAAATCTTCAATGAGCGCAACATTTCGTTTGCGTTCTCACTGGCCTTATCCATTGCTGTCATCCTGGCGCCGTGTTCTGAGGCATTAGAGTCCAAAACAGCCTTGTATAGCTGGGTATTCAGAATGCGGGGCATGAGTTCCGCTACTAGTGTATTTTTTTCTGGATCAAAAATAAAATCAGCTTGAGCGCCTCCTTCCTTTTTCTCAGCACGGGGAATGGGCAAATATCGCTCCACCACAAATCGTTGTGTGGCAGCATTTTTAAACTGACTATAAATAATTTCTACCACGTCAAACTCCTTGTTGAGGAAGGCTTGACGAGCTGCAGCAGCAGCCTCTTGCACTTTTTCAAAGCTCAACTGAAGAAAAATATCCTTGAAAGTAGCGTCCGTTTTGAAATTTGCCTTTGTTAAATTCTCGTAGGCCTTTTTCCCAATATTCCAAATAGTGACATTTCCGTTTTTAGCCTGCTCCGCATATTTTTCAGCAATGGTGCTCTTGGCCAACTTTACCACATTTGCATTGAAAGCGCCAGCCAGACCACGGTCGCTGCTTATTACAATTAGTAATACTTTCTCAACAGGGCGCTCAGACGCCAAGGCCATTTCAGAGCCTGCCTCACTGGCGCTCACAATGTTGGACAGCATATCCTGCAATTTCTGGGCATAGGGACGCATTTGAAGTATCGCATCCTGGGCACGGCGAAGTTTAGCCGCGCTTACCATTTTCATAGCCTTGGTGATTTGCTGCGTACTCTGTACTGACTTAATTCGGTTTCTGACTTCTTTGAGCTGGCCTGCCATGTGCGCTTGTTTGGGGTGCAAATTTAGGGTTTTTTTTGGCTTATATTTGCCGCCTTATGCTTGGATATATCTCCAAAATATTTGGCGGCAGCAAATCGGAAAAAGACGTTAAGAAAGTTCAACCGCAGGTAACTGCCATTAATAGCTTTTTTGCACAATACCAGCAGCTTAGTAATGACCAGTTACGAGGCAAGACTGCAGAATTCAGGTCCCGTATTAAAACGCACCTGCTTAGTATTGACGAACAAATTGCGGCACAAAACCAAGCTGCGGAAAATCTTCCCCCTGAGGACCTCAGTGGAAAAGATGCGATTTACCAGGAAGTTGACCGTCTTCGCAAACTGCGTAACAAAGAAATTGAGGTAATACTTGAACAGCTACTACCTGAGGCCTTTGCTGTAATCAAAGAAACGGCAAGACGGTTTAAAGAAAACAAAGAAATAGTAGCCACAGCTACTACTCTTGATAAAGACCTCAGTGTAAAAAGAGACTACGTTAAAATAGAGGGCGAGCAATCAATTTTTAAAAATAGCTGGACAGCAGCAGGCGCCACCATCACTTGGAATATGGTGCATTACGATGTGCAGTTAATAGGAGGTATTGTACTTCACCAGGGCAAGATCGCAGAGATGGCCACCGGTGAAGGAAAAACACTTGTTTCTACCCTTCCCGCTTACTTAAATGCATTGCCAGGGGAAGGCGTTCACCTAGTAACGGTCAATGACTATCTAGCAAAACGAGATCAGGAATGGAATGGCCCCCTATTTGAGTGGCTGGGGATAACGGTTGATTGTATCGATAAACATCAACCAAATTCAGAAGAGAGAAGAAAAGCTTACAGTGCAGATATAACCTACGGCACCAACAACGAATTTGGTTTCGACTACTTGCGGGATAATATGGTACATAGCCCGGAGGAAATGGTTCAGCGTAAACACCATTTTGCCATGGTGGATGAGGTTGACTCGGTGTTAATCGATGATGCTCGAACTCCTTTGATTATTTCAGGACCTGTTCCGAAAGGGGATGATCAACAATTCCATATTCATAAACCACGAATTCAACAATTAGTGGTTGAGCAGGAAAAAATTGTTCGAAACTGCCTCAACGAAGCCAAACGACTAATCACGGCTGGACAAGACGACCCTAAAACTGGTGGTCTTTATTTATTCCGTGCGCATCGCGGATTGCCCAAATACGGTCCGGTTATTAAATATCTCAGTGAGCCCGGAATCAAGGTGTTATTGCAAAAAGCAGAGAACTATTACCTGCAGGATCAGCAACGTTACATGCCACAAGTAGATGAAGAGTTATTATTTCACATTGATGAAAAGAACAATTCAGTCGACTTGACCGATAAAGGCTTGGCTGCTATCACACGCAGCGGAGAGGATCCAGAATTTTTTGTATTACCCGACATTGGAATACGATTATCTGAAGTTGAAAAAAGTGAAGCGAGTGCCGAAGAAAAAATGCAGCTCAAAGAAGCTACACTAAACGAATATGCCCAAAAGGCTGATCGTATACATACGGTTCAACAATTGCTAAAAGCCTACACCCTTTTTGCAAAAGATGTGGAATATGTAATCATGGATGGGGCAATTAAGATTGTGGACGAACAAACAGGTCGTATCATGGAGGGCCGTCGTTACAGTGACGGACTACATCAAGCCTTAGAAGCAAAAGAAAATGTAAAGATTGAGGCGGCTACACAGACTTATGCCACCATTACGCTGCAGAATTATTTCAGAATGTATCACAAGTTGGCGGGGATGACGGGAACAGCGGAAACAGAAGCAGCAGAGTTATGGAGTATCTATAAGTTAGATGTGGTTAGTATCCCTACTAATCTGAATATGATTCGCGACGACCGCGATGATCTGGTCTACAAAACCAAGCGAGAGAAATTCAAAGCTGTTATAGACGAAATAGAATCCCTTAGAAATGCTGGACGACCTTGCCTGGTAGGTACCACTTCAGTTGAGGTCAGTGAGCTGTTGGGTCGTATGCTACAGCAAAAGAAAATTCCACATAACGTACTTAATGCAAAGCAACATGCCCGAGAGGCGCAGGTGGTAGCCGAGGCAGGTTTGGCAGGTGCCGTTACCATTGCTACTAACATGGCAGGAAGGGGTACGGATATAAAACTGGGCCCCGGCGTAAAGGAGGCAGGCGGATTAGCTATCATAGGTACAGAAAGACATGAAAGCCGCCGTGTAGATCGTCAATTAAGGGGTCGTGCGGGTCGTCAGGGTGATCCTGGTTCCAGTCAGTTCTACGTTTCCCTAGAGGACGACTTAATGCGAATGTTTGGTAGCGATAGAATTGCAGGACTAATGGACAAGCTGGGGTATAAGGAAGGGGATGTGATTCAACACAGCATGATCAGCAATAGTATCCAGCGAGCACAGAAAAAAGTAGAAGAAAATAATTTTGGAATACGTAAAAGATTATTGGAATACGACGATGTAATGAACATGCAACGAAATGCAGTTTACAAGCGTCGTAATCATGCGTTGTTTGGGGAACGGCTTGCTCTTGATATTGACAGTTCCTTCTCCGCACAGGCAGAAGGTTTAGTTACTTCATTCCGTGAACAGGAGGACTACGATGGGTTTAAGATGGCTTGTATTTTGAACTTTGGCCTGGACACCTCCATTACACAAGAGGAACTATTAAAAGCGGATGAAGCTAAAGTGATTGATCGTCTGTATCAGGAAGCCATTGCAAGCTACACGCGTCATAAACAAGAGGTAGAAAAGCAGGCAATTCCTGTTTTCAAGAATATTCGTTTGACGCAGGGCGCCAATATTGAAAATGTAATTGTTCCTTTCACCGATGGTCGCAAGGGTTACAATGTGCTAGCCAATTTGGCAAAAACACTGGACTCAAATGGAGCTGAACTATCCCAAGCATTAGAACGCTCCGTTACGCTAGCTGTGATTGATGAAAGTTGGAAAGAACATTTACGTGCCATGGACGACTTAAAGCAAAGTGTTCAAACTGCATACCTCGAGCAGAAAGATCCGCTTGTCATCTACAAAATGGAAGCCTATCAGTTGTTCCGTAACATGAATGCAGACGTCAACCGTAACATAGTTAATTTCCTTTGCCATGCAACACTTCCTGCGCAACAAGAGGAAGCAGGATTACGGGAAGGACGTCAACAGCGGACGGATATGAGTCGCATGCGTGCCAATAAAGAAGAGATTGATAATGCAGGTCAGGATTATGCCGCCAATGAGCAAGATAAGCCGGCTCCTGTCACTGCTGGACCCAAGATTGGAAGAAATGACCCCTGTCCCTGTGGAAGCGGAAAGAAGTTCAAGCAATGCCACGGCAAAGACCTATAATCAAAATCCTTTTCTAGGCGTTTTCAGTTCGTATTTCTGCTCAAAACGATCACTCAATAGTTTGTGCTTGTCAGTAAGGTCAATTTTACGTCCTTGTATATAAGCAGCGGTAACATTGCTATTTCGCATATCTAAAAGATCACCGCTACTTACTACAATGTTCGCATCTTTCCCTACCTCTATACTACCTGTCTTGTCCGCTACACCCATGATTCTAGCTGCATTAAGTGTGATGGCAGCCAAAGCCTCCTCCTTATCCAACCCATAAGCAGCAGCAGTACCGGCATTAAATGCCAGGTTCCTTCCACGCGTTTGACTATCATCATCAGAGATAGAAAATAATACGCCAGCCTTTTTTAACTGTGCGGCTGTTTTGTATGGCTGATCTACGTCATCATCGCCAGCAGTTGGCAAACTGTGGGGTTGTTGTAAGATTACTGAAACATCATGCTGCTTTAATAAATCTGCAACTTGATAACTTTCACTACCACCCACAATCACCATATCAAA
>CAZNUR010000019.1:10342-24172 GCA_964576375.1 uncultured Chitinophaga sp.
GAAGGAATTGCAATATTATCTCCTACGGCCTCGATCTTACCATTGGTTACTTTGATCGTGCCGTTTTGTATTACTTTACCATTTCCAACATGAATGGTAGCATTAGTCAAATAAAAACTGCCCTTCTGTTCCTTGGCTGGCAATACAGTTTCCTGAGCTTGTAGTAAGGATAAAGAGGCGGTTAATAAAGCGCTAAAAATTATCTTTTGCATAAGACTGCTTTTTTCAATTTCAATTATTCAATATCAATTACCAATAAACCATGGCTGTGCCCGTGATCATGACAGCTATGCATCAGCTGATAACTGGGCTGCGCTGGAATAACCGGTGCGCCACTTCTTTTTTCACCATTCATTTTTCGAACCAGACGCGTTCTTTCTTGATCTACTTTTTGCTGCATCTCTTCGTCTTTCTTTCGATCAAAATAGATGGCGCCATCCACGATAGTGTACAAAGACTTGGCATAGATGCTCAAGGGATGATCACTCCACACCACCACATCGGCATCCTTGCCAGGCAACAGACTTCCAACACGATCAGCCACGTGCAACATTTTTGCCGGATTGAGGGTTACCATTTTGAGTGCGTCTTCCTCACTCACTCCACCATACTTTACCACTTTAGCAGCTTCCTGATTCAAACGACGCGCCATCTCTGCATCATCAGAGTTGATGGCAACTGTTAAACCAACCTTGTGCATGATAGCCGCATTGTAAGGAATAGCATCTTCTACTTCCATTTTATAAGCCCACCAGTCAGAGAAGGTGGAGGCAAATGAGCCATGTTCTTTCATTTTATCAGCTACTTTGTAACCTTCGAGGATATGCGTAAATGTGTTCACCGTATACCCCATTTTATTCGCTACTTCCATGGCACCATTAATTTCACTTTGTACATAGGAGTGACATGTGATAAAGCGACGCTTTTCCAGAATTTCCACCAATGCATCCAACTCTAAATCACGACGAGGTGCAACTGGAGCGGTCAATAATTTTTTATTCTTACTTGTCTCATAGGCCTTACGTGCAGTTTCGTATTCCTGCCATTGTTTTTGATAATCTTTTGCACGCGTAAACGCATCCACTAATACTTGCTCAACACCCATCCGCGTATCAGGATATCGGTTGTTTCCGTTGGGTGAGGCAGAACGTTTTACATTCTCTCCCAAGGCAAACTTGATTTGACCCGGCCAGTTATTGAACTTTAATCCATCATCATTGGCACCCCAACGCAATTTGATCAATTGAGTCTGCCCACCGATCACATTAGCAGATCCATGTAAGATATGAGAGGTGGTAACTCCCCCACTGAGCTGACGATAAATGTTGATGTCATCCGGATTTAAATTATCACTGATGCGTACTTCAGATGTTACCGACTGTCCCCCTTCATTGATTGAGGCAGCGGCAATATGCGAATGTTCATCAATTATACCGGCTGTAACATGCTTCCCTGTACCATCAATTACTTTTGCTTCAGCGGGTGCAGAAATACCTTGACCAACTGCTGCAATTTTTCCATCTTTTAATAACACATCAGCATTCTTGATAATGCCCTGTGCTTCATTGGTCCAAACGGTGGCATTTCGAATCAGGATGGTTTCAGTTTTAGGCTCCTGCCCCTCTTCCCACCCAAAAGGCAGAAATGGATAAACTACTTTTCCAACAGCGGGTAACTCTTTTTTACGAATGCTATCTATTGTTGCTACGCCTGGCTTAACTAGTGTAGCCGTCCAGGTTAAAGGATTTCCCAATGAATCTGTTCCTACTCCATTCCACTCACTACCATTGGAAACACCACTAAGCCGGGTAGCCGTGAGCGGTAAAGGCTGCTCTGCCATACCTGGAAAACGTCCTCCCATACCCGCGCCACGCGTACGTGCGCTATCCAACATTGGACGTTGTCTAACAGGTGCGGGCGCATAATATAATTTCAACTGTTTACCATCAAAGCTAAATCGAGAGAGTAGCGTGTCTTTTGCATACAAGGTTGCTGCACCAGCAGACTTAACCTCTAACGTGTAATTTTCTTTACCTGTCTGAGTGGTAACCACTAACTGATAAGTGCCTGCCACATTCCCAGCGTCTTCTTTGATGGTGTATTTAATACCTTGAATCCAATTCTGTAATAAAGTGGTTTTATCTTGGAATAAAGGACCTGTTGTGATTAAAAAATTAGCCAGCTTGCCCTTGTCTAAACTACCCACCCTATCATACACCCCTAACATTTCTGCAGGTGTTTTAGTAAGCGCTTCAATAATTTTATTATCAGAGAGTCCATATTCTCTAGCTTTCTGAAGATTGCGGCCAAACTGACTAACACTAGACAAATCAGCCGTAGTCAACGCAAAGGGAATTCCTGCTTTTTCAAAGGCAGCAGGCTGTGAAGGAGCCAACTCCCAGTGTTTCATATCATTGATTGCCACAAAACGCGCATCAGCGGGATCCTCCACATCTTGAGCAACTGGAAAATTCAATGGAAGAATAAAATACGAACCTGTACTTTTCATTTCGCTTATACGTTGGTACTCATTTTGTCCAGCTTTTAAAATATACTGTACGCCAAACTCTTTCCCGATTCGATAAGCACGCAAATCGTTCCATTTATCATTAGCTTCAAAAATCTGAGGCAAGGATTGATTTTCATTCCATGTTTTCAAAGTAAGATTATACCCTTCTTCTTGTGGCTGTGTCTTATACCATTGTGCATCAAGGTACGTTTGACGAAGCAAGGAAATATTTCCCATCATAGAGCTCGGGTAACTCTGGGTGGAGCTTCCTTTGTTGAATGAGTAGTGTGCGGCTGCTCTGTCTTTTAAAATAATCAGGTTTTCTTTTTCATTGGCAAGTGTCACCAAGGTACCTGTACCACGTGCAATACCATCACGTATGTGGCTCAATACAGTTCCAAAGCCCAATTCTCGCAGTGATTTTGCCTTGCTTTCGTCCGAAGTAAATACTGTATGGGCCTGCTGCTCACTACGAATAGCCTGGTTCCAACCATAAGGACCTTTCAGATTGGTTTCTAGTTGTGCACTTCGAAAAAAATCAAAAGGTTGTCCTGCAGGACGCTGCTGTGAGGCGGGAATGCCATAATCAGCGTACAAATCAATAAAAGAGGGATATATAAACTTTCCTTTACAATCAACTTCAACAGCCCCAGGTGGCACAGATAATCCTGAACCAATTGCCACAATACGACCATCTCGAATTACGAGTGTCGCATCTTGCAGCGTATTACTTGCATCTTTAACAATTGTTGCATGCGTAAATGCAAAGTAACCTGAGCGGGGGTCTGCCACTCCATTTTCCGGAAATGTGGGTTGTGCCTGTGCAGTATAAGAACTTGCCAGCAACAAGATCCACATGAAAAGCTTGTACAATCGCATAGCCAGAATTTTAATTGGAATAAAAAATAACGGATAGCAATGATAGGTAATTAGTTTTACTTTTAACCCACCAAATGCTTCAAATTGATGGCTGGCAAAAAACCTGCATTTAACTCACAGATTCTCAATCATCCTCCTGTCGAACAAACCGGAGTGGAGGAGCGAGCAATCCGGTTTACTAAAAGAAGTATCAAGGGGCCCAGCAAAATGCAGGGTTTACACATGGTGCTAAGCATGATTGACTTAACTACACTTGAGGGAAAAGATACTCCTGGAAAAGTTAATCAATTGTGTACCAAAGCCAGACACCTTCATGATCATATACCCGGCCTCCCCTCCGTGGCTGCCATTTGCGTTTATCCATCCATGGTTAGTGTTGCTAAAAAAGCTTTGCATGGAAGTTCTATCAAAGTGGCCTCCGTTGCTACTGCATTTCCCAGCGGTCAGTCCTCGCTGCGGATCAAGTTGGCGGATACTCGATTAGCAATTGAACAGGGTGCGGATGAGGTAGACATGGTCATCAGCAGAGGTAAATTTCATGCTGGGGAATACGCCTATGTTTTTGATGAAATTGCTGCTGTAAAAGAGGCCTGCGGTAAGGCACGACTCAAAGTAATTTTAGAAACGGGCGAACTAGGAACCCTGGATCAAGTCAAAAAAGCAAGTTCCATCGCCATAGCAGCCGGCGCAGACTTTATTAAAACTTCAACGGGAAAAATTCAACCGGCCGCAACAATGCCGGTAACCCTGGTTATGTTGGAGACCATTCGTGATCATTTTCAAAAAACTGGAAAGAAGGTTGGGATGAAGCCTGCCGGCGGAATTTCTAAATCTAAACTAGCTCTTCACTATTTAGTGATGGTCAAAGAAACACTGGGAGATGCCTGGCTGGATAAACAATGGTTTCGGTTTGGAGCCAGCAGTTTGGCCAACGATGTGTTGATGCAAGTTGCAAAAGAAACATTGGGGAACTATCAGTCTCCGAATTACTTCTCAATTGATTAAATGATATAAGGATGGCCACGAAAAAAAAATGGGACTACTCCCCTGCACCTGAAAGCAAACAACCGGCTGCTATTGCCAGCCGTTATGAGCTTTTTATAAATGGAAAATGGCAGCAACCAACTAAAGGAAACTATTTCAACAGCATTAACCCTGCCACTGAAGAAATATTGAGCAAGATTGCTGCAGCTGATGAGGCAGACGTTAATAAAGCAGTGCAGTCAGCTCGCCTAGCGTATGAAAAATATTGGAAAAAAATTACACCTACTGAACGAGGTAAATATATTTTTCGAATCGCAAGAATCATGCAGGAAAGAGCGCGAGAGTTAGCGGTTACAGAAAGCATGGATGGCGGAAAACCCATTCGGGAAAGTCGTGATTTTGATATCCCCACCGCGGCTAACCACTTTTTTTATTATGCAGGATGGGCGGATAAATTAGACTTTGCCTTCCCTAACAAAAAGGCAAGTGCGCTGGGTGTGGCAGGACAAATTACACCTTGGAATTTTCCATTACTGATGGCAGCTTGGAAAATTGCTCCTGCGTTAGCTACAGGCAATACAGTTGTACTAAAGCCAGCTGAAACCACCTCGCTGACTACTTTAAAATTGGCAGAAATTATCCAAGAAGCTGACCTTCCCCCAGGAGTTGTCAATATCATTACGGGTGCAGGGCAAACTGGTGCTTTACTGACCAAGCATACAGATATCAACAAAATTGCATTCACCGGCTCCACCGAAGTGGGAAAAATAATTCAACGCACACTAGCAGGAAGCCCCAAAAAACTAACCTTAGAACTAGGAGGCAAAGGAGCTAATATCATTTTTGAGGACGCGCCAATTGACCAAGCGGTAGAAGGCGTAATCAATGGAATATTTTTTAATCAAGGACATGTTTGTTGTGCAGGTTCTCGCTTGTATGTACAAGAGTCCATTGCAAAAACTTTCATTAAAAAATTAAAAGATCGCATTGGCACCTTGTTGGTGGGAGATCCACTGGATAAGAATACGGATATCGGTGCCATTAATTCTGCACAACAACTTAAAACCATTCAATCCTATATAAAAATTGGAAAAGCAGAAGGCGCCAGTTTTTACGAAAGTGATTGTGCACTGCCTAAAAAAGGTTACTTCTGTAGACCTACTTTATTTACGAATGTGGCCCAAAGCAATCGAATTGCCCAAGAGGAAATATTTGGGCCCGTGCTTTCCATTTTAACATTCCGTACAGACGACGAAGTAATAGAGAAAGCCAATAATTCACCCTATGGATTAAGTGCAGGAGTATGGACTGATAAAGGCTCTCGCATTTTCAATATATCCAAAAGAATACGTGCCGGTGTAATCTGGGCCAATTCTTATAATTTATTTGACCCTACTTCGCCCTTTGGAGGATATAAAGAGAGTGGCTTTGGCAGAGAAGGAGGATTACAGGGACTGCAACCTTATGTTCAATTGAGTTAAACACTACACTATGACGCAGCAATCAAGATTAGAGATTTGGAAAACCTATAAAATTTACATTGGAGGGCAATTTCCCCGCACCGAATCCGGACGGAGTTATGCTGTTAAAAATGCAGCAGGAAAAACTATTGCCAATGTTTGCCAATCCTCCCGAAAAGATGTAAGAGATGCAGTGAGTGCTGCACGATCAGCCTGGGGAGGATGGAGTAATCGAAGTGGATTTAACCGCGGACAAATCTTATACAGAATTGCTGAAATGCTGGAGGGAAGAAAAAAACAAATAAAAGATGAGCTGATTGCACAAGACTATACTGCTTCAGTTGCTACCCGGGAAATAAATTTATCTATTGACCGACTAATCTATTATGCAGGTTGGTGTGATAAATATCAATCACTTTTTAGTTCAGTAAATCCGGTGGCCTCTGCACACTACAACTTTTCTGTACCGGAGCCAATGGGTGTGATTGGATTATTAGCTCCTGCAAATGCCCCTTTGCTAGGTTTAGTATCCTTAATGGCTCCTTGTATTGCAGGCGGAAATACTTGTTTGATACTTGCCAATCAGGAGCAACCCCTTGCAGCCGTAAGTTTTGCTGAGGTACTAAATAGCTCGGATGTTCCAGGTGGCGTAGTAAATATTTTAACAGGATATCAGGAAGAATTAACAGATTGGATCAGCTCGCATCTGGATGTGAATGCTATTGTATGTTATGATCAAGGAGAACTTGAATGGCAAAAGATGCAAGAAAAAGGTGCAAGTCATGTAAAAAGAATGTTTCGCTGGCCAGCCAATCAATTATTCGCTCAAAGCGGACAGTCTCCCTACTCTATAATGGATTTGCAGGAAATTAAAACCACCTGGCATCCCATTCAAACCATTGCCGGCAGCGGGGGCGCCTATTAAAGCTGCTATCTTTGTAGCATGGTTCGCTTTTTTCTTCTTATCAGCTTGTTGACATTACCAGTAAGCTATTGGAAAGTAGCAGCACAGGATAGCCTGTTTATCGCAAAAAGAGATACTACAACCATTTCCATAGTAAAGGATAGTCGCATAGACTTGCTGATTAAAAAACAGATACAGGTAAACGAAGAAACAAGTCGAAATGCAAGAAGACAGGATAAAGGCTTTCGACTTTTGGTCATCAGCACCACCTTACGAGACGAGGCATTAGCAGCTAAGACCAAAGTATACTCCTATTTTCCAGAACTCAAAGCCTACCTTTTTCATCAATCTCCCTATTACAAGGTAAAAGCAGGTAACTTCAAAGACCGCAAAGAAGCTGAGCTTTACCAACGCAGGTTGGAATTACTCTTTCCAAAAGGCGTCTTTATAATCAATGATATAATTGAGGTTAAACTAAAACTTCCTGGAGAAGAGGAAGCCTTGGAACAAGACTGATAGCCGCAGCGCGGAAGCACTTATTTTTGCGTTATGCAAGAAAGGATACAGCAACTAGCTAATACCTATTTACCTGAACTCATCACTTGGAGACGTCATCTTCATCAACATCCGGAGCTCAGTTACCAGGAGTTTGAAACGGCCAAGTTTGTACAGGATAAATTAACCGAATGGAAGATCCCATTTCAGGTAATGGCGAATACTGGTGTGATTGGACTGATAAAAGGCAAGAACCCTCAAACAAAAACAATTGCGCTACGTGCTGACATGGATGCACTTCCAATACAGGAGGAAAATGATATACCCTACCGATCCTGTAAACCGGGCATCATGCACGCCTGTGGACATGATGTACACACTACTTGTTTGTTAGGCGCAGCAAAAATCTTACAAGAAACCAAGGAAGATTGGGAAGGTACCGTCAAATTGATTTTTCAACCCGGTGAAGAAAAAAATCCCGGAGGTGCTTCACTGCTGATCAAGGAGGGTGTTTTAGAAAACCCCATACCTGATGGAATTTTTGCCTTGCATGTTCACACCACACTTGAAGCTGGTAAAGTTAGTTTTCGCCCTGGAAAAGTGATGGCTAGCGCAGATGAAATTTATATTACTGTGCACGGAAAAGGTGGACACGCTGCTTCACCGCATGCAGCTGTAGATCCTATTTTGATTAGCGCACAACTGATAACTGCTTTGCAACAGTTAATTAGCCGAAGAAATGACCCTTTCAATCCCTGCGTACTATCCATTACTTCCATACAAGGTGGTAACACAACCAACGTTATACCCGATCAGGTTAAGTTAATGGGAACCTTTAGGGCACTAAATGAGAAATGGCGTTTTGAAGCCCATGAATTAATCAGAACCACCACAGAACAATTAGTAGCGTCAATGGGAGGTAAAGCAGATCTACATATTGATATTGGATATCCCTGCGTAGTAAATGAGATGAACTTAACTACAAAAGCAAAGCAATTGGCCTGCACATTTATGGGTGAGTCAAATGTTTCAGAAACAGAAATTAGAATGGGTGCCGAAGATTTTGGATTTTATGCACAACAAATTCCTGCCTGCTTTTTTAGGTTAGGAACGCGCAATACAGAGAAGGGAATTGTACATGGTGTTCATACTTCAAAATTTGATGTGGACGAATCAGCGCTTGAACATGGAGCAGGCCTATTAGCTTGGCTTGCCGTTGCTGTAAATCCTACAACCTGATTTGCTATATCTCCAATGAACATGGGCTGTTATTTTGCCCTACCTTTACAAATCAATTCAGTGAAAACTGAATTTAAAAAATAATACGAACAAATGGCTAGTGATTTACGTAAGCAGCAGGCCCTGGAATATCATGCAAAAGGAAGGCCTGGAAAAATTGAAGTAGTTCCAACAAAAGAAGCAAAAACCCAACGAGATCTATCCCTGGCTTATTCACCAGGCGTGGCCTCTCCTTGTTTGGAAATTGCCGCCAACCCTGATGATGTTTACAAATACACTGCAAAAGGAAATTTAGTAGCGGTAATCAGCAATGGAACTGCGGTGTTAGGACTCGGCGATATTGGACCAGAGGCAGGCAAACCCGTTATGGAGGGCAAGGGAGTTCTTTTTAAAATTTTTGCAGATATCGATGTATTTGATATTGAGATTAATGAAAAAGATCCTGCAAAATTTGTAGAGATCGTAAAAGCCTTGGAGCCCACATTTGGGGGCATCAACCTGGAGGATATAAAAGCACCAGAGTGTTTCTATATAGAGAAACGATTAAAAGAGGAAATGCGGATTCCTATCATGCACGACGATCAGCATGGAACCGCCATTATCAGTGCTGCTGCTTTACTTAATGCCTGTGAGTTGCAGAAAAAAAGAATCGACAAATTAAAATTTGTGGTGAGTGGAGCGGGTGCTGCAGCCGTAGCCTGTATGAAACTATATGTAGCATTAGGCGCTAAGCGAGAAAATTTTTGGGTCTATGATTCTAAAGGATTGGTACACGAAAGCCGAAATGATCTAGATGAATTAAAAAAAGAGTTTCTGGCAAAAGGGAAAAATTTGTCACTTACTGAAGCATTGAAAGATGCAGATGTATTTATAGGCCTCAGTAAAGGCGGTTTGCTCAACAAGGAGATGATCAAGAGCATGGCTAAAAATCCTATTGTTTTTGCAATGGCAAATCCCGATCCTGAGATCAGCTGGGAGGATGCGACAGAAGCGCGCAAGGACATTATAATGGCCACGGGAAGAAGTGATTACCCTAATCAGGTGAATAACGTGCTTGGGTTCCCTTATATTTTCAGAGGAGCATTAGATGTAAGAGCCAGTACTATCAATGAAGCCATGAAGCTTGCTGCAGTAAAAGCACTAGCTGAGCTTACCAAATCTCCTGTACCTGATATTGTAAATATGGCCTACAACGAATCCAATATCAGTTTTGGACCAAACTATATTATTCCTAAACCACTGGATCCAAGGTTGCTTGCAAGTGTTGCCCCTGCGGTAGCAAAAGCGGCCATGGAAAGTGGAGTAGCAAAGGCTCCCATCCAGGATTGGGATCGTTACAAGCAGGAGTTAAACAAAAGACTGGGACTGGATAATCAGGTAATGCGTGCCATTGGAAGTAAGGCCAGAAATAATCCTAAACGGATTGTTTTTGCAGAAGCTGATAATCCCAAAGTTTTGAAGGCTGCGCAAATAGTGTTCGACGAAGGCATTGGCTTCCCCATTCTTCTCGGCAACGAGGATAAAATCAAGAAAATAGCAGAAGAAAATGCCGTTGATCTTGAAAGCCTCCCCATTTTTGATCCACGTAGCGACGCTACAGAGGAGAGGAGAAATCACTACGGTGAACTTTTCCTTAAAAAGATGGGACGCAAAGGTTTCAATGCTTATGAAGCAAAAAAAATCATGAAAGATCGCAACCACTATGGTTGTATGATGGTAGAGTGCGGGGATGCTGACGCCATGATCTCCGGATTAACTAAAAATTATCCGGATACGATACGCCCAGCCATTCAAATCATTGGAATGGAAGAGGGCGTTAGTAAAATTGCAGGCATGTACATGATGCTGACTAAACGAGGTCCAATTTTCCTGGCAGATACTACGGTTAATTTCAATCCAACAGCAGAAGAGTTAGCTGAGATTACTTTACTAGCAGCTAAGGAAATTCGTCAGTTCAATATCACCCCACGCATTGCCTTGTTGAGTTACTCCAATTTTGGAAGCAGTAATTCCCCCGAAGCAAAACTAGTGGCCAAAGCAAGAAAAATTATTAAAGAGAAGGCTCCATCCCTGATTGTAGACGGAGAGATGCAAGCTAGTTTAGCATTCAACAAGGAATTAATGTTAGAAAATTATCCTTTTAGCGAGTTGGCTGACCAGGATGTTAACACTTTAATTTTCCCAAATCTTTCCGCAGGGAATATTGCATATAACCTTATGAAAGAATTGGGAACCGCCGATGCAGTTGGTCCCATTTTGTTAGGATTGAAGAAACCCGTGCATATTTTACAATTGGGCAGCTCTATTCGTAGTATTGTGAATATGGCGGCTATTGCTATAGTAGATGCACAATTAAAATGCAAAACCAACAATTCCGAGGAAATTGTAAAAAAATCCAGGTGGTGGAAACGATTTAAGAAATAAGCAACTCCATTCATGACATTACTTTCAGATATAGGCCGTTTTTTACTCATGCTTAAAGGCATGTTTAAAAAATTAGAAAACCGGCAGATGTATTGGAAGGAGCTCATGCGGCAGTGCACGGAAATTGGGTTTGGCTCCCTTGGAATTGTAACTATCATTTCAGTTTTTATCGGAGCTGTGTCCACTATACAAACTGCGTATCAACTAGTCAGTCCACTTGTTCCCATTTCAACAATAGCACAAATTGTACGAGATACAGTTATTCTTGAGTTTGCCCCTACCCTCGTTTGCGTGGTGCTGGCCGGAGTAGCTGGTAGTAGAATTGCCAGTGAGTTGGGGAATATGCGAGTCAGCGAACAAATTGATGCACTGGAAATAATGGGCATTAACACAAAAACGTATTTAATCCTTCCTAAGATTATTGCAGCGATGCTCATGATCCCCTTGCTGGTTATTATTGCCATGGTATTGGGAATTTGGGGAGGTCGTTTAGCAGGAACTGCCGCTGGAATTATTTCCCCAAACTTGTACGATAAAGGACTTACTTCCGACTTTCTCCCCTACAACGTATTTTTTGCGCTGACTAAATCCTATGTTTTTGCTTTCATCCTCTCTAGCATTCCTGCCTTTTATGGCTATCATGTACGTGGAGGAGCCCTGGAAATAGGAAAAGCCAGTACCAAAGCAGTGGTAGTCAGTTGTGTATTGATTTTATTTGCAGACTATATACTTTCTGCATTATTACTATAACCCCATGATTGAAGTAAAAAACATACAAAAAAAGTTCGGGGACAAAGTAGTGATTGAAGAGGTAAGTGCTCGAATGGAAACAGGCCGCTGCAATTTAATCATTGGCGCCAGTGGAAGTGGGAAAACTGTACTAATGAAGTGCATGGTAGGATTATTAAATCCGGATCAAGGGAATATTTTTTACCATGGAACTAATTTTACCACCTTGGAACCGGAGGCAAAAACCTTAATCCGCAAAGAAATTGGAATGCTATTCCAAGGTTCAGCCCTATTTGATTCATTGACCGTAGAGGAAAACATCATGTTTCCTTTGAATATGTTCACAAAAGATACCACCGGTGAAAAACTAAAACGCGTAAACGCCGTATTAGACCGGGTTAATTTAGCTGGAGTGAATAAAAAATATCCAGCAGAGCTCAGTGGAGGTATGAAAAAGAGAGTTGCCTTGGCACGTGCAATAGTGCTCAATCCCAAGTATCTTTTTTGTGACGAACCCAATTCTGGGTTGGATCCACAAACCTCATTGGTTATTGATAAACTTATTCGCGACTTAACGTTGGAGTACCAAATTACCACGGTGGTCAATACCCATGATATGAATAGTGTCATGGAAATTGGAGACTATATTCTATACATGTACCAGGGTAAAAAAGAATGGGAGGGCACTCGAAAAGAAATCATATTTAGCAAAAATCAGCGCTTGAATGACTTCATTTTTGCCTCTGAGTTTTTGCGAGATGCCAAAGACATGCGTATGCTGGAGGAAACGGGTAAAATTCCCAATGAAAGGAACATGGATCAAATGACCCG
This sequence comes from uncultured Chitinophaga sp., assembly GCA_964576375.1. Classification (GTDB taxonomy): domain Bacteria; phylum Bacteroidota; class Bacteroidia; order Chitinophagales; family Chitinophagaceae; genus JJ008. Next base: position 22,797 of record CAZNUR010000019.1, read on the forward strand.
TCCCTGAGCACATTTCCCTACCTTTGCGGCAACTTTTAGACCTCATATTATGAGCATCCTGATTAATAAAAACTCTAAAATCCTAGTTCAGGGTTTTACTGGTACAGAAGGTACATTTCACGCAACACAAATGATCGAATATGGAACCCAGGTTGTGGGTGGCGTAACTCCAGGAAAAGGAGGAACTCTTCACCTAGACCGTCCAGTATTCAATTCTGTAGCAGATGGTGTCAAGCAAACTGGGGCTAATGTGAGTATCATATTTGTACCGCCTGCCTTTGCAGCAGATGCTATCATGGAAGCCGCTGAGGCCGGTATTGAGCTGGTAGTTTGTATTACAGAAGGCATCCCCGTGCAGGATATGGTTAAAGTAAAGAACTACCTACAGGGAAAAAATACCAGACTGGTAGGCCCTAACTGTCCCGGTGTAATTACTGCGGGTGAATGTAAAGTAGGGATCATGCCAGGTTTTGTATTTGTGAAGGGACGAGTTGGAATCGTTTCCAAATCTGGAACTCTTACCTATGAGGCTGCTGATCAAGTGGCAAAAGCCGGCCTGGGTATCTCTACGGCCGTTGGTATCGGAGGTGATCCTATCATCGGTACCACAACCAAAGAAGCTGTTGAACTATTCATGAATGATCCGGAAACTGATGCCATTGTAATGATCGGAGAAATAGGTGGTGGTATGGAAGCGGAGGCGGCCCGTTGGATTAAAGCAAATGGCAACAAAAAGCCTGTTGTAGGATTTATTGCCGGACAGACAGCCCCTCCTGGTAGGAGAATGGGGCATGCGGGTGCCATTGTTGGAGGAGCCGAGGATACTGCCGCTGCAAAAATGCAGATCATGAGTGAATGCGGCATACATGTGGTGAGTAGCCCCGCAGATATTGGGATTAAAATGGCGAGTATCTTAAAATAATAAATCAAACCCCGTTAGGGGTTTTTTTATCGACTGAAATGTCTATGAAATTTTTGATTAGCCTACTTCTAATAGTTCCTCTCCTTGCCAGTACACAAGAAAAAAAAATTGGAATTAGCCAATTGAATATCCCCCCATTTGTGAGGCAAGGTGATCAACCCTCCTTAGCATTCAAGCTCTTTAATAACTCAAATAAGGATTGGACAGGTACTATTCACTTACAACTGATAGACACCCTTCAACAAAATTCCGTGGACGGCTGGTTTTTCAATCAGCAAGGAAATCAATACTTCACGGTAGAGCCCAATAAAAAAGAATGGATTGAATTTCCAATTCATATTCCATTTGAGTTCAGCAAACCTGCTGCATGGCAACTGCGTATAAAATCTGAATCTGACACCCTATACAAAACCGGTTTCTTACGAATTGAGCCTTGGGAATATGCAGCCGAAGC
>CAZNUR010000019.1:24272-27815 GCA_964576375.1 uncultured Chitinophaga sp.
CCCTATACAAAACCGGTTTCTTACGAATTGAGCCTTGGGAATATGCAGCCGAAGCCGCTACACCCTACTCAACGCCTGATGCCACCTTTGTAACAAAAAAAATAGTACGGCTATCTACAAAAAATTCAAAAACGCAAAGGGAACAACTTGCAGATAACGCAACGGTTTTTACAGGAGATACTTTGTTGGTAGAAATTGAAATGCCCGCCAGTAATAGTCCTAAAATTATTTTACGCGAGCAATGGCCCGCTGGAACCTACCCTGCTATGGTCAGGACATTAAGCACACATACAGGAGCCGGAAAAGTACTTCAAATAACTGACAAAGAATTATACATGGAGTGGATTAGCAATAACCCATCCCCACTTAAAATTTCTTATCATGTTGTTGCCCGCTATCCCGGTCGCTTTCAAGTTCCACCAGTACTTGTCAGCAGCCCCGATTCAACACAGCCGCCCATACGTTCGTCCTATTCATCTCTCATTATTGAACAGCGAAAGCACCCATGAAAACAGAAGTGTTGATCATTGGACAGGGAATCAGTGGCACCTGGCTTAGTTATTATCTGGAAAAAAAGGGAATCGAGCATTTTGTAATCGACCAAGAAAGCCCACATACGGCATCTCGTCAAGCGGGAGGATTGATCAACCCCGTTACCGGAAGAAATAAAGTAAAAACATGGTTGGCAGACCAATTACTTCCATTTTGCCTGACCGCCTATCAGCAAATGGGAGAATGTTTGGAAACTTCTGTTATTGAATCAAAAGCAATCATGGAATGTTTTACCAATCCTGAAGCAGCAGCTTTATTTTCAAGAAGAGTGAGTGAGAATCCAAACTATCTTGAAATTCCAAGTCGTTCACCCATTCAACTGGATTTATTTCATAATTGTAAAGAGGTGGGGTTAATCAAACCTGCTTATTTAGTCAACGTACAATTACTTTTATCAAGTTGGCGTAACCGGTTGCGTACACTGCAAAAAATTGGTGAGTACAATTTTGATCTTGATCAATTAAAAGAAACAAACGCTGGATTCACCTACAAGGATATTACTTGTAATCGTATCATTTTTTGTGATGGGGCTCGTATACAAGAACGCGCAATATCATCCACTGTTCCACTGGCGCCCACAAAGGGAGAAGCCCTGATACTTAAGATTCCAGACCTCTCTCCTTCATTTGTCTATAAAAACAAATTAACCCTACTACCGCTCAGTAGTCCAGGATATTGGTGGGTTGGCTCTAGCTATGAATGGAGCTTTGATCACGCTAACCCAACCAGCGCTTTTAAAGATCAAACAGTAAGCGCCTTAGAAAAATGGCTGGCAATTCCTTTTGAAGTGGTAGAGCAGCGTGCTGCAATTCGGATGGGCACCATGGAAAGAAGACCGCTGGTGGGATTTGACTCCTCCCAAAAAAAATGGGGCTTACTCAATGGGTTGGGTACAAAAGGCTGTTCCCTTGCCCCCTACTTTGCTTATCAACTAGTTGAAAATTTGACACAAGGAACTAGCATAGATCCAGAGGCCAATTGGACTCGTTTTCAATAAAAAGGGCTGTTTTTCTTACCTTTCCACATCGAAATCACCTATGCAAAACCCCCAAGAATCCATCTACTCAATTCCGGCACGTTTCAGACGCATGGAGAACCTTCATATTGTATTTTGGATCATTAAAGATATGAGCTGGTGTATGGGTTGGAAAGTATTAGGAATAGCGATGATTGTTCCCACATTGCTTGTTGCCCTGTTTATTTCCTGGCGGACCCGCCAAATCCACTCTGAATTAGCCCATAACCTGGCTGTAGCTTTTTGGATCTGCGCCAACTCCACTTGGATGATTATGGAGTTTCTAAAGCAAGATGAAACAATTTTTTTGGGATGGCTCACGGGGAAACAACTCTCCATGATTCCTTTTGTAATAGGATCGTTGATCTTACTTCATTATTACCTCATTCAACGCCCTAGAGAAATTAAATTAAAAAGAACTACTACTCTTTGAAACCCTAACCGCTGAAAGATTATGTATAGAACGCATACCTGTGGAGAATTACGTTTACAAGACAAAGGAAAACAAGTACAGTTAGCCGGTTGGGTACAAACCGTCAGAAAATATGGGGCCATTACATTCGTTGACCTAAGAGACCGCTATGGAGTAACACAATTACTATTTGGTGAAACGATTAATACGCAACTAGATAATAATCCAATTGGCCGCGAATTTGTGTTGCAGGTTAACGGAACTGTCATTGAACGCAGTAATAAAAACACGCAACTTCCCACAGGAGAAATTGAAATTGATATTCAAGCCTACACCATCTTAAACCGTGCTGCTGTTCCCCCCTTTACAATACAAGACGACACCGATGGCGGAGATGATCTTCGCATGAAATATCGTTTTTTAGATTTAAGAAGAAATCCTGTCAGACAAAATCTAGAGTTGCGTTATGCCGTGAATAGAGCGGCACGAAACTATTTACATCAGCAAAATTTCCTGGATATTGAAACGCCATTCCTGATCAAATCCACTCCGGAAGGTGCACGTGATTTTGTAGTTCCCTCCCGAATGAATCCTGGGCAATTTTACGCACTACCACAATCTCCACAAACATTCAAGCAATTACTGATGGTGAGTGGCTATGACCGCTACTACCAAATTGTAAAGTGTTTTCGCGACGAGGATCTTCGTGCAGACAGGCAACCAGAGTTCACCCAAATTGACTGTGAAATGTCCTTTGTAGAGCAAGAGGACATTCTCAATATGTTTGAAGGGTTGATCAAGCACATCTTTCAGGAAGTAAAAGGAATATCTTACACAGACCCGGTAGAGCGTATGACTTGGGAAGAAGCCATGTGGAAATTTGGTAATGATAAACCTGATATTCGGTTTGAAATACCCATCCTCAATTTAAAAAAACCTTCCTCCGTTTTTCGGGATCGGAATGATTGCCGCAACTTGATCGAAGGAGCTTCCTTTAATGTGTTTGACGAAGCAGAAACAGTGCTGGCCATTGCCATTCCGAATGCTGCTGAGTTCACCCGAAAACAAACAGATGAGTTAACGGAGTGGGTAAAGCGTCCTCAAATTGGAATGAAAGGTTTGGTAACTATTCGATACAATGCTGATGGTACTTGCAAAAGCAGTATCGATAAGTTTTATGACGAAGAAAAAAGAAAGGCCATTGCGGTGGCAGCAGGCGCCCATCCCGGTGATTTAGTATTGATTTTAGCGGGTGCAGAAGAGAGAACAAGAAAAGCAATCAGTGAGCTTCGTTTAGAGTTGGGTGAGCGACTAGGATTGCGCAAACCCAATGAATATAAATTACTCTGGGTACTGGACTTTCCGCTTTTTGAATATGATGAAGAAGGAAACCGTTGGGTTGCCCGTCACCATCCTTTTACTGCGCCTAAACCAACGCAGATCAAGACGATGATTGAAAATAATCCTAAGATTGAGGATGCGGCTAACTATTTACAACACCCTTACGCCTCTATTAAGGCAAATGCCTATGACATGGTATTGAATGGAAACGAAATTGGTGGTG
>CAZNUR010000020.1:0-5674 GCA_964576375.1 uncultured Chitinophaga sp.
AATTTATGGTTCAAAAAATTACAGCTAGTTTCTTCAGCAGCTTTTAGCATTGGACATGGGGGTAATGATGCACAAAAAGTAATGGGAATTATCACAGCCGCCTTAATTGCCGGAGGACAAATCAGCAATTTTGAAGAGATGCCAAATTGGGTTCCTATTGCTTGCTATGCAGCCATTGGAATCGGTACCATGAGTGGTGGTTGGAAAATTGTAAAAACAATGGGAACTCGGATTACTAAAGTAACTCCCTTTGAAGGCGTAGCTGCAGAAACTGCGGGAGCATTAACTCTCTTTTTAACAGAGGCCTTAAAAATTCCAGTAAGTACAACACATACTATAACCGGCGCAATTATGGGGGTAGGCGCCACCAAGCGCTTGTCTGCTGTTCGCTGGGGGGTAACCATTAATTTAATCTGGGCCTGGATACTTACTATTCCCGTAAGTGCATTATTGGCTGCCTTTATTTACTGGATTCTCCGTTTCTTTTAATCTTTTCTTGCAAACAGCGCCGGAATTACAGAGTTTTGCCATGTAACTAATCCTATGGCAAAAATTGTTGTAACAGGTGGTTGTGGATACATTGGTTCACATACCATCATTGATCTGTTAGAAAACGGATATGAGGTAATCTGTATTGATAACAATTCCCGCTCGCATGCTGCGGCACTGGATGCTGTTGAAAAAATTACCGGCAAAAAAGTTCAGCACTATAAAATTGATCTTTGCAATTACGAGGACACCTGTGCAGTGTTTGAAGAACACACCGATATCAGTGGTGTGATTCATTTTGCGGCTTACAAAGCCGTGGGGGAATCCGTTGAGCAACCTTTACTTTATTTCGAGAATAATTTATTCTCACTAATTAATCTTCTAAAATGTGTGGACGAATATGGAGTTTCTCACTTTGTATTTTCTTCCTCTTGTACGGTATATGGTAACCCCGATCAAATACCGGTAACAGAACAAACCCCCATCAAATCCGCAGAATCACCTTACGGGTCCACTAAGCAAATCAGCGAACAGATTATCCAAGACTATGCCAAAAATTCTGCAGCAGAGCATATCCTACTCCGTTATTTTAATCCGGCAGGTGCCCACCCCTCTGCGCTGATTGGAGAGTTACCCCTGGGTAAGCCACAGAACCTGGTTCCCGCCATAACACAAACAGCCATCGGAAAACTAGAAAAATTATGGGTACATGGAAGTGATTATCCCACGCGGGATGGTTCCTGTATTAGGGATTATATCCATGTTTGTGATTTAGCCCATGCTCACACCCTCGCCTTGCGTTATTTGGAACAAGAGCGTAACAAAAAGTCATGCGAAATATTCAATCTGGGTACTGGAAATGGGAATACGGTGTTGGAGGCCATTGCCGCTTTTGAAAAAGTGAGTGGCACTGCACTCAATTATGAAATTGGACCCCGTCGCGCAGGCGACGTCATAGCCATTTATGCGAATAATGACAGCGCCCAAGAAGTCCTGGGATGGAAAACCAAATACAATTTGGAAGACATTATGGCTACCGCCTGGAAATGGGAGCAAGAATTAAAGGCCGGACAAACAGTTTTCAATTGATTGCTTAACGCTGAAACCCTACTTTTGTGACCATGCTCAAAGACATACAATCAACCGGTTCAAAAGATACCCGTAGTGGATTTGGTGATGGCATTGTAGCCGCTGCCAGAAAAAATCCAAACATTGTGGCCCTGACAGCCGATCTGGCTGGCTCACTCAAACTCAATCAATTCATGAAAGAGTTTCCGGAGCGTTTTATACAATGTGGAATTGCAGAAGCCAATATGATTGGTGTAGCCGCTGGACTCACCATTGGAGGAAAAATCCCCTACACCACCACCTTTGCTAATTTTTCTACAGGAAGGGTATATGACCAGATTCGTCAAAGTGTAGCTTATAGCGATAAAAATGTAAAAATTTGTGCCTCGCATGCCGGACTCACTTTAGGAGAAGATGGCGCAACGCACCAAATTCTGGAAGATATCGGATTGATGAAAATGTTGCCGGGTATGACTGTGGTAGTTCCTTGTGACTACGCACAAACCAAGGCCGCCACAGAAGCTATTGCTGATTACAAAGGCCCGGTATATCTACGTTTTGGTCGTCCGGCTTGGCCCATTTTTACCAGTGAACGTCCATTTGAATTAGGAAAAGCACAACATTTTTCAACAGGTAAAGACATTAGCATTTTTGCCTGTGGTCATATGGTATGGAATGCCATCCAGGCAGGTGCACAACTGGAGGAGAAAGGAATTAGTGTAGAGGTAATCAATATTCATACCATCAAACCCCTGGATGAAGCAGCCGTGATTGCTTCTCTTCAAAAAACACGTTGTGCAGTTACTGCAGAAGAACATAATATCATTGGCGGACTGGGCGATTCAATTGCACAAGTAGCCGCCAAGCATTGCCCGGTTCCCATCGAATACGTGGGCACCAAGGATACGTTTGGAGAAAGTGGCACACCGGCTCAGTTATTAAAAAAATACGGGTTGGACATACCGGATATTGTAGCAGCAGCAGAGCGTGCATTACAACGTAAAGGTTAAACCTCATCGTATCTTCAAGGTCTAACCGTAATCCGGTACATGACCTCCTACTCTGACCAGCAACTTTTAAGTGAATTTCGTGACCCTGTAACGAAACAAGCGGCTTTTACATCGCTGGTAAAAAAATATCAGGAAAAAATATACTGGCTGGTCAGAAGGATGGTGGTGTCGCATGAGGACACAAACGATGTAGTTCAAAATACATTTATAAGAGTGTGGAATGGGCTGGAAAAATTCAGAGAAGATAGTCAGTTATATACCTGGATCTATCGAATTGCCACGAATGAATGTCTTAGCTTTTTAGAACAGCAAAAAAGAAAATCACTGACCCCTCTAAGTGAGCAGGAACAGCAAAGAGCTGAACAAGTAAAAGCTGATTCACATTTTGATGCGCAAAAACTGGAATGGAAACTGGAGTTGGCCATCCAGCAATTACCAGAGAGACAACGATTAGTTTTTATTCTTAGGTATTACCAGGAAATGCCCTATGAGCAAATGAGTAAATTATTGGAAACCAGCGAGGGAGCATTAAAGGCCAGTTACCATCATGCAGCCAAAAAAATTGAACAGTATATTTTAAATCATTAAACCAGAGACTACCTAATTTGTCTTAAGAAAGGCACATGGAAAAAAAAGAAATAATTCAGGACGAACTAAAACAGCTTGCACCAGGACTCCCCCTGCAGCAACAATCGACCTTTCAAGCGCCCAACGGGTATTTTGATGAATTGCCTGGAAAACTACTTGCGAGTATCACATCAAAGGAGAAAAAAGATAATAAAGTCTATTTCTTTGAATCATCCAGATGGAAAGTGTTTGCAGCGGCAGCGGTTACCGTTGGAATTCTTTTTTTTAGCTTTTACTATTTCACAAAATCCACTAATGATGGAGTTGACGCCATTAATCAGTGGGCAAAACAGGAAGTAAGCAAACTCCCTACTGAACATGTTTCTGATTTCATAGATAATACCAACGCATTTTCACAAACAGCCTCTACCTCACAAGAAGAGAGTAAAGACCTGGCGCTATTTGTTCAGGATATCCCCCAGGAAGAAATTCAAAAATTATTAAATGACCTCCCGGTAACTGAAATGCCATGAAAAATATTTTTCTCATATTGATCAATTTACTTCTACTTAGTTCCAGCCAAGGTCAGCCACCGCTGGGTGACCGAATTCCAGAGAAGATGAATCTGTTTATTCAAAAAAGAATGCGGATGACCAGTGGCGAACGAGAAGCATTTGGGCCTGTTTTTGCCCGCTATCAAAAGGAATGGAGAGAAACCATGCGAAAAAATCGAGAAGACCGATTACTGGTTCGTCAGCAATTAATTGAATTACAAATAAAATACAGAAAAGAATTTAGTCCAATTGTTGGAGAAAACCGAGTGATTCAGATTTATGATTTACAAGAGGACTTTATCAGAATCCTGCGAGATGTACAGGAAGAGCGCGATCGCCGTGGTCCTGGCAAAATGGGACCACCTCCACCCCCGAGAAGATTTTAAGATTGCTTAAAAGAAAAAGTGGGATTTTTTACATCGTGGTAAAATAGAAAAGTCCATCCCTCTTGTTCGCCCTGACTCCACCACTGCTGCCGCAACTCCATGGCACGTCTGCCGTCAAAATCGTATTTAGCTACAAAACGATGACGCATCTGTTGTAGTTGAGGAGCTTCATCACCACCAAAAAAAACAAATTCATTTTGCTCGGTAATCAGTATACTTTGGTGATATCGTGCATGTCCGCCTGATGGGGTACAGGTAATAAAACCATCGATAGTTTGATTACCCTGTAAGCGGACTACTTTTTCATATGAAGCCAGCCATTGTATAGGTGTTGCCGGATAAGAAGAACCCACATGCGCTAATGCATGTTCCAACTCAGCTTCTTGTACATAATAAGTGGCATTGGGAAATGCGGATTTAATTACGGCTCCTTCTGTCTCAATCATACCTCCACAATGATCTTTATGCAGATGAGAGAGTATAACCTTAGTGACAGCATGAGGATCAATGCCCGCCTTGCGAAGATTACTATGCAACTGTAACTGTCCATCCACCCGATAACCCAGCCCGGTATCCAATAAAATAACATCATTAGCAGTACAGACTACAAATGGCTGAATCTCTACCAGTAAACTACCAGCCGGCCGATCACGGAGTTGATCTTTTGAGGAGTCAAAGGGAACAAACTGCTTGGTTTTATCAACCGTAAACCAACCCTCAGCCAATGGAATTACTTTCATGCGGCAAAGGTAGGATTAGCGAAGTACCATCTGACGATCTGCATCAAGACGAATCAAAATGGCGAGTAATACGGTAAAGGTCAATAAAGAAGTACCCCCATAACTGATAAAGGGAAGCGGTATACCAATAACGGGTGCTAATCCGATTGTCATGGCAATATTGACTGCAATATGAAAAAAGAAAACAGATAATACCCCATAAGCATACACTCGGCTATAAGTACTCCGTTGTCTCTCCGCTATATTGATCATTTTCAACAGCAGGGTAAGATAAAGTCCCAACAGCAACATACTTCCTATAAAACCAAACCCCTCTCCTACCGTACAAAAAATAAAATCTGTTCGTTGCTCAGGTACAAAATCGTAACGCGTTTGTGTGGCACTAAAAATTCCTTTTCCAAAAAAACCGCCACTTCCGATAGCAATTTTTGATTGACGTACGTTATAGCTACTTCCGCTTTCCTTCTTTTTCTTCGAGGCCTCCTCGGACATAGCTTGCTGTTGTGGATCGTAAGGATTGTCCTTTCCAAAAAGATTATAGATCCTTTCCACCTGGTGCTTTTGCAATACTTTCTCAAAAATAAAAGGCACCGCAAATCGTTGTATACCTACTGCTATAGCCCAGATAAATAATATGCTAGTTAATATTTGTCGACGTCTGCGAATTTGTCTTCTCGAAAAATAAATCAAGAGCAAGGCAATCACAGAAAGCAGGATAGCAAGAATATTGGGGGGGATCAAAATACTGGCAATGATCAAAATAGCAAAAGCAAAACCAATGGTTGGAATTATTGAGGGCAACCCTTCCCGGTACATCATGAGAAAAAAGGAGAAATAAACTAGTGCCAGTCCTGTTTCAC
>CAZNUR010000020.1:5774-25589 GCA_964576375.1 uncultured Chitinophaga sp.
ATCCACACCAAGCTCCAGTCAATCCCTTTTGATATTGCGGCATTATTTCTCACGCAGCAAAAGTTTTTAATTTTTCTATGCCACGCTCCGGCAAGCTGGTAGCTGATAAGACCTTTACCCAGAAAGGTAGTTCTTGCTCAACCGGTCTTTTGCGAAAGGGAGATTGTGGTGAGGAAGCAGGTCCTTGCAGTGAAAAACGATCAATATAAGAACTGTCTTTAGTAACCTGGAACCATTTAAAAGCTCGGATAGAGTCCTCCTTGTATTGTAAGCGTTTAAAATAGCTAGGCATTAAGTTAGTAGAGGCAATTCTTGCTGAGTCAATTTTACTTTTAGCCGTCAGTGTATCTAGTAAATATTTCTCCATCATCATACGGGCTATTGGTGCAGCCCAAGTAGCTCCAAATCCTGCATTCTGAACAAAAACTGCAATAGCAATCTTTGGATTCTCCTTGGGAGCAAAACAAACGAACATAGAGTTATCAGGCAACTTAACACGACGACGATCCAAGATCGTATAGTTTTCGGCAGTTCCTGTTTTTGCGCAAACTTCTATCCCTTCAATTTGCGCACCCCTAGCGGTACCAACTTTTACTACATCACTCATCCCCTCTATCACCTCATTAAATACCACATCCGGTATATTAGTCAACACATCATGTTTTTTTTGAAAACGACTCAACAGTGATTCATCATCGGGATCCTCACCTTCAATCTCCTTTACAAAATGCGGCGTATAGTAGTACCCTTTATTAGCAATAATACACATCGCGTTGGCCATTTGTAATGGAGTGGTTTGCATTTTATCCTGTCCAATACCTAAGGTTAGGTTGGTACAGGAAGTCCAACGGCCGGCATTCTCCCGATTATACACTACTGTATCTGGAATTCCTCCGGTACTCTCATTGGGAAGATCTACACCCAAACGTACTCCCAATCCAAATGCATTCATGTATTCTTTCCAATGCAAATAACCATCGTAAACATTCTTATAGCGGGGATTGTCTACTGTTAATCGGTAGATATGCGCAAAATAGGCGTTACAAGAATTTGCAATGGCTAAGCGCACATTGGCAGCGTGTCCCCCTCCCGCATGCGTACACTCGGGCTTACCATGTCCGCAAAGTGTATAACGACCTCCGCAGGGATAACCATAGGATGCACTCACTACTTTTTCGTTCAACGCAATCAAAGCGCCTAGTGGCTTATAAGTTGAGCCCGGTTCGTAACGTCCGGCGATGGCACGATTGAGCATGGGACCTGATACATCCAATTGCATCCGACTAAAATTCTTACTGCCCTCAGGCCCAGACAAATCATTTGGATCGTAATTAGGACCTGATACCATCGACAGAATTCCACCTGTCTTAGGATCAATAGCAACCAAGCCTCCCACTTTATTATTCATGAGTGCCTCGGCCAGCTGTTGTAATTCAATATCAATATGGGTTCGTAAACTTCTTCCGGCAACAGCAGCAGTATCATATTCACCTCCCTCATAAGTACCCACTAATCTGTTTTTATTGTCCTTGATCATATACTGTACACCACGTTGTCCCATCAGTACAGATTCGTAGTAGGCCTCTAATCCAGTTTTACCAATGTAGTCCCCTTGTCTATAAAAATTATTCGACCGCTCAATATCACGCTTATCCGCCTCACGGATATATCCTAAAATATGAGCAGCAGCATGATAAGGATAGGTGCGCAAGGGACGTTCCACCAAATTGAATCCAGGAAATCTCCAGCTATTTTCTTCAAATCTTGCCTGAAGTTCTTTGGTAAGCATGGCTTTGAATACGGAGGGACGAACACTGGTATTCTTTAAAATTGCATCCACCATTCTTTTTCTAAACTCACTGGTATCCATGTTCATCAAACGACAGAAATCAAGTGTATCTATTCCTTTTGCCTCAGCAGGTGTGACCATCAAATCAAAAATGATGGTATTATTTAATATAGCTTTCCCTTTTCGATCGTAAATAATTCCACGTTCTGGATAAATCACTTTAGGATAAACTGCATTATCCATAGCCAATTGCTCATAACGACGATCCACCAATTGTAAATAAAACAACTGAAGCGCAATTACCACAAACGTGATAATTACTATTAAGCGTATTGTATTGCTACGGGATTGATTATAGACAGCCATGGATCACGATACCACTTGCAAAATAAGTTGGTAAGAACGGCTTTCCAAATTTGCTTCCAAATCAGCCCCCCACATTAGTTCGAAAACGAAGGCTTCGGGGAAACAACAATTCAATGGGAATGATCAATAAAAGTGAGATGGCGGTAGAGGCTAATACTTTAATCAAAAAATCGCCAAAGGATCCAAAACTCAGCCATTCCAGAAATACCAACCAGGTGTGATGAACCAGGGTCAATAAGGTTATATAGATAAGGTAGGGTGCCCAAAGCAGAGATTGTGCAGAAGGCTCCCGGTAATTGAACTCACTGCTTTCTCGTGGAGCCAGCACCCCGATCAGGAAGGGACGAAGAAAACAAAGCCAAAGGCAAGCAGAGGCGTGAAGTCCCGGACTTTGGAGAAAGTAATCAACCAATAACCCGGTAGCAAGACCAATCCAGAGCAGGAAACGGGGCGAAACAGAAAAGGGTAACCAGAGTAAAAACAAAAAATAAAGTGAAGGCGAGATAAAGCGATGCAAGTGCGGCATTTTATGCAGTACATATACCTCAATGAATAAAAAGAGGAACAACCGTAGAAAATTTCTGATTACTTCTTTCATCGGGGATTCCTTTTAGAGTCCTCAATTTTTTTCCGTGTCTCCTGATCTAAGTTAGCTTGTTCCGCATACTGCAAATTCTCCACCACAAATACGTTTTGGAGATTATTAAATCGAGCTGCAGGCTTTACTTTGAGTAAATAAAAATTAGTGCTCTTATCGCTGATAATCTCTGCAACCGTTCCCACTGGATAACCAGGCGGGAAATTAAAGGAGTACCGACTGGCCACCACGGGATCACCTACTTTAACAGGTACACTCTTTGGCAAACCTTTTAATAGTAACAAGCCAGGGTCTTTTCCATCCCACTCCAGTGTTCCAAAATCCCCCGTTTTTTGAAGGGCAACATTCACTTTTTGACGTACGTGTAGCAAACTCATCACTTGTGCAAAACGAGGACTGACATGTACCACAATCCCCACGGCACTTCCATCGGAATTTAGCACAGACATATTTTCTGTAATACCGTGAAGCGTACCTCGATCCAACTGGATATAATTTTTTTCACTATTCGTGGAATTAAAAACTACACTGGCAGGTCTAAAATAATAACGTCTGTATTGACGCGTAGAGTCAATTAACAACGTATCGGTTACTACTTGCCGGGTAGTATCGGGTGTTGCCAATTGCTGTGATAATAAATTCAACAAGGAGTCATTCACACGATGCAGCCTGCGATTCTCCTCGCCTTGCAAGAAAAAGTTTTCAAAATTTTTATACCGCTTGTTGATCTCGCCGGTTAATTCATTGGCCGTTTGTAAAAACTGAGCCTGGTGAAATTGATTAAAGCTGTACAAAAACCATAGCGATACGATCTGTAAAAACAGAAAGGTGAAAAATGTAAGATAGCGACGAATAAATAGGATGACGTTACGCAACGTGGTTCCGTTTTAATTGCATCCTTTAACGCATAACAAATGGGTACCGATCATAATTTTTCAACGCAATACCTGTACCACGCACTACACTTTTCAGCGGATCGTCTGCTACATGTACAGGTAATTTGATCTTACTGCTCAAACGGCGATCTAAACCGCGTAGCAAGGCGCCTCCACCGGTGATATACAACCCGCGACGATAAATATCAGCAGCTAACTCAGGAGGAGTTTGCTCAAGTGCTTTCAAAATTGCCTCTTCAATTTTAAAGATACTTTTATCAAGCGCCTCTGCAATTTCCTGATAGCTCACCATGATTTGTTTAGGAATACCCGTAACAAGGTCACGACCATTCACTGCAAAATCATCTGGGGGATTGTCAATATCCTTTAAAGCAGCACCCACTTGTATTTTAATTTGCTCTGCCGTACGTTCTCCGATCAACAAGGAATGATAACGACGCAATGCTTCCATGATATCCGCGGTAAATTCATCACCAGCTACACGAATAGATTGATCACAAACAATACCAGCTAATGCAATCACCGTGATACCAGTAGTACCACCACCTATATCAATGATCATATTACCAACGGGTTCTTCCACATCAATACCAATTCCCAACGCAGCGGCCATTGGTTCATGAATCAAATACACTTCTTTCGCACCCGCTTGTTCTGCACTATCGCGCACCGCACGCTTCTCTACTTCAGTAATAGAAGAAGGAATGCAAATCATCATTCTCCAACTGGGTGGCAATAACGGACGTTTAGGATATACCAATTTGATCAACTCGCGGATCATTAATTCCGCTGCATTGAAATCAGCAATCACACCATCTCGTAACGGACGAACGGTGCGTATACTCTCGTGGGTTTTTTCGTGCATCATCAAGGCCTTCTTACCCACGGCCAATACTTCCTTTGGATTATTTCTATTTAGCGCAACAATACTAGGCTCATTCACCACCACTTCATCGTTGTGAATAATGAGCGTGTTAGCTGTGCCCAAGTCAATTGCAATCTCTTGCGTAAACCAATTAAAAAGTCCCATATTCTATCGCACCTTTTGTAGTGGAACAAAGGTGCAGGAAATTAAGAACTTCTCAAAGCCGTTTCAATGTAACTTCAGGTATGCGGATATTGACCCGAACCGTTTGGATCTTATCGCTGGTTAGCCTGGTTGCCGACGTGGCCAGCGAAATGCTCTACCCGGTCATACCGGTTTACCTAAAAGAGATTGGGTTTAGTGTATTGCTCATTGGCATACTGGAAGGCGTGGTCAATTTTATGGCAGGAATCAGCAAGGGGAGTTTTGGCGCCTGGAGCGACCGAAAAGGAGTCCGTCTTCCCTTTGTCCAGTGGGGTTATTTACTAAGCGCCTTCTCAAAACCGCTTTTGGGTCTAACAAGCAGTGTCATTGGAGTATTTTTAGTACGAACTACGGACCGTTTGGGCAAAGGTGTACGTACGGCAGCCCGAGATGCGATGCTGGCTATGGAAGCAAGCCCTGAAAACAGAGGGCAGGTTTTTGGATTTCATCGTGGCATGGATACTTTTGGAGCAGCCTTGGGCCCATTTTTGGCACTAGTATTTCTTTACGCCTATCCCGGGGAATACAAAACGCTATTTCTACTTGCCTTCATTCCCGGCATACTCTCCGTACTGATGACCTTTTTAATCCGTGAGAAAAAATTTTTCCCGCTGGTTACTGAAAAAAAGGGGTTCCTCTCCTACTTCCATTATTGGAAAAGAGCCACTCCTAATTTTCAAAAAGTAATGCCAGGCTTTTGGATATTTCTGCTATTTAATAGTGCTGATTTCTTCCTGATTCTATTCACTAGAACTCTGCTGGAAGGAGAGCAATTCTCCTGGGGACAAATCAAACTCGATGCAGATACCGCTACCATTGCTGTTTATATTTTTTATAACCTGGTTTACGCAAGTAGTGCCCCTTTTCTAGGTTCGCTTGCCGATAAAATGGGATTCAAACCTGTTCTAATAGGAGGCTTCTTATTATTTGCAAGCGTTTATGCAGGATTTGCTACCAATCCCGGTATCAAAGGATTGATTTTTCTTTTTGGATGCTATGGTCTTTATGCCGGTGCCACTGAAGGAGTAATTAAAGCATGGGTGAGTAACCAATCTGCTCCTGAGGAAAGAGGTACTGCACTAGGTTTTTTTAGTTCCTGTGAGAGTATCGGGGCATTGGTTGCAAGTATACTGGCTGGATTTATTTGGACCACCTGGGGACCAGCTGCCACTTTTATCACTACAGCTGTTGCAGCAACACTGGCTGCAGGTTGGTTATGGGTTCATTTGAACTCAAACCCAATATCGCGTCGGTAGTACTTCCCTTCAAACTGAATGGCATCCTGAACAGTGCGTGCCGCTGCGGCTGCTTCCGATATGGAATTACCAAAAGCAGTGACCGCTAGAACACGACCTCCACTTGTGATAATTTGATCTTCTTTTTGCTGCGTGCCCATATGAAATACCAATGAGGAATCGGGCAGTTGATCTAGCCCCTGAATAGGAAAACCTTTTTTATAATCTTCGGGATATCCTCCACTCACGGCCACTACGGTACAAGCGGTTCTTGGATCTGTTTTAATAGTTTGATTCTTCAATTCTCCAGCAGCGGCGGCGGCTAGTAACTCAACTAAATCAGTTTGAAGACGGGGCATCACTACCTCCGTTTCAGGGTCTCCCATTCTACAGTTATACTCGATCACAAAGGGTTCGTCCTTTACAATCATAAAACCGATAAAAATAAAACCGCAATAAGGAATACCATCTTTCTGCAATCCCTGAATAGTGGGCTCAACCACACGCGATTTTATTTTATCCCAAAGCACTGCATCCACAAAGGGCACGGGACTTACGGCACCCATCCCCCCTGTATTTAGACCACTATCCCCTTCCCCGATTCTTTTGTAATCTTTGGCCTCTGGTAATAACACATAGTTTTTCCCATCTGTCAGCACAAATACAGATATCTCGATACCTTGTAAAAATTCTTCTACTACCACTTTCTTTCCAGCCTCTCCAAATTTTGCAGACTGAATCATTTCTTCAAAACCTTCTAGCGCCTCCTGATATGTGGCACAAATCAACACCCCCTTTCCTGCAGCCAAACCATCTGCCTTCAATACAATTGGTAAGGGATGATTTTGCAGGTAAGCTAAACCCTCCTGATAATTTTCCTTAGTAAACTCCCGATAGGAAGCCGTGGGTATTCCATGGCGTTGTAAGAAGGCTTTGGCAAAGGCCTTGCTTCCTTCCAGCGCAGCACCCTCTTGTCCGGGGCCAATGATGGATAAGGTTTTGAGAAGCGGTTCTGCTCGCAAATACTCCACTAGGCCCTTTACCAAGGGTTCCTCCGGACCCACTACTACCATATCGATAGATTGCTCCACACAACATGCACGGATGGCCTCAAAGTCTGTAACTCCAAATGAAAAATGCTGTCCCAACTCTTTAGTGCCTGCATTACCAGGTGCAATAAATAAAGCCTTACAAAGGGGGCTTTGGGTAATTTTCCAGGCCAACGCATGTTCTCTTCCTCCGGAGCCTAATAAAAGTATTCTCATGATGTAGGGCAGAAAAGTTAGTTGCGAAAGTAATTAGCCTACGGGTAATTGAGGGTTAGATAATAATCTTTATTTTGAGTCACTTAAATAAGTATACCCCTATGCCTGCTAACAATTCCTCTACTGGCCATCCTAAAGGACTGGCCGTATTGTTTGCCACTGAAATGTGGGAGCGATTCAATTACTATGGAATGAGAGCCATCTTGGTTCTCTTTTTGACAAAAGCACTATTAGTTGACAAAGCGTTTGCCTCCAACCTTTACGGAAGCTATACAAGTTTAGTTTACCTGACCCCCTTGCTGGGTGGTTATATTGCGGATCGCTACTGGGGTAATCAACGTTCAATAATAATTGGAGGCCTTTTGATGGCTTTGGGGGAATTTGTACTCTTTTTCTGCGCCTCCATTTATCAAAGCTCTGCCGACTTATCTACCATCTTATTTTTTACAGGACTAGGCTTAATGATTACCGGAAATGGCTTTTTCAAACCCAATATCTCAGCGCTTGTCGGACAACTCTACCCAAAAGGAGATCGCAGAACTGATTCTGCCTATACTATTTTTTATATGGGAATCAATGTCGGTGGAGCATTAGGACCGATTATTTGTGGGCTGGTAGGTGATACCGGCAACCCTGAGGATTTTAAATGGGCATTCCTTGCCGGAGGAATTGCAATGCTGATCAGTGTGGTGGTGCAGCTTGTTTATCATAAAAAGTATGTGTTGGACCCCGACAAAAATGTGTTAGGTCTTACACCGGCCAATGCACCTGCTGCCTGGATTCGTCCAATAAACATGTTGGGAGGCTTAATCTTATTGTCTGCCGTAATGATTACAGCACTATACATAGACACCCGCGTGGTAGACTACCTCACCTATGTGCTGGTAGCCTCGCCAATATTGATTGGCTTTATAATTTTTTCAGATAAAACCTTGAGCACAATCGAAAAGCAACGGGTTGCAGTGATCTTCAGTGTTTCCTTCTTTGTGGTTTTTTTCTGGAGTGCTTTTGAACAAGCGGGTGCGTCGCTTACTTTTTTTGCGGAAGAACAAACCCAGCGTGATCTTGGCTTTTTCACAGTGCCCGCTAGTTTCTTTGCTTCCTTGAACTCGATTTATGTGGTTTTATTTGCTCCCTTGTTTGCATGGCTATGGCTAAAGATGGGAAAAAGAGAGCCCTCTTCCCCTACCAAAATGTCTTTGGGTCTATTTTTACTATCACTAGGTTATCTGTGGATTGCATTTGGCGTAAAAGATGTTTCCGTAGGAACTAAAGTGAGCATGATCTGGTTGTTAGGTATGTATGCCTTGCATACATGGGGCGAACTTTGTCTCTCGCCGATTGGCCTTTCTCTGGTTAATAAATTAGCCCCGATCAAATTTGCTTCCTTGTTAATGGCAGTTTGGTTTTTAGCCAGTGCGGCTGCAAATAAATTGGCAGGTGTGCTCAGCGCTTTATACCCCGATGGAAAAACCACGCACTTTATGGGATATGAGATGAACAATCTTTATGACTTCTTTATATTATTTGTAGTCATGTCGGGTATTGCAGCTGGAATGCTGTTGATATTGACGCGCAAACTTCAAAAATTGATGAATAACTAATGAACAGTTCCTATCGTTCTCACAAAAACTAATATATGGCTGACCAATCCTTCAAACCCTTTGTTTCGCCAGAAACAAAAATGGCAGAGTTCACCTTAAAATCCATTTTAACAGGTGCTGCTTTTGGAATTATTTTCGGTGCCTCTACCGTTTATCTGGCACTTAAAGCCGGATTAACAGTTTCTGCATCTATTCCTATTGCTGTATTGGCTATTACATTGGGAAGGAAATTTTTGAAGACTACAATTCTTGAAAATAATATCATTCAAACCACGGGATCCGCAGGAGAGAGTATTGCCGCAGGGGTTGTGTTTACATTACCTGGTTTTTTATTTTTAAGTGAAGCAGGCAGCGCTAACTTCTTCAACTATTTCACTATTCTCACCTTGGCTATCATTGGTGGAATGTTAGGCACCATGATGATGATTCCGCTACGTCGTTCGCTGATTGTACAAGAACATAAAACCTTGCCCTATCCGGAAGGAACCGCTTGCGCCTCGGTTTTAAAAGCAGGAGAGAAAGGAGGAGATTTTGCACGCACCGCATTTTTGGGACTGGGTGTTGCCTTTGGCTACGCACTCTTGCAGAAAATTTTTCATGTGATTGCAGAAGCGCCTTCATTCATGACCAAGCAAACACAGAAGTTTTTTCCCTCTGCCAAAGTGAGTGGCGAAATCACACCTGAATATCTTGGAGTCGGTTATATTATCGGACCCAAAATTGCAGGTGTATTAGTTGCAGGTGGTGTACTCAGCTGGTTTGTATTTACTCCCTTACTGGCCAGTTTACTCAATGATAACGGAATAATTATTGCCGCACAGTTGGTCAAGCTCGGTTACCTCAAAGATGTAGCTGTAGCAGGAGGACCGGGTGGTTGGGATCCTGCAACCGGACAATTTACAGATTGGTCTACGGCTATTTATCGCGCCTACATTCGACAGATTGGTGCAGGTGCGGTAGCAGCAGGTGGATTTATTACACTCATCAAAACAATTCCAACTATTGTTTCTTCTTTTAAAGGAAGCATTGGCTCACTCAAACAATCTAGTGGTGTAGCTGCAACTACGGCGCGTACTGAACAAGACCTCTCCATCAAAGTGGTAGGAATTGGTAGTTTGATTCTGATTGCCATCATTGCCCTAATGCCCAATACATTGATACCCGGTGCCAATGTGGGAAGCAAATTATTACTCGGTTTACTGGTGATTATTTTTGGAGCCTTTTTTGTGACCGTATCCTCTCGAATTGTAGGACTGATTGGTTCGTCCAATAATCCTATTTCCGGTATGACCATTGCAACCCTAATGGGAACCTGTTTGATTTTTATTGCCGTAAAATGGACCGGCCATTTTTATGAGCCTATGGCATTAGTAGTGGGTGGGATGATTTGTATTGCAGCAGCTAATGCGGGTGCTACTTCACAGGATTTGAAAACGGGATATATCGTGGGGGCTACACCCAAGTATCAACAGCTATCCTTGTTCATTGGTGCCATTGTTTCTTCCATTGCCATTGGCGCAACTATTAAGGTACTAGATCAACCTACGGCAGAAATGGCCGCACAAGGAATTCAGCATGCCATCGGTACAGATAAATATCCTGCACCGCAAGGAACCTTGATGGCAACATTGATCAAAGGAATTTTATCCTTCAACCTCGACTGGCAATTTGTATTAGTAGGCGTATTCATTGCTATTGTAATGGAACTCTGCGGTATTAAAGCGCTCAGCTTTGCCATTGGAATTTACTTACCACTCTCCACCACTTTCCCCATCTTTATCGGTGGTGCTGTGCGTGGATTGGTTGAATGGCGGCATAAGCAAAAGAATATTGTGGTAAGTGCAGAGGAAGAAGATCTTGGTAAAGGAAATTTATTTGCAACAGGACTGGTGGCAGGCGGTGCCTTAGCCGGTGTATTGGTAGCCATCCTATCCTCGATGGATAGTGTGAGTGCCACAATCGGTAATTGGAATGCAGAACACGGCCTTAGTGAACAATTAGGACACGAGGGATATAAATGGTTGGGTGTTGGATTTTTTGCCCTGATGGCATTACTCCTCTACCGAATTGCCATGCAACCCAACAAGAAATAAAAAAGGCTTGTAATTTTATAGCATGCACCATCGTATCAAAGCGTTAAAATACCTGACTCCCTTTATTTTTTTTATTGGAGCCAGTATTTCCTTCCAAACAACCGGGTGGATGGTTTGGATCAACATGATCATTGCCTGGATCCTGGTGCCGGTTTTAGAATTAGTATTTAAACCCAACACCACCAATTTAGAAACAGCCGAGGAGGAATTGGTACGAAAGGATTCTTTTTACGATTGGATATTACATCTGGTGGTACCACTTCAATACACCTTACTCTATATGTTTCTGGTGTCCATGCAAGATCCTACACTTGATACCTGGGATCGTGTGGGGAGAATCACCGTGATGGGTATTCTCTGTGGCAGCTTTGGCATCAATGTGGCACACGAATTAGGACATCGGGTGAATCGTTATGAACAAACACTGGCAAAATTCTTGCTATTGACTTCGCTGTACATGCACTTTTTTACTGAGCATAATAAAGGGCATCACAAACGTGTGGCTACGCACGAAGATCCCAGCAGCGCTCGAAAAGGAGAATGGGTGTATCTGTTTTATTTCAGAACCATTTTCATGGGATACATCAGCGCCTGGGAAATTGCCAATGATGAATCGCGTAAAAAAAATGGAACTGCTTTTTCCTGGAAAAATGAAATGATCCAATTTCAATTTATTCAAGGAGCCTTTTTGTTTTTAATCTATTGGTTCTTTGGATTTTTTGTATTGACTTGTTTCTTAGGTGCGGCGTTGATGGGCATCTTATTACTGGAAACTGTTAATTACATTGAACACTACGGCTTACAGCGGGAGCAATTAGAAAATGGAAAATACGAACGCGCCATGCCCGCTCACTCCTGGAACAGCAATCACGTAGTGGGTCGATTAATGTTGTTTGAACTTAGTCGTCATTCCGATCATCACTATCTAGCCAGTCGTAAATATCAAGTATTACGCCATCACGATAATGCACCACAGATGCCGACCGGCTATCCGGGTATGATGTTGCTTTCCCTGGTTCCACCGCTATGGTTTGCCATTATGAACCGACGCATTGAAAAGCAGTTTGCTAAAATAGAGGCTTAGCTGATTTTGTTCGTCCCCATGTAAGTGTGTAAACAAGCCGGCAACACTATTCCATCTGCCTGCTGATTATTTTCTAACAAAGAAGCCATGATGCGTGGCAAGGCCAGCGAACTTCCATTGAGGGTATGCGCTAATTGTGTTTTCCCTTTTTCGTCCTTAAATCGAAGTTTTAGTCGGTTAGCCTGGAAAGACTCAAAATTGCTGACCGAGCTTACTTCCAACCATTTTTGCTGGGCGGCACTGTAGACCTCAAAATCATAGGTGAGTGCTGAGGCAAAACTCATATCCCCTCCACACAAACGAAGAATACGGTAAGGTAATTCCAGCGATTGTAATAACTGTTCTACATGCGCGACCATTTCTTCTAACACTGCGTAACTTTTTTCGGGCTCTACAATTTGAACGATCTCAACTTTATCAAATTGGTGAACTCGGTTTAAGCCACGTACGTCTGCACCAAAACTGCCCGCCTCTCTTCGAAAACAAGCGGAAAAGGCAGTCATTCGAATAGGAAGTGAAGAAAAAGGAACTATTTCGTCTCGATAAATATTAGTAACAGGAACTTCAGAAGTTGGAATCAGGTATAAATTATCTAAGGGCATATGATACATCTGCCCTTCCTTATCTGGAAGCTGACCTGTTCCATAGGCAGAAGCCTCGTTGACCAGCAAGGGTGGTAAGTACTCCGTATAACCTGCCGCCGTATTGAAATCCAAAAAATATTGAATCAGGGCTCGCTGCAATTTTGCTCCCTTCCCTTTGTATAGCGGAAAACCACTTCCTGTAATTTTTGCACCCGTTTCAAAATCTACCAGTTGATATTTTTTTATCAAGTCCCAATGTGGCACTGCATCGGCTGTCAAGCTTGGTTTATTTCCTCCTTCGCGTATTACCATATTATCAGAAGCTGCTTTTCCAACGGGGACCTCAGCTGCAGGTAGATTGGGTAAACGCACTAATTCCTGGTGTAATTCTTGCTCTCTAGCCGCAAGTTGTTCTGCCAAGGGCTGTAAGGCCGCTTTGAAACTTGCAACTTCTTGTTTTTTTTGTTCGGCCTCCTCTTTTTGCCCCTTTCCCATTAATAGACCAATTTCCTTGGAGGCGCTATTAATTTTTGCTTGCAGATTATCCGACTCCAATTGCAGCTTTTTACGTTGATCATCCAGACCAAGAATTACATCCACCAGCTCGGGTTGCCCAAAATATTTTTTGAGCAGACCGGCTTTTACTGCATCGGGGTTTTGTCGAATCTGCTGAAGCGTGAGCATAAATTAATTTGCGCAAAGATAATTGATGCCTCAACGTCAACGCCAGTTAGGATGCCGCCTTACTTATCTTTGTTCTATGCAGGCAACAGACGACTTACAATCCAGGTGGTGGCAGTTGGAGAGCAAATTGGTAGAGCGGTTTGGTAAAAAGCCGGACCTGGAGACTATTTTATTCCTGGTTGGCGTTCAGGAATTTGGCGATATCCGTGAAAAGTTCACCAAAGAACAAAAACAAGATCTCATGCATATTGCGGTCTGCCAATTATTATCAGTCAGTGGTTATTACGAACTGGAAAGAGTAGATGAAGACGGGTGGCCGCATTTCAAACAGTTAAAAGCCTTACCTGCATTGAATATGATAGAGCAGGAAAATTTTATCAAAGATCATGTTCTCCTCTATTTTGAAAAAAATGAATTTTAAACTATGAAAAGTATTTTCCTTCTGCTTCTAACTTGTTCATTGGCCCTACAGACTGTAGCACAAAAAGATACTACAGTTACCAAAAGAGATCGAAAAAAAGATGTGCTTTTGGAAACCTCGATGGGTAATATTTGGGTTCGTCTTTCTGATTCAACTCCCTTGCACCGGGATAATTTTTTAAAGCTGGTAAAAATGCGTTACTACGATGGGATCCTTTTTCATCGGGTAATACAAAATTTTATGATCCAGTCGGGCGATCCCGATAGCCGAGGAGCCGCGCCGGGTACCCCTCTTGGAGAGGGTGGGCCCAATTATGTAGTACCAGCAGAATTTCGTCCTACCCTTTTCCATAAAAAAGGAGTGATTGCTGCTGCGAGAGATAATAATCCTACTAAAGCCAGCAGTGCCAGTCAATTTTATTTAACACAAGGAAAAGTTTTTACAGAAGCAGGGCTTGACTCAGTAGAAACCTATCGTTTAAAAAGAAAGATCCCTGCTGAGCAGCGAAAAGTATACACCACTTTGGGTGGCGTACCTCACTTGGACCAGAATTATACCGTTTTCGGTGAGATTGTAAAGGGATTGGAAGTGGTCGATAAAATTGCAGCCGTTCCCACCAGTAAGGGCAAGGACAAAGACCGTCCGTTACAAGACGTGCCCATCATAAAAGCCAAATTGGTAAAACGAAAGAAACACTAAAAAGATATCCTGCATTATTAGTAGGTTTGTGATCCCAAAAAATCATCCTATGAGTTACCCTTCCAATCTCCGCTATACGAAAGAACACGAATGGATCAGCCTGGATGGCAATGTTGCCACCATTGGTATTACCGAGTACGCTCAACGCGAATTAGGTGACATTGTGTTTGTAGAAGTAGACACTATCGGTAAAAACCTTGAAGCGGGTGCTGTTTTTGGTACCGTTGAGGCCGTTAAAACCGTTTCAGATCTTTTCTTACCCGTTAGTGGAACAATCAATGAATTAAATGCCGCACTAAGTGGTGCTCCTGAACTGGTAAACAGTGACCCTTACGGAGAAGGCTGGATGATTAAAATGACTGTCAATAACCCTGCTGACGTAGAGGCGTTGCTCGATGCAGCAGGCTATGAGGCCCTGGTTGGATAATTTACCGCTTTGAAAAGACTGATCATTTCATTTTCACTGAGCCTCAGTTGGCTCTTCCTGACTACCTATCTTTTGATTATGCCCTCAGGTGGAGAAGAGGGTAAACTCATGCGTTGGCTTCAGCAGCTTGGTCTGGAAGAATATTTAAAAGATTTAGAAGCCGATAAAATTGTTCACGTCGGACTTTTTTTTGTTTTGGTTGCACTCTGGTGCTGGGCCGTGGCTGAATTAAAAATTTCTTATCTCAGTAAGTTTTTATCTTTCATCATTGTGGCACAAACCTGGCTTTTTTATGGAATTGCCATGGAGTTTGTACAAGAGTATTTGCAGAACGGCAGATCTTTTGATGTCAAGGATATGATTGCAGATGGAATTGGATGCGGGCTAGCCTTATTGGCTTCATTACCTTTTATTCGTCGTAAACAAACAGCAGACCCCCTGTAAAAAAAGAGACCCCTGTGGAAACAGGGGTCGCAACCAAAACTAACTGCTTATGAGAAAATGAACGTTATTTATCGCGTTCATTCTTATAACGTGAAATTACGATGGGGGTTGCGGGTTCGGTGTTAAAGAAAACAAAACTTATTGCTGACGGGTTAGCTTCTCCGCATTTTCTGCAAATTGTAACGCTTCAATTAGCTCTTGAATATCACCGTTTAAAACAGCATCTAGATTGTAAAGTGTAAGACCAATTCGGTGATCGGTAACACGACCTTGTGGAAAGTTATAGGTTCGAATTTTTGCACTACGATCGCCCGTGCTAACCAAGCTTTTACGATGACGGGAAATTTCCTCTTCTTGCTTACGAACCTGTTCTTCATAAAGCTTAGTTCGTAGCATCTGCATCGCTTTTTCCCGGTTTCCCAACTGCGAACGCTCTGTTTGACAAACTACCACTGTTCCCGTAGGAATATGGGTTAACATTACTTTAGTCTCTACCTTGTTAACGTTTTGTCCTCCTGCCCCCCCGCTTCGGGCCGTTTCCATTTTAACATCTGCCGGATTCAATTCAAAGTCAACTTCCTCTGCCTCTGGCATCACCGCCACGGTTGCCGCCGAAGTATGCACACGTCCGCTTGCCTCTGTATCGGGCACCCGTTGCACGCGATGTACGCCACTTTCAAATTTCATGACTCCATATACGTCCTCCCCTACAACTTCAAGTTGGACTTCTTTATACCCTCCCACGGTGCCTTCGTTTTCACTTAATACAGCCGTTTTCCAGCCTCTCCGGTCGCAATAACGCATATACATACGCAATAGGTCGCCCGCAAAAAGACTGGCCTCATCGCCTCCGGTACCAGCCCTGATTTCAAGAATTGCGTTCTTTTCGTCCTGAGGATCCTTAGGGATCAATAATTGACGAATTTCAGCCTCAAGTTCTTCCTTACGTTTTTCTAAACCTGGAGCCTCCTCTTTAGCCAACTCCCGTAATTCCTCGTCAGATCCTGCCAATGCCTCTTTGTTAAAATCAATATCATCCAGCACACGCTTGTAGGATAGGTAGGCGTTCACAATTTTTTCCAGACTACGGTATTCTTTGCTGGTCTCTGCAAACTTTTTGTTGTTCCCTACAATCTCAGGATTGGTCAGAGCTACGCCCAATTGATCAAAACGGGCTTTTATGGCTTCGAGGCGGTCTAGCATAGTTATTAGGAGCGCAAAAGTAATAAGAATAAATTTGGACCATGGCCTTTAACAAATTCAAAGCTTCCCGCCTGTTTGACGGCACAAAGTTTATTGATAACAGTGTTTTAATTACGCAACAGGATGGAACCATTGAAGCTATTATTCCTGAAGAGGAAGCCGGGGAAGATATTAGGAACCTGAATGGAATTTTAATGCCTGGACTAATCAATTGTCACTGCCATCTTGAATTAAGTCATTTGAAAGATGTAATTCCTCCGCATACTGGATTGATCGAGTTTCTTTGCTCGGTTGTAACAAAAAGAGGATTTGACCCTGCCATCATTCAAGCTTGTATTGACGCAGCTGAAAAGGAAATGTGGGACAATGGCATTGTAGCAGTAGGTGATATTGGGAACACAGCCGATACGGCCGCCACCAAAGCAAACAGTAAAATTTTTTGGCAAAACTTTGTAGAAGTACTCAGCTTCACCGACCAAAAAGCTACAGAACATTTCGAGCACTATCAACAACAACAGGCACTTCTTAAAAAAGCATTAGAGCGCCGTACTACGCCTAGCAGAACCACCTTAGTTCCCCATGCTCCGTATAGTATCTCACCTAAAACATTTGAGCTAATCAATCAACATACGGCTGGACAAATTATCTCTATACACAACCAAGAACATCCCGCAGAAAATGAACTCTACCAAACAGGTGGCGGAGACTATTTGCGTTTATTCAAGATTTTTGGCATTGAATCCTCTCCCTTCCCCATAACGGGACAGAACAGTATACAATCTGTATTACCCTATTTCAATCAAGGACAATCTATCTTCTTAATACATAATACTTGCATGACTGATGCAGATATTACCTGGGCTAATACCTGGGCTGCAGCCAATAACATCCGTTTGATCTATTGTCTTTGCATCAATGCAAATTTGTATATCGAGAATAAAGTACCGCCGATAGAATTATTGCAAGCGCACGGATGTGAAATTGTGTTAGGCACAGATAGCTATAGTAGTAATTGGGAATTGAGTATTGCCAAGGAAATACAATCGATATGTCAGCATTTTCCAAACCTGCCCCTTGAAAAAGTTTTACAATGGGCTTCCTCGGCAGGCGCCCGAGCCCTTCAATGGGATAACCAATTAGGAACCTTTTCAAAAGGAAAACAGCCAGGAATTACTTTATTGAATCTTACAGCAGGCGTATCCAGCCGTGTGGCCTAGCCTATTGCAACATAGCTGATAGAACAGATAAAGATTTCAGCGGACGAAAGTCTTGCACATGATTTAAGAAATAGTATTCCATATGCTGCAATAACTGACGACGCATTTCGTGGTTCATCTTGATTTCCTCCAGCTCCTCCGGTTGTCTTGTTTTTAAGAGCTCGGCACAAATACTTGCCTTTTTGCCTTCCAGATAATTTTCGTGTAAAGGAGGTGTATTGGTGATCAAAGAATCAATCAAATCAAAATAAACCGACTCCTCCGCCGTATCTGCTATGCGCGGAGAAACGCCAAAGAAATGAGTCAGGTGCAAAGCAAAAAAAAGAGAGAGGTTGGCGGTTACACCGGGCGTGGCTTGATCCAAGTGAAGTAAACAGTCCTCAGTGAACTGAAACAAGGGATGATTTTCCTCCGGCTGTTTTAAACTATTTGTCAGCAACTCCACCATAAACAATGCCACTGCATTTTTCGTGACATCTTGAAAAATATGCTCATATAAATGTCCCCACTGAAATTCTCGAATACGGTTTAGCGAGCGCCCCTCCTGGTGATACACGACCAAATCCAATAAAGCCGCTGGCTGGAATAAATTAGCCTTACCGCTAGTACGTCCGGTTGCTGTTCGTACCCCATTTACAAGATAGGATTGCAATCCAAATAATTCGGTGTAAATGGTTACCACCAGGGAGGTTTCCCCATACTTTACCGATTTCAATACAATCCCTCTGGTTTTAAATAGCTTGGTAGACATATTTCTCAGGAAGCAAACCTATTAAATCGAACCCGATCAAATTTGCTTTTCTTTGCACGGGACAAAATTTCCAATTATGTGGCAAAGGCTGGGACAATTGATTTTAAAATACCGACTGCCCCTCCTGATCATTTTAGTAGTGATCACGGGAGGCATGGGCTATCTGGCAAGTAAGGTTGAACTCAGTTACGAGTTCACCCGTGCTATACCGCTGGATAACCCCAAATACAAATCCTATCAAGCCTTTCGTGAAAAATTTGGAGAGGACGGAAATTTACTGGTAATCGGTATTCAAACTGATCAGCTTTTTAAGGCAGGCACTTTCCAATCCTATGTAGAATTACAGGAAGAATTAAAGAAAGTAAATGGTGTCGAGGATATTCTTTCTGTTCCGGCTGCAGTGGAATTAATAAAAGACTCCGTAACGGAGCGTTTGAAAGTGGTGCCCTTATTTGACATACAAAATTTTTCACAGGAAAAGATCGATAGCAGTGCAGAGCGCTTTCGTAATCTTCCCTTTTATCAAGGGTTGTTATATAATCCTGAAACCAATGCCTACCTCATGGGAC
Organism: uncultured Chitinophaga sp.; assembly: GCA_964576375.1. Taxonomy (GTDB): domain Bacteria; phylum Bacteroidota; class Bacteroidia; order Chitinophagales; family Chitinophagaceae; genus JJ008. The sequence continues at coordinate 24,773 of CAZNUR010000020.1, forward strand.
TTCGGATCAATAAGGATCTGATGAATTCTAAAAAAAGAGAGGTGGTCGTGCAAAGCATTGAATCCATCACTAAAAATTTCGAAAATAAATCAGGTATAACCACGCATTTAAGTGGACTGCCCTATATCCGGAGTAAAGTAGCGCTCATGATTCAGGACGAAATGAAATTTTTCCTGATTGCCTCCGTAGTACTTTCTGCCTTGATCCTTTTACTTTTTTTCCGTTCCGTAAGTGCCATGTTACTGTCAATTGCCGTGGTTGGGATCGGAGTTATTTGGAGTGTGGGAACACTTGAATTATTTGGATTTAAAATCAGTTTACTAACGGCCCTAATTCCACCGTTGGTAGTAGTAATAGGAATTCCAAACTGCATTTATTTCCTGAACAAGTTTCACGTTGCCTGGAATCAAACGGGTGACAAAAATCGAGCACTAGTAACCATGGTTGACAAAATGGGCGTAGTAACCCTGTTTTGTAATGTTTCTGCCGCCATTGGATTTGCTGTGTTCGCCCTAACCAGCAGTCAAATCTTAAAAGAATTTGGATTAGTAGCGGGTATCAACATCATGGCTTTGTTCTTTATCTCGTTGCTCTTCATCCCAGCCATACTCAGCTACCTGCCTCCTCCCAAAACAAGACATACTCGCTATCTCGATAATCCACGATTAAACCGTTGGTTGGCAAGAATGGAAAAATGGTCCCTGAATCATCGGAATCTGATCTATGGGATTACAGCAGTTTGTGTTGCGGTTGCAATTGCAGGATTATTTAGACTGAAGAGTGAAGCCTTTATTGTAGACGACTTACCAAAATCCAA
>CAZNUR010000021.1:0-16548 GCA_964576375.1 uncultured Chitinophaga sp.
ATCGAACTTTTGAAAAGGAACAATACATTGCCTTTCGAGCACAAATTGATTGGGCGCTTGAAAAAAGGGTACCTATTATTATTCATTCACGTCAATCTACCCTGGCTTGTATTGAGGTACTGAAAGAATACAAGAACACATCTTTAACCGGCATTTTCCATTGTTTTAGTGGCAGTTTTGAGGAGGCAGAAGCTATCATTAAGCAAGGTTTTTTGTTGGGAATAGGAGGTGTAATCACCTATAAAAATGCAGGAGTAGCTGCAGTAATTGAAAAGTTACCCCTGGATTATCTAGTGTTGGAAACAGACGCACCTTACTTGACACCAGTGCCTTACCGTGGAAAACGAAATGAATCCTCTTACATTAAAATTGTTGCAGAGAAAATCGCATCAATCAAGGGTGTTTCTTTGGAAGAAGTAGCAGAAATAACTACCAGAAATGCTAAAAAGCTATTTCAGCAGCATTCAATGGAATTGTAGAATTATTGCTATTTTAGTGCCCGATTAAATAAGTAATCAACGCTTTTGAACCAACCTGAACAAAATACACCCAAACAACCCTGGGTTACCCCCGAGCTGGTTGTGATTGATGTTAAGCTTATTAATCAACAGGCTATGGATCAGGAGGCTGAACTGTTGAATTACCTGGCAACTGATGAGAATGCGTTTAAGTTATTCTCTGGGTCAACAACTTCTGATTACCGATTGAAAGAGGATCTCACCGATTTTAATGCAGTTGAATTAGTTAAGCAGGTTCCTGTTTATGACTTTTCCTGGAAAAATGGTAATGGCCGCGAAATCGGCGTGATGGCGCACGAATTACAACAAGCATTTCCCTATCTGGTATCCGGGCATAAAGATGAAGTTGATTCAAATGGTCAACCCGTTATTCAGCGAGTCAATTATGCCAAGTTGGTTCCTGTGTTGTTAAAAGCAATTCAAGAACAACAACAACAACTAAATCAATTGCAAAAGGAGTTACAGGAAATTAAAAACTCTGTTAGCGCTGACCTGTAATTCGAGCTGTTTTTATTTCAGCCCCCCTTCCTACTTATTCAATTTTGTGAACACCTGTAAGTGAGGTACTGTCAATACAGCCAGACCAATAAATACCAGGGATAGCATGCCTGTTGGATCTGTGCTTTTCACTGTAAGAAAAATAAAGTATAGAATTCCTATCCAGGCCATAGCAGAGAATGGCATTGCTTTTTTAAGTAAAAAAGACCAGTCTTGCCAGTTTGATTGAAGTTTAAAGTGTGCTCTTATTTTATCTAATGAAAGAACGGAGTGCCAAAGGCCAAAGTAAAAAGCAAAAAATATCCAGAGTGTAGTGGTATGTGCCAGCGTTAGTAAAACTAATTGTTGTAGGGCGGCAATGTACCAGTATTGCGGCCAGGAGAAGAATTCCTCTTTCTTGTAAAATAAATATCCAAAAAGTAGAATAATACCAATGATGGAAAGCGGGTATAGACGTGCTCCCCAAGCTAAAAATTGGCTTTTATTAAATTGATTACGGGTGATTGATTCAAAAATGCCCAGGGCTGCTTCCACATGGTAACTAAGCAAGAGTAGAATCCAGCATAGTCCCATTGAGAAGTATACTATTTTTTTTATCCGATCATGAGTGTGTCCGATCCAATCAATTTCTCCGAAATGAAAAGCGGTAATCAAAATAAATATCAAGAGTGCTATTCCGGGCTTCCAGTACCAAAGTGCTATGTATAGTGCTGCATGTAAAACGTAGCGAAGAAAGAACTTTCTATTATCATTACGTTGGTCAAGCCCCCCTTCTATATATACATCCAGTGCCCCGTGCGGAATACCAAAAATCACAAACGTGATTACCATAAATAACAACTGGCCTTTTTCGTCCAGGGGAAGCCAATGACTTACCATCGACAGAAAAACACCAGCTAGTAATAATAGTAATCGAAGGGAAAGTTGCATAGTAAAAAATGGGGGATGTTTTGCATCCCCCATTTAATTATTAATCTGTAAAGATTAGCTGGCTTTTCTGCTCAACGCATAAATAACCAAACCAAATCCGATCTTGTTCACCGCATCACCAATGTTATAGATGATGTTCATGTCAAGACCGATGTTTTTGAAGCTCTCATACCATTGGCCATCGGCAGTACCGATCAAATAACCTAATGGATAGATAGCCCAGCCTACTAATACAAACCATCCTAAAGCGGAGTTTGCATCAGCTACAGCAGAACCTGCGCTTGTAGCGAGTTTCTTAACATCACCCATCCATACTTCGTAAACAATGTAGAAGTAAGCGATAGCACTGATAGTACCCCAAATTGTGGCATTACCAAGTCCAGCCTCACCCCAATATCCAGTTACAAGCATAACTACAGAAGCAAGGATCATTTTCCAAAGCAAACTAGTAGTGCCACCAGACTTTTTGGTGATCAGATAGAACTCAACGCACATTAGAGGAACAGTAAGTAACCAGTCTACATAACGGAAGAAGGTAGGAGACTCTTGAGTTTCCTGATAATACTCACGCATGTAGTAATAGTGAACAGCAGCAATAAAAGTGATCAAACCCGATACAAGTACCGATGTTCTCCACTCTTTACTAGTGTTGTTCAACTCAAGAAAGAAAAAAACAGAAGCGGCCATCATGGCCATTGTTCCGATAAAGAAAGTGAAAGAGACATAATCTGTCTTCGCAATCACTCCAATCAGCATTTGATCGATCATATGTTGAGGTTTTGGTGAACAAGTTCAACCCAACTCTCAATTCACTTTTCATCTCTGCTTGCTCGTGCAGGCAGCCGCAATCGTTGGACAATCAACAACAAAAGTTAATAAATCTTGTTCAATAAATGCAAACGGTGGTTAGTGTCTGTTAATTCATAGATAGTCAACTAGTTAGACTTTATCTCTTTTTTGATAAAGATTGCTAGTCAATTAGTTAAACAAATTAAATTTTGTGGATAAGTTAGATAAGTTTTTAATATTTTGCTTTAACATATTCTAATTCCTTAAACAAAATTATGTTGTCTTTAAACTGATAAACACATGAGGTACAACAGTATAGTTGTCTTTTTTCTGGCTCTTTTTACGGGTATGGGTGTAAATATGGGGATGCTATTTGTGGGGAGTTGGTTAGTTCCATTACCAGCTGGGGTTGATACAAGTACTCGTGAGGGCTTGCGTTTGGCACTGCCTTTACTGGAAGTTCGACATTTTCTTTTTCCTTTTTTAGCGCACGCAATGGGAACATTAACGGGTGCATTTATTGTAGCGGGGTATGCACGCTCAAACACTTTTCGTTATGCTATGTTGATAGCCGGGTTGTTTTTTGCAGGAGGTCTTAGCACCATTATTGGAATGCCTTCTCCCTTATGGTTTTCAATCACTGATTTAGTGCTGGCATATTTCCCAATGGCGTGGGCAGCACACAGTTTTGCAGAAAAGTTAAGAAAGGATTAATCGATCACTCTTCCTCCAGCAGTAATCCAGTCTGTGATTTTTTGACGTTCAGATGCGGGCAATAGTCCTGCGGTTGGCATTGGGCTTGGATTGCCATCTACTGCTCTTGCTTTGATTCTGTCTCTTCCGGAAACAATGCTGCAATCAGTGCTAAGATTTACACCACCACTGGCGCTAGTGGCATTGTGGCAGGAAACACAATTGGCTTGAATCAATGCTTTAACTGCGGCAAATCGGGGTCCTTCTGCTCTGCTTGTTACAGCAACACCAGTGAGCGTTGCTGCACAACCGTTGGCATCTCGCACACCAATTTGATAAGTTCCATTATTTAGTCCTTGAAAGGTTGAGGAGGCCTGGAAAGTACCGTTGTTAATATTGTAAGTGTAGGGAGCTGCACCGCCACTTGCGCTGACAGCAATTAGTCCACTGGCATTCACGCAAGGGGTGGTTCCGGTAATGGTGGGCGTGATCGTTATGTTTACTCCAGTGCAAGGGGCGCTAGCTGTTAGTGTGAAAGTAGCGTTACCCGTACAACCTGCAGCACTCTTTGCCGTTACTGTGTAAGTTCCGGCAGCCAGATTCACAAACTGACCAGTTGCCTGATAGGCACCTCCGTTAAGACTATAGGTGTAGGGGCCTGTTCCACCTGAGGCTGTGGCTATGATATTGCCGTTTGTAGCTGTACCAGTAGGATTGGACGTACTTCCCGTCACACTAATGGTAACGCCCTGGCAAGGGTTACTGGGCGGAGTAGGGCTGTCTTTACCACAACCCATTAGTAGGACCAATAAAAGTAATTGTGACAATAATAGTTTGTTATTCATACGGGTAATTGTATTATTTGAAGTTAGTTGAAGATTTTAGGGAAAGTGTTAATTTCAGTTTCCTCAAAATTAAAGTATGAAACAATTGTTACTTGTTTTTGTTTTAACCGCTTTGGGTTTTGGAGCAATCGCTCAGCCAAAAAAAACTAAACCTACAGCCGCTAGCAGTCCTGCATTTGATGCAAATCTACTCGGTGGAGTTAAGTATAGATTGATTGGTCCTTTTCGTGGAGGACGAAGTGCAGCGGCAGCAGGAAGTTTGTATTCCAGAAATACTTTTTATTTCGGTGCCACTGGAGGAGGAGTTTGGAAAACAACAGATGGGGGAAGTAACTGGAAAAACGTCAGTGATGGTTATTTTGGAAGTTCAATTGGAGCTATAGCCATTGCACCTTCTGATGAGAAAATACTGTATGTGGGAGAGGGGGAGAATACCATGCGTGGTAATGTATCAGAGGGGCTAGGTGGAATATGGAAGAGTGAAGACGCAGGTAAGACCTGGAAGAACATGGGGTTAAAAGATGGTAGACATATCACTAATATTTTGGTTCATCCTACTAATCCTTCTATTGTGTGGGCAGGTGTAATGGGACATCTATTTGGGCCTAACCAGGAAAGAGGTGTTTTTAAATCTACGGATGGTGGTCAAACTTGGAAAAAGACGTTGTTCGTTAACGAACAAACAGGTTGTAGTGATTTAGTGATCGATTCAGAAAATCCAGCTGTGTTATACGCGGGTACTTGGAGAGTAATTCGTACTCCACATAGTCTGGAAAGTGGTGGAGAGGGAAGTGGTCTTTGGAAAAGTGTAGATGGTGGTGAAACATGGACAAATATCAGTAGTGCGTCTGGTTTACCTAAAGGAACCTGGGGTATTGTAGGAGTAGCTGTGGCTCCTTCAAATTCCAACAAGCTTTATGCAATTATTGAAAACGAAAAGGGGGGGCTTTATAGCAGTAATGATGCTGGGGAAACCTGGACACTTCAAAGCAATGACAATAATATTCGTCAGCGTGCGTGGTATTACACTAAAGTTTTTGTAGATCCTAAAAATGAAAATGTGGTGTATTGCCCTAACGTTGGGTTCATGAAAAGTCGTGATGGCGGAAAGACTTTTCAATCTTTGCGCACCCCACATGGAGATCATCACGATTTATGGATCGATCCGCAGGACGGGAAACGTATGATTGTAGCGGATGATGGTGGTGCACAGGTAAGCTTTGATGAAGGACAGAATTGGAGCACCTACATGAACCAACCTACTGCCCAGTTATATCGTGTTAGTACAGACAATGCTTTTCCATATCGCGTATTAGCGGCACAGCAAGATAATTCTACGTTGCGACTTCGTTCTTCGACTTATGGTAGTTTCATTACTGAGCAGGACTGGGAACCCACCGCTGGAGCAGAGAGTGGTTATGTAGTTGCCGATCCCTTGAATCCCAATATTGTTTACGGAGGCAACTACGGAGGATATCTTTCTCGGTATGATCATACAACAGGAGAAAATAGAGCCATTACTGTCTGGCCAGACAATCCTATGGGCGCTGGAGCGGATGTATTGAAATATCGTTTCCAATGGAATTTTCCCATTTTCTTCTCTCCGCATGACCCTAAAAAATTATACTGTGCAGGTAATGCGTTGTTTGCTACCACAGATGAGGGTGCTAGCTGGAAACAATTATCGCCGGACTTAACCACTAATGATAAAACCAGACAATATTCAAGTGGGGGCCCCATTACCAAAGACAATACTTCAGTCGAATACTATTGCACCATCTTCACGGCTATGGAAAGCCCTTTGGAGAAAGATCATATTTGGACCGGAAGTGATGATGGCTTGGTTTATTTCAGTAAAGATGGAGGAGCTAATTGGAGTAATGTAACACCAAAGGGAATTCCACAATGGATGATGTGGAATGCTATTGAGGCGGATCCATTTCGAAAAGGAGTTATTTATATCACGGGAACGCGCTACAAATTAGATGACTATACTCCTTATATCTATAAAACCGAGGATTATGGCCAAAATTGGCAACTAATTACCAATGGAATTCCATCTCAACATTTTACACGTGTGATGCGCGCAGATCAAAAGCGTCCTGGTTTACTCTATGCCGGCACTGAATTTGGTATGTATGTGAGTTATGACGGGGGCGGAAACTGGCAATCCTTCCAGTTGAATTTACCAGTTACGCCTATAACAGATCTTACTATAAAAAATAATGATCTGGTAGTTGCTACACAAGGGCGTTCGCTTTGGATTTTGGATGATTTGTCGATGGTACAGCAATTGGATCCTGCTCTTACCAATAAAAATATGCACGTTTATCAGATGAACGATGCTTATCGAATACCTAGCGTTTCTGGTCGTTGGGGTGCTGCAAGCGTTCCTGCAAATAGTGCTATGAATCCACCCAAAGGAGCCGTGGTTAATTATTGGGTTAAGTCTGTTACTGATTCAACGAATGCTTCCATTACAATTGTAAGCTCTACAGGGAAAGTGATTAAAAAGTTTGCTACCAATTCAAAAGAAAATCCATTGACCTTGAAGAAAGGATTTAATCAGTTTGTTTGGGATTTAAAATATCCTGAGGCTGAAAAGGCAGATGGTTTGATTTTATGGAATGGCGTGCCCTCGGGAATTACAGCTGCTCCTGGCAAATACACAGCACGTATCCAAATTGGAATAGATAGCACTTCCGTAACATTTAATTTGTTGGCTGATCCTAATTACAAGTGCACGCAAGCTGATTATGAGGCACAGGTTTCCTTTTTGTTACAAGTACAGGATAAATTCAACGAGACAATGAAAGCGATTAAAAAAATAAAAAGTACACGCGAGCAACTCACTGGATATACAACTCGATTGGGTAAAACCTGTCCGGCTGCCCTGAAAAATTTAGGAGATAGTCTTTCTAAACGATTAACTGCCATTGAGGAATTGCTTCATCAAACCAAAGCAAAGAGTGGACAGGATGTGTTGAATTATCCAATTCGTCTAGATGATAAACTAAGTGGGGTATTTGATATGGCTAATAGCGGAAATATGGCGCCACCCAAACAAGCGGTTGATGTTTTCAGCGAGTTAGCCACACAAGTAGATGCAGCGCTTGCACAATTGCAGGTTGTATTGGGAGAGGGATTGCAAGCTTTCAACAAAATGATTGTGGAGCAGCGTTTACCTGTGATTGTTGCGGAATAATGAGGAGGGACACAAAAGGCAGGCAATGGGGCTTGGTTGCTGTGTTTATTGGTATTTCTTATTTGTTGACAGCGCAAGAAACATCGCTCTTAGTTGTTGGCATCATGCAAGATGGTGGACGTCCGCAATTGGGCTGTTTGAAGCCATGTTGTAAGGAAGCAAAACAAAGAGATTTTGTCTCGTCTATTGTGCTGATTGATGCGGCTAATCAAGTTTATCACTTTTTGGATGCTACGCCTGACATTGCTTCTCAATTTCAATTGATTTATCAATTGCTACCCACTAGGTATACCCTAGGATCTGTTTTTCTAACCCATGCCCATATTGGACATTACTCGGGCTTGCAATTTTTAGGCCGGGAGTCGATGAGTGCAAGTAATGTGCCTGTGTACGTAATGCCTCGGATGGGACGTTTCTTATCTGAAAATGGGCCGTGGAGTCAGCTAGTTCACTTAAATAATATTCAACTTAAACAACTAAGTTCTGATCAACCCATCCAATTGGGAAGTTTTCAAATTACGCCTCTGTTAGTTCCACACCGGGATGAGTTTTCTGAAACGGTGGGATTTAATGTAAAAGGTCCTCGTAAGTCTTTCTTGTTTATCCCTGATATAGATAAATGGGAAAAGTGGGATCACGTTTTAGCGGCTGAAATTGAGAAAGTTGATTATGCTTTTATTGATGGGACATTTTTTGCTGATGGAGAAGTGAATCGTCCAATGCGTGATATTCCTCACCCGTTCATTAGTGAGACCGTTACATTACTTTCCGTTTTACCTCGAGCACTACGTGAGCGTGTATACTTCACGCACTTCAATCATACAAACCCTTTACTTAACAAGAATCATCCTGATCGGTTGAGATTGGAAAAAGCGGGTTATCATTTTGCAACAACAGGAACAAAGCTACTCTTGTAGCCTTGCTCCTGTTAGCGATTTTATTCTGCAATGGGACTATAATCTTTGAACAAATTCACTTTAGTTTCCTCGACTTGTTTTCTGTACTCTATCCATTTCCCTGCGAAAAGAGAATTGATGGTGTTGACTGTATTTCGAATTGCTTCTTCTGCATTTTGAATGAGCTTTTCCTCTTGCGCACCAGGGGCCATCATTTTTGCATTAATGGTTTGAAGGGCATTTTGCCACTCGGTCATCACGGTAACTTCAAATGGGCTACGCGTAATTCCCTGTTTGTCTGATGTCTTTCCGTTAATTTTTTCTCTTATTTTTTTGATCTCGTCCAAAATAGCATTGCTGGTTTTTCGAAGTGAATCAGCTGGTTTTCCTTCGATTCCCTTGAGTTGTGCAATCACCTTATTGCAAACTTCCTCGGCTTCTGTTAAGCGATCCATTCCTTCAGTTAAAAGGTTCCCTGCTTTACGTAATCGTTCGATTGCTTTCCTTTGTGCCAATTTGACTTCATTGCGATTGCCTAAGCGGGGATCGTCTTTAATTTGAATGGTAGTAGAGTCTGATTGTCCAGCATAAGTCAGTACTAACTTATAAGTTCCAGGCAATACTTGTGCGCCTCCAGGTTCCTGCGTACCGGGTTGTGGTTTTGGTGATCCAGGCATACGGTAGCCCTTTTCCTCCATGCCCCAATAAATTCGATTAAATCCAGTATCTACATTCCAACGTAAGGAGCGGATTAATTGATGAGTAGCATCATATATTTTTACGTTTACAGAATCACCCCGGCTTCCTCCACCCATTCCTCTACCACCGCCAAATCCACGGCCGCCTCCTCCTGCACCTCTGCCACCACTACCTCCCATCGAAGCTGCTTGACTAGGAGTAGTGTTATCTACTGCAGGTGTTATGGGTTTAACTGTTGCTGAATCAGCTTTTTTAGGTTTATTGATAAAGAATGAAACTGCAGCACCCCTAGATCTGTTTTCTGCATCCCAAATACCCATTACACTCCATTCAAAGCCATCAGCAGGTTTGTATTGTGCTTGCACCGCATCTGGTGCCGGGAATACGGTAATGTTATTTACTGGAGTTTTGTTATTACTTGCTGCTAGTTTTCTTAAAGGACGAATGTCGTCTAATATCCAAAGCGCCCTTCCAAAAGTTGCAATGGCAAGATCAGCCTCACGTTCCTGAATAGCAAGATCATAGGTGGAAACAGAAGGATATCCATTTTTCCATTGTGAAAAATTGATACCATTGTCTACACTGATCCAAAGTCCATGCTCAGTTCCAACAAAGATCAAATTAGGCTCTGTAGGATCTTGAATCATACAGAGTGCATAGCCATTTACTTTTGACTCATCCACTAAACGTGTCCATGTTTTCCCAAAATCCGTAGTACGGAAAATATAGGGCTTGAAGTCTCCGCGACGATAATCATTGGCTACTACAAATGCTTCTCCAGCATTGTGTCGAGAAGCAGTTACTTGAGGAATCCATGCACCCGTAGGAAGTCCTGGAATTTTTCCAGCGAATGAAGTCCAGCTTTGACCGCCATCGCGTGTTAAATGAACTTGTCCATCATCAGAGCTGACCCATATTACTCCCTTCTCTTTTGCGGAGGGGGCAATGCTCAGCAAACTGCAATGAGTTTCAGCACCAGTTATGTCTAAAGTTAGTCCTCCAGTATTTTGAAAGGCTTTAATCTTTACCGAGTCATTGGTTGTTAAATCTGGCGAAATCATCTGCCAACTGGCTCCTTTATCTGTGCTTTTATGTACAAATTGACTTCCCAGATAAATTGTTTTTGTATCAAAGGGATCCTGCGCCATAGGAGTGTTCCAGTTAAAACGCATTTTTACGTTTGGATCAGTAGCAGGTGGTTTTATATACCAGGACTCACCTGTTTTCCAATTTCTTTTTCCAAAACTTCCTCCTTGGCTTTCACTATAAACCCAACTAGCATCCTCAGGATCAGGCATTACATCAAAGCCATCTCCGCCGCCCACATTATGCCAGTAGTAATTACGAATACCACCATTGATCCAGACGTAAGCGGGTCCGTGCCAACTTCCATTGTCCTGCATTCCGCCCATCACGTTGTAGGGCATTTCATTGTCAACATTAATATGGTAAAATTGACCTACCGGTATTTTCTCGTCAAAATTCCAACTCTTGCCCCGGTCTCTGGATATGCCAATTCCACCGTCATTTCCTTCTATAATTAGATTAGGGTCATTGGGGTGAATCCACCAGGCATGGTGATCCGGATGAATACCAGAGTAGGGGATCAGTGTAGAGAAAGTTTTGCCCCCATCCTCACTCAATGTAATAGTGGAGTGTACATCATAGATCCTGTTTTCGTTCTTAGGGTCAACATAAATTTCTTGGTAATAAAAGGGGCGATCCGTTACATCATTGGGATTACTGTTTACTAATTGCCAGCTAAACCCTCCGTCGTCACTTTTATACAAGCCGTTTTTAGTAGCTTCTACTTTTGCATATACTCGGCTGGGCATACTACGAGCAAATGCAACTCCAATTCGACCAAGCTGTCCTTCTGGAAGTCCGTCTTCCTTTCCCAATTTTTTCCAAGTTTTACCGCCATCTACTGTTATGTGTAAACCACTTCCAGGCCCACCACTTTTTAATTCCCAGGGCTTTCTGCGAAACTGCCACATAGCCGCAATTAATTTATTAGGATTGGAAGGGTCCATTACTAAATCTGCGCAGCCAGTAGTATCATTCGCGTATAAAATTTTTGACCAGGTTTCGCCGCCATCAGTTGTTTTGAATACACCTCTCTCCGGATGTTCAGCGTAGGGATTTCCAATTGCAGCAACATAGACGGTATTAGGATTAGAAGGATCAATCACTACTCGATGAATACATACTGTTTTATCTAATCCCATTTTTTTCCAAGTCTTTCCCGCATCCAGTGATTTGTAAATACCGGCTCCTAGATTCAATGAATTGCGGGGATTTCCTTCGCCCGTACCCACCCATACTACATTTGGATTACTTTGTTGTATGGCTACCGAACCAATATTTTGTATGGGCTGCTCGTCAAATACTGGTGTCCAGTTTTGTCCACTGTTTTCAGTTTTCCAAACTCCACCCGATGCTGCCCCTAAATAAATTATGTTGGGATTTGAAACTACTGCATCAACGGCGGTGATTCGCCCACTCATTCCTGCAGGGCCAATATTGCGTGGTTTCCAATTTTTAAATTGATCCCAATTTACTTTTTGAGCCGATCCGCCAATGGTCAGGCAAAAACTTGTCAGCAGAAGTAGGAATTGTTTCACGTTGTAGATTTTAAGGAAGTGGAAATTATAAAAGTTGTTTTAGAAATAACTAATCAGACGCAATTTTTCTTGTCTGCCTGCTATGTATCTGAAAGTTTGCCCATCAAAATAGCCGTCTTCCTCTAACATAATCCTAATCTCTTTACCCCATTCAGGTATGAATGTGGCACTGTTTAGCTCAATGGAGTACGCTGTATGTGCAAAAACGGGATAATCCCCACTTCCAGCAACTCCCTCTTGTTTATCCCATAATCCAATGGTAGGGCCGGCAGCGTGACCATGCAAGCCTAGTGGATGGGTGTATATACTGGGCTTTATTCCTTCTTTGATGGCTTGTTCCCTGGCAGTCTTTAAAATTTCATTTCCGCTGATTCCAGATTTGAATTGGCTGGTCAGGATATCTTGTAGCCGATTACTGGTAGTAAATGCTTTTTTTAAGTAGGCTGGTGCATCAGTTTCGCCGGGACGAAGTACATAAGCGTGTTGCTGAATATCTGTATTCAATCGCAAATAGGTAATTCCAAAATCAACATGCAGTAAATCGCCTGGTATAATCACTTCGTTTTCAGGACGGTTGGAAAAGCTGCGTAAGTGTTCAAAATTGACGGTGTCACTTCGTTGTACAGATACTGAGGGGTGAAACCAGGTAGCAAGTCCTAGTGATGTTACACGTTGACGGAACCACCAAACTAAGTCGTCGGTGGTAGTGACACCCGGATTGATTACGCGGCTTGAAAAACCTTCTGCAATAATTTCATGTGTAATGGCTACTAGCTTTTGGTAGAGCTGCATCTCACGAGCTGTTCTGGTTTCCAGCCACCCCACTGCAAGTGGAGCGGCAGATACGACTCTACTTTTTAAATGAGCAGGTAGTTTTTGTAATAATAATTCGTAGTGGGTGTGGTCCAGGCCATCAGCATGTCCAAAATCCTTTGAAATATTGATGCCAATTTTTTTTGGGTCTTTCTTCTTGATCAAATCAACCAATGCGTCCCATTGGTCGGGAAACGTAGACATATCCCATGCTGCAGGTATGGACTTTCCTACATTGTAACGGGCAATAGCAAACTTTTCAACTTGTTTAGCTATTGGGTTATAGTAAAAAGCCAGCATGGTTGTTCTTCTTGCTGATAACCAGGTGGAAGGTAGCATAGTTCTCAATACGGGGTCTTCATTATACTCTCTTGAGATCACCAACCATAAGTCAATATTGGTTCGTTGCATTAACTCCGGAAGAATGGTATTGAACCTTTCTTCGAGTAGTTCATCGACCACCCGGCTTTGTTCTCGCTCTGATAAAATGGGTTGGGCCTCTATTTTCTGTAAGAAGAAGCAGATGGTCGCCAGAAGCAATAGCTTTTTCATAGTTTATTGCGTGTGTTTTTTTTATCTTTAATTAGTAACTAAAGTTAAATGGAAGTACATCATCCTCACCATTTGTCACACAAAAAAAAGTGGCAGGAGTACATTTTAGAATTTATAATGCTTTTTGTAGCAGTGTCACTTGGTTTTTTTGCTGAAAATGTAAGAGAGCAACAAATTGAAAAACACCGTGAAATTTCCTATCTGCGAAATGTTCATGAAGATTTGGTGTTGGATCTAAAGAATATTGAAACTGTAGTAAAAGCTAATCGTATACGATTGTTGATGTTAGATTCGCTTCATGCCGAATTAAATAGCGCTAATCCTCAACTGCCCACGCTTTACTATTTTATCCGAAATCTTGCTCTCCGTGCCACTTTTGAAAGCTCTCACATCGGGTTTGATCAGATAAAATCTGCCGGTGGTTTGCGAATGATTAGAAGTGCGAAAATCATATCAGGAATTCAGGAATATGAACGCGTACTGACTTCAACCATGAAATTAGAGGAGACAAGGGAGCGTACGCTGGAACAAGCTCGATTCAAAATGGCTAAGGTTTTGGATGCAGGTACCCATTATCAAATGTCTTTACACCAGGAGGTGGGTACTGTTCGGTTTACGCGTCCAATTGGCGCGGCTCCATTTGCTGTAGCAGATCATGCAACTTTTAATGAGTTGATTAATATGATTACTATTGGTTTAAATACTAATCGTTATTTAAACGACCTTTTGTTGAAGTTAAAATCAATTGCTCAACAATTAGATGCTGCTATACTTGAGGAGTATGGTAAACAGTTTGCTCACTAAATAAATCTTTATGACGCTTCCCGTATTGTTTGCTATTCTGGCCTTTGTGCTGATTTTAATCAGGCGGCACTATAGAGATAAGGAGTAGGACTAGTTCAAGTGATAGACCTCACGTATTTTCTCTATCAGTTTTGTAGCGTTAGTGTACTGTTGTGTATAGATTTTTCGCTGGACATTGAGCATGGAGTTCTTAATATGAGAGAGGCGATTGGCGTACTCAATAATGGTTAACTTATCAGTTGTTAAGAGTTTTACATTTTCTTTTACTCCTCTGGGGCCAGCGCCATCTTCTATATTCAAATAGTATTCTTGATCAAAAATTCTATAGGACTGATCTCTGGCTTTTAATTTCAAGTCTCCCACAATATCCTCATATCGCTGCAGAAATTCATGTCGTTGCCAATAGTCGGTGATTAAATTCCCAATTTCATGTGATTTTACTAGTCGCATGCCGCCAGCATTTTTTAACTGAGCCGAAGTTCGGGTACTCAATTCCGAACCTCTATTGCCTAAACTACTTAGATTAAAAAGGTATAATCTTTTAAGATCCTCGGTGGATAAGCCGGGGTTTCTCAGAAGAGAAATGGAGGTATCAATAAATGCAATTTGTCTATCGATGTACTTGGTGGCAACGCTTAGTTCCATGGTGTCTTTGACTAAATCTTCCAGTAGGCTTTGCATATACTCCTGTTCTCGATGCCGTTCTACATAATGCTCTCTTTGATTTTCTGCGAAAAAGCCTAATGTTACAGCAGCGAATAGCATAATAAATTCTGTCAGATACTCTGACCATTTTTTAGGAGCGTGATGTTTGTGGTGTACTTCCATATATGAACCTGTCTTATATTTAGGTAAGCCAAATTACAATAATTAACTGTTTTTATGGAAGTACATCATTCGCACCATAAGCCAAAGAACTGGAAAGAGTACATTACGGAGTTTATTATGCTATTTGCAGCAGTTACGCTGGGATTTTTTGCCGAGAATTACCGGGAGCATAAAATTATCGACCATCGGATGGAGGAAAATTATCAGGCTTTATTACAGGACCTCCGGCAAGATTCTGCACGCATTAAGGAATTGCAGACCGATAATATTCAAGAAAGAAAGGGGATGATGGTGCTACTAGAGGCTATATACCAATATCAAGATAATTTACTAAACTGGGAACAAGTGAAAAACAGGGTTGCTTCTATTGAAAAGCTGCCGTCCTATCAGACTTTCTTTATGAACAATACCACTTTTAAGAATATGCAGTCCTCGGGTATGTTGAGCTATGTGTCCAACAAGGATTTAAGAAAAGAGTTGTCGTTTTATTATGAAGTGTTATTTAAAAAGCTACTTGATAACAATGCCCTTTATGATGATGATGGAAGAAGGTTTTATAATGATCAGTTCCCTATTACACAGCCCACTAATAATAGAAGGATTGATAGCATGATTGGGGGTCCGGATCAGTTGTCAGCTCGCTATCGTACATCTGAGGCTAATCGTGATTTTATCCTTAACCTACCCGTTGCAAAGGCGGTGGTTCAAGATCCTCTTACTCTATTTAAAGTGGAATCATTTTATCTGCGTTTTTGCGTTTACCGTCGTCTCTTAATGACGTTGGAGGAGCAAAACCAAAAGTTGATTGAAATCGTAAGACAACAGCAGTGAAAATCTGCAGCGCATATTTCTTTGTGACGAAACCGATTGCGGAGGTGGGCGTTATCCTTCTTCTCCCCTTAGTTTGCTACCTCTTGGCGCAATTCATTCAATAAATTAGTAGCCCTTTTCAATGCAACTTTTGTACGGCTCACAATAAATAAATCAAATAATTTTTTTTGTTGTAATGTGTTTTCAAAAAGCTGATTCCCTCGCAATCCTTTACTCAACTCCGCTCCATTCATTTTATATGTTGGTTGTACGGGAAATGGCAGGGTGGTTAAACTTGAATTTCTTTTATAGGTATCCATCAGTTCTAATGCAAATCGCTCTACCCAGCCTCTGTATAATTCAAAATCTGCGTATCTGTCATAGTGTTTCAATAATTTAGAGAGCAATTCTTCATTTTCGATTAAATGTAATTTTCCGGACCCTTTTAATGCTTCAACCTCAGCGGTATTACTTGCAAAGTAGGTGGTAATTAGGGAATTATTGGCGTACACTTCAATACTATCATTTTCAAGTTCCAGTCTCCCCTGTGACCACTCTGTTAAAAGGCTATCTGCTATTGCGGCGCGGTTTATGAATTGGATATTGAATTCTAGGTCACTGCTGTCTCTGGATAATTCAGCTATCATACGAGTCATCACTCGTTTGGCTTCCTTTGTTTCCCGCGCATGCTCTACCCATCGCTCAGCACCAATTGCTAAGCTGATACCAATCACAATTACTACTATTTCAAGAAAAAAGCCTTTGACAAATTTAGGTTTGTGAACTTCCATCTCTTTTTTCTTAAAAATAACAATTAATTTGTGAGTATAAACTCCTGCTATGCGTAGTAAGTGCCTGTTTTTCCTTTTGCTGATCGCTAACTCAAGTTTCGCTCAATTAAGTTATCCCACCACTAAAAAAGTAGTCGTGAGTGATAACTACTTCGGTACCACTATTGCTGATCCCTACCGTTGGCTGGAAGATGATAATAGTGAGGAAACCAAGACTTGGGTTCAGCAACAAAACACCGTGACAGGGGCCTAC
>CAZNUR010000021.1:16648-22981 GCA_964576375.1 uncultured Chitinophaga sp.
CTTTTTCAAAAAGTGCAAAGTATATGGCTTATCAAATTGCTCGTAGCGGAAGTGACTGGCAAGAAGCTGTTATCATGGATTTGTCAACTCGAAAATTAATTGACGATACTATTCAATGGATAAAGTTCAGCGGAATTACCTGGAAGGGTGACGAGGGGTTTTATTACAGCCGTTATCCAATTCCAGATGCTACCACCAAGTTATCTCGACAAAATCAGTTCCACAAGGTTTACTATCATCAAATAGGCACAAGACAGGAGCAAGATGTTTTAGTTTATGAGGATAACGAACATCCTTTGCGAAACGTTGGAGCAGATTTGACAGATGATGGTCGGTTTTTAATCATTTCAACTACTGAAGGCACCAGTGGAAATGAGTTATGGATCAAGGATCTCAGTAAGGGTTATGACTCTTATGTTAATATCGTAAAGGGTTTTAAAACTGATCCGGATGTTGTAGATAGCTATGGTAGTTATATACTACTTAAAACAAATCAAGATGCGCCCAACTTTAAAGTAGTGCTAGTAGACCCCACTCAACCTGATGCAAGTAGTTGGAAAACAATTATACCCGAGCAACCTGAGGTGCTACAAAGTGTGGGCACAGGGGGAGGTTATTTGTTTTGCTCTTACCTTAAGGATGCCTCCACGCGGGTATTACAATATACGTATGAAGGGAAATTAGTTCGGGAAATTAAACTTCCCGGAATCGGAACTGCGAGTGGGTTTGGTGGAAAGCGAAATGAGAAATCCTTCTTCTATACCTTCACTTCTTACACTTATCCGCCAACCATTTTCAACTATGATGTAGAGTCTGGCGTTTCTACATTATTTAGAAAAACGGAAACTGCGTTTAACAGTGAAAATTATGAAACAAAGCAGGTATTTTTTACTAGTAAAGATGGTACACGGGTTCCGATGTTCATTACAGGAAAAAAGGGTTTTACGCTAACTGGCAATAACCCTGTTTTGATTTATGGTTACGGAGGATTCAACATTCCGCAAACACCGGGTTTTAGTATTTCCAATGCCTTTTGGTTAGAGCAAGGAGGATTATATGTGGTGGTTAATTTACGAGGAGGTAGTGAATACGGAGAGGCTTGGCATAAAGCTGGTATGTTAGAGAAAAAGCAAAATGTATTTGATGACTTTATTGGCGCTGCAGAATATTTAATCCAAAATAAATACACACGTAAGGAATTAATTGCCATTCGTGGTGGTTCAAACGGTGGTTTGCTAGTAGGGGCTTGTATGACGCAACGACCCGATCTTTTCAAAGTTGCCTTGCCTGCTGTGGGGGTTATGGATATGTTACGGTATCATCTTTTTACCATCGGATGGGCTTGGGCTGTTGAGTATGGCAGAAGTGATAAGGCAGATCAATTTCCTTATCTCGTGAAATATTCACCCCTGCATACGCTAAAGGAGGGAACTGCTTATCCGGCAACTCTCATTACAACAGCTGATCACGACGACAGGGTAGTCCCTGCACATTCATTTAAGTTTGCTGCGCGTTTACAAGAAGTACATCGCGGATCTAATCCTGTGCTGATAAGAATTGAAACGAAGGCTGGCCATGGGGCAGGTAAGCCAACCAGTAAGCAAATTGAGGAAGCAGCTGACATTTGGAGTTTCACCATGTACAACTTAGGATTATCATTCAAATAAAAGCTGCTATGCAAAAATTACTGCTCCTGCCACTCTTTGTAGTGGCTACACTCGTATCTACAGCTCAATGGAATTCAAACACAGCGGTTAACTTGGAAGTAGCTTCTGTTCCAGTTGCAGATATGCAGTCATTGACTACAAGCACGGGAAGAACATGGATTGCTTTTTATCATCAGAATGGCGGTAATTATGACATGCGTGCGCAGTTACTGGATGTAGACGGTACAAAGCTGTTGGGTCCAGATGGTGTTTTAATTGATAACAAGCCATCGGGAACAGCCACCTTTGTTTTTAACATTTGTAAAGATGCGAGCGATAATTTGATTGTAGCTTATCAAGACCAACGCAGTGGTCAACTGAATGCAGTTGTCTATAAGATTTCACAGACTGGTACTCATTTATGGAATAGTAATGGCGTGATTTTAGGACAAGGTCTTGCTCCATATCCTGCTGTGTTGAGCAATGGTGAAACCGTAGTAGCATGGAATGAGGCCACTACAAATACATTGCAATTACAAAAGATTAATACGAGCGGTGCAGCAGCTTGGAGCACTCCCGTAACTATACAAGTGGGTACCTCCAACACAACTCGGGGTCAGGTGGTCGCTAACCTAAATGGATTTTTCACCTTAGTTTTTCAGCGAAGAGGGTTTGGTATTGCTACCACACTTTACGCACAACGTTACAACAGCAGTGGTGTGGCTAGTTGGGCTTCAGCGCTTCAATTGTCAACAGAAACAACCTCAGGTGCACGCTATTACTCTGTTCTTGCTGAGGCCGACACTACTTATTGTGGATACTACAGCGCAATGGGAAGTAGATTTAATTCTTGGTTACATCGAATCAATCCTAATGGAACGCTTCCATACGGTGGTAATGGATCTAATTTTAGCACTGCTACCGGTGGTTCCGATCCCTATCAGCAAATGACCAATATTGCAACAGATCCCGGTTCGTCTTTTGTTTGGTCAGTTTGCTCCTTCAGTAATACTTTACAAAGTCAGTATGGTATTTACGTGCAGAAATTCAACAAGCAAACTGGTGCAAGATTATTGTCTGATAATGCATTAAACATATATCCCATTAGTGCATCCTTTGATACACAAGCCGGCGAAGTTGCATTAGTCAATGATGCGCCAGTATTTATGAGCTATGACGCGAATTATAAAATTTATGCTACTCGTTTAGATGGAAATGGTGGATTTGTGTGGGCAGGTAATCGTGTTGAGCTAAGTTCTACAACCGCTAGTGCAGGTTCACCTAAAGGTCGTTATGGATTTAGTGCCTTAAGTAATAGCCAAGCTGTGGGAGTGTGGGCGGAGACTCGCAATGGAGTGCAGCGAGCGTATGCTCAAAATATCACACCTACTGGTGGTACAGGTGTTACTACACCTGGATTTTCTTTTACGAATCCTGCTGCTGCTGTGGTAGCTTGTCCTGCACCTGCTAGTATGAGTATTCAATTAGCAACCATTGCATCAGGGGGCTTTAATGGCGCCATTTCTCTATCAGCTACTGGCGCTCCAGCAGGAACCACAGTTTCTTTTAGCAGCAACCCTTTGACTGTAGGAACCAGCACTACTGTTACACTCACGGGAACTAATACATTAGCTCCCGGCAGTTATACTATTACCGTGACTGGTACTGCTGCTGGAGTTAGCTCCCAAAATGTGACACTCACTTTTACGATCACAGCACCGCCGGCAATTACAATTACTAGCCAGCCGGCTGCACAAGCTGTATGTGTAGGTGCTGCAGCCTCGTACTCAGTAGTGGCAACGGGTAATTCACTTACTTACCAATGGCAACAAAGTTTGAACGGATGTAGTGGTCCTTGGCAAGATATTAGTGGGGCAACCGCCGCTACACTTAATTTAGGTGCTGCTGTTGTTTCTCAAAATAATACTGGGTATCGTTGCGTAGTATCTGCTCCATGTGTAGCCTCATTAACTTCTAATTGTGGGTTGCTTACCGTGGGTACTTCACCCACCATTACTACACACCCTATTTCTCAGACCGTTTGTGAGGGCGCCATGATCAATCTCACTGTTGCCGCCAGTGGAACAAATTTGCTCTATCAATGGCAGGTGAATATAGGTGGTGTGTGGACTAATATTGGCAATGGGGGAGGCTTTAATGGAGTCACTACCGCTACATTGATGATTTCCAGTATCGTTACAACTATGTCAGGTTCTCAATATCGTTGTTTAGTATCAACAAGCACATGTCCTACTGCGGTGTCTTCGAATGTTGCTACATTAACTGTTAATACACTTACCCAAGTCATCTCACAGCCAGTTTCGCAAACGATTTGTTTAGGAACCAGCACATTTATTACAACGGATGCCATTGGTACTGGTGTGCAATTTCAATGGCAGGTGAACACGGGTACTGGATTTAATAACTTATCAAATGGAGGTGCTTATGCTGGCGCAACCACATCACAGCTTTCTGTCACTACTCCTCCCGTGGCTTGGAGTGGATATACTTACAGGTGTGTTGTAACAGGTATTTGTCAATCTCCGATTTCTACCAATGCAGCAACATTGACCATTCATGCACCGGCTGTAATTAATCGATCGCCTTCCAGCGCTGAAGTATGTGCAGGTAGTGGTGCTAGTTTTATTATTGCAGTTTCAAGTGTAGCTACTGTTAGTTATGATTGGCAACAAAGCACTAACGGAGGAACTACCTGGACTAGTTTACCTTCTACTTTGAGTCCCGTTCTTCAATTTGTCAATCTACCTCTTTCCTTTAATGGGAATCGTTATCGTTGTATTGTCTCTAATGCAACTTGTCCTCAACGGGAAACCAGCGCTGTTGCTCAACTATCAGTTCGTGCTAACCCAACAGTGAGTCTGACAGCTGCACCAAATAATTCACTACTCCCGGGCCAAAGCACTACATTAACGGCAACACCTAGTGGTTCCACAGGAGGTGTTATTAGTACTAACTGGACATTAGGTGGACAGCCTTATTCGCCAGGTACTGGGAGCACAGTTACAGCAACTGTTGAAAATTTGGGAATCTATCAAGTAGGGGTGCGTGAAACTTGGCCGAGTGGTTTATTTTGTTCGGCACTTTCTCCGAGTGTAACCATCACCGCTTCTGCAAGTGATCGGCTTTTTATTTTTCCTTCCCCTAATGATGGAAATTTTACTGTATCCTATTACAACTCAGGAGGAGCTGCAGCAAATCGTCAGTTGGTGATATACGATAGCAAAGGCGCGCGTGTTTATCAGGAGTTTTTCTCCATCAACGGACCCTACACTTTACTGCCCGTTGATTTGAGAAGTGCTGCGAGAGGGATTTATTTTGTGGTAGTTGGCGATGCTTCCGGAAAAAGATTAATTGAGGGTAAAGTGCACATTCGTTAATCTGTGTAGTTTTTAAAAATATTTATTAATCAATTTGCAGCCTTTTTTGGCCTTTTGATGCCTTTTCGTAAACCAAACATTCGTAAGTTTGTTTGGATAAGTGGCTGAAATTCAGTTTGTTGAATTTTTCCATTATTTAATTATTAAATTTTTAAACAGTCGCGTATGAGACAGTTAGTCTTTCTTTTTGTCGCTTTATTATGGAGCGGCTCTGTTTTGCTCGCCCAGAGCAAAGTCCTTACCGGTAAGGTAACGGACGAAAGCACAGGCTCACCATTAGCGGGAGTTTCTGTGTTAGTAAAAGGAGTGGCTACAGGTACCACTACTCGGGAGGATGGATCCTTCCAAATCAGTGCACCTGAAAAAGCCAAAACTCTTGTTTTTTCTTACGTAAACTTCTCCACAAAAGAAGTTGCCATTGATGGAAAAACTACCATCAACGTGCAATTATTGAGTGAAGACAAAGCCATGCAGGAAGTTGTTGTGGTTGGTTTTGGTACACAGCGCCGCCGTGATGTAACCTCCTCCATTGCTACCATTGGAGCAGACAAGATCAAAAATGTTCCTGTGCAAACTTTTGAACAGGCACTTAGTGGTAAGGCTGCTGGATTGAATGTAACACTACCAAACGGAGTATTGGGTAATCCTCCCGTGGTGCGCATCCGTGGTGTGAATTCTATTCAAGGTTCTTCCTTCCCTCTTGTATTAATTGATGGTGTACCCGCATTCACAGGTGATATTAGTACCAACTTAAGCGCCAACAATGCCTTGGGTAATCTGAACCCTGCTGATATTGAGGATATTCAAATATTGAAAGATGCTGCCGCTGCTGCCATCTATGGTAGCCGTGCTGCCAATGGTGTTATGTTAATCACCACCAAAAAAGGAAAATCAGGCAAAGCAAAAGTAAACTACGATACATGGGTTGGTTGGACTAAGCCTTTTCGTTTGTATGATGTATTGAACGCAAAAGATTATGTAGATATCAAGAACGAAGCGGTAAGGAATTTGAATGCTCCTGTATTTACTGGTCATACGCCTGGTTCTCCGCTCTTTTTCATGGATACTATCAATGGAAAACCAGTTGATACACGCTGGAATGACGAGGTTTATCAAACTGGATTCCAGCAAAACCACAACTTGAGTGTTTCTGGCGCAAACGCAGGAACTCGTTATTTTTTCAGTACCAACTACACGAATCAGGAAGGTATGATTCAAACTAACACATTTGAGCGTATGCAGATGCGCATGAATGTGGACCAGAAAGTAAATAACTGGTTGTCTGTTGG
>CAZNUR010000021.1:23081-25021 GCA_964576375.1 uncultured Chitinophaga sp.
AACTTCCAGAATTTCATCACCTATAATAAAACAATCAAGCGTAACCACAATTTGAATGTTACGCTGGGTTCTGAAGAGCAAAAAACAATTGTTGACCGTTGGGGAGCTTCCAGAAGTGGTTTGACTGATGAATTCTACAACGAATATCAAGGTAGCTTTACCATCAATAACAACCCAACAGGAAACGTGCTGACTGAAAACTACTTATTGTCTTTCTTCAGCCGTGTTAACTACAATTACAAAAACCGTTATTTCCTTGCATTGACTGGACGTCGTGACGGATACTCTGCATTTGCTGAAGGCAAGAAGTGGGGTAACTTCTTTGGTGTGTCCGGAGGTTGGAATATTTCTGATGAAAGCTTTTTCAGTGGCTTGAAGAAAGTATTCAATACACTCCGTCTTCGTGGTAGCTATGGTCAAGTGGGTAACCTGGCTGCGGTTGGAAATTTTGCCAGCCTTTCCACCTTTGGTTCTTTCCAATATGGTCTCGGCTATCCAACACTATTCTTTAGCCAGGCAGGTAACCAGGATTTATCTTGGGAAACCAGTACAAAATTTGATGTAGGTTTTCAATTTAGTGCGTTAAATGATCGTATCAGTGGTGAGATAAGCTATTACAATACAGATCTTTCTGATTTGATTATTGATCGTCCGCTTCCGTCTAGTATGGGAGTACCTGGTAACTCTATTCAAGCTAACTCTGCTAGCATGTACAACCGTGGTATCGAGTTTACGTTGAATGCAAAGGTTATCGAGAAAAAGGATTTCACTTGGAACACCAGCTTTAACATCACTACTCAGAAAAACGAAGTAACTGCATTGGCTCCAGGTGTACCTGAAATTATTGGTACTACACAGTTAGAGCGTGCTAATCTCACTGTTGTTGGACAGCCCATTGGTTCTTTCTATGTAGTTCGCACCGGTGGTGTAGATCCACAAACTGGTCAGCGTATCTTCATCAACCGCGCTGGTCAGCAGGTGTTTTTCAATTTTGCTCGCCCCATCGCAAGCCGTTATCAGTTTGCTGATGGATCAAACTCTCCAGCCATTGGAATTGCCTCTGATGGTGCTTTTGCTGGTAGTGCCTTACCAAAGGCGTATGGTGGTTTTATCAACAACTTTTACTACAAAGGACTTGATTTGACTATTGATGCCTTCTACAGCATTGGTAACTATGTATACTTTGGATCTCGTGCTGGTATGTTAGACCAGCGTTTCTGGAATAACTTCCAGGAAGTTAAAAATCGTTGGACTAAAGCGGGTGACGTTACCAACATCCCTCGCATTGTGTACGGCGATAATATTTCCAATGGTTCTGCTTTCCCCATTGATCAGAATTTATTCAAAGGTGATTTCTTGCGCGTGCGTAGCATAGCAGTGGGTTACACGCTTCCTAACAAAGTAGCTCAAAAAGCTAATTTGTCTAGTGTTCGTTTGTACACTCAGTTGTTAAACCCTTTCATTATTACATCATACCCTGGTATCGACCCAGAGATTTCTGTTAACGGAAATACGGCTTTGACTCCAGGTGTAGATCGTAACACAGTTGGACAAGCTCGTACATTAACCTTTGGTATTAACGTAGGATTCTAATCAATAAAACTGAATTACTATGAAACGTATTACAATACAATTTCGTCCCCTGCTATCAGCAATGTTGCTGTTAGCAATTGTGGGCACTGGATGTAAGAAAGAGAACTTGAGTCCTATTCCTCAAACTTCTTTGTCTGATGCCACTGCCTTTTCTTCACCGCAGCGTATTTCGCAGCAGGTGTTTGGTGTGTACTCTGCCATCAAGAGTGGTCAATTCTTAGGTGGTCGCGCATTAGTTTATCAAGATGTGCGTGGTGAGGATTGGATCAATGTTACCACAAATGGTGTTACTGCTTTTGGCGTTTGGAACTTCTCCATCACTGAAGGTGATAACCAAGTAGAGAACT
>CAZNUR010000022.1:0-18890 GCA_964576375.1 uncultured Chitinophaga sp.
GTATAACTCAGGCCATGTCCAAATACATATCGAGGACTATTAGGCAGGTCGGTATAGGCTGTTACATAATTATAATCAGCATCATTTTTAAATGGACGACCAGTGTTTAAATAATTATAGTAGATAGGGATCTGTCCCTCGCTTCGCGGAAAAGTAATTGGCAATTTTCCTGATGGATTATAATCTCCAAACAATACGTCGGCAATTGCATTGCCTGCCTGCGTGCCCAACCACCAAGTATAAACAATGGCTGGCACATGATCTGCGATCCAATTGAAAACTAAAGGACGACCGGCACTTATCAGCACAATTACCGGCTTCCCCGTTGCTACCATTTCCTTGACTAACTGCTCCTGCATACCTGGCAATTGCAACTGACTTCTGCTTTTTGCTTCACCAGACATCGTTGCAG
This sequence comes from uncultured Chitinophaga sp., assembly GCA_964576375.1. GTDB lineage: Bacteria > Bacteroidota > Bacteroidia > Chitinophagales > Chitinophagaceae > JJ008. Next base: position 413 of record CAZNUR010000022.1, read on the forward strand.
ACTCGCCAATACTTAATATAATCAGGTCTGCTGCACGTGCAGTTTTTCGAGCAACAGCAAATCCTGATGTATCCGCGCCAGTAATTTCGCATCCCTTGGCATAAGACAACAAATTTGAGGTTCCCAATTTATTGACAAATCCCTGCCATAGAGAAACCACTCTGGTCGAGTCGTCAGGCCAGCTATAACTCCAAAATCCATTATTCTCACCAATTGCTTTTACTAATGGACCAATCAGTGCAATCTTTTTATTACCTCCTTGTTGTATGGGCAATAGCGGTCTATTATTGGTGGATACTTGCTCATTCTTTAACAACACAATGCTCTTGCGAGCCATCTCTCTTGCAATTTGTAAGTGACTTGGATTATTCCAAACAGCCTGCTCTCTTTGTTCATCAGAAAAACGAAAAGGGTTGTCAAATAAACCCAACTCAAATTTTTTATACAATACCCGCTTAACGGCATCATTAAGATGAACCGTATCGATTTTTTTTTCTTTTATTAAATCTGCTAAATGCGCCACATAGGCACGACTTTCCATATCGATATCAGATCCGGCATTCATAGCTATACGCGCTGCATCTTTTAGATCTGCTGCGTATCCATGGTTGACCATCTCACCCACACTCCCCCAATCACTCACCACAATTCCTTTGAAACCCCAATCCCCTTTCAGAATTTTGCGTTGCAAAAAAGAACTACCGGTAGCAGGCACTCCATTTAGATCATTGAAAGAGTTCATAAAAGAAGCAGCCCCCGCCTCTTTTGCTGCCTTGAATGGAGGAAGATATACCTCATAAAGTTTCCGAACACTCATGTCAACGGTGTTGTAATCGCGTCCACCCTCCGCTGCACCATAAGCAGCAAAGTGTTTTGCACAAGCCATCACAGCATCTGTATTTCCAATTCCATTTCCCTGAAAACCTTTTACACGAGCAGCAGCAATTCGACTACCAAGGTAACTGTCCTCACCGGCACCTTCCATAACACGCCCCCATCTGGGATCGCGAGCAATATCAACCATTGGAGCAAAAGTCCAATGAATACCCGAAGCTGCTGCTTCTACAGCCGCTATTCTTGCCGTTTGCTCTATTGCAGGGATGTCCCAACTGGCCGCTTCTGCCAATGGAATCGGAAAAATAGTGCGGTACCCATGAACAACATCCTGTGCAAATAACAAGGGGATTCGTAAGCGGGATTGCATGGCAATTTCTTGTAGAGAACGAGTACGAACTGCACCCGTAACATTTAAGTAGGAACCAACCTTTCCCTGACGAACACGATCCTGCTTGTCACCATCTTTTGTAATAGGACCTGTAGCAACAAAATCACTACTAAGTTGATTTAGCTGACCGACTTTTTCCTCAAGTGTCATCAAACGTAAAACAGAATCAACTTTTTTATCAAGTAAAGAAGATTGTGCAAAGAGGATAGTAGGAAGTGCTGTCAACACAAACAGCATCGAGCGAAAAAGATTCATACTTACTTTTTATTGATACACACGCACGTAATCGATTAACATTTGTTGCGGAAATATTGAGTTATCAATTCCATATTTACCGCCCCAGGTTCCACCCACAGCTATATTCAGGATAAGATGAAACCGTTGATCATAGGGCCAGGTAGCGGACCCTTTTCCATCATTCTCGAAATAATTGATTCGCTGCTTGTCAACGTAAAAAGAAATAGACTTTTCGTCCCATTCAATTGCATACGTATGAAATGAGGTGGAAAGCGAATTGAGTGTTATGCCTTTTACTTTTTGTGTACCACGCATTCCGTTGTACGCCTCTGTGTGTACCGTACCAAAAACAGAATCAGGATGGTATCCAACAAACTCCATAATATCTATCTCACCACTTTTAGGCCAAATACCATATTGGTTATCTGTTGGCAACATCCAAATAGCTGGCCATATGCCTGTGCCCTTGGGTAATTTTGCACGAACTTCTATTCTACCGTACTTCCAGTCACCCTTATTTTTACTTACTAATCGAGTAGAGGTATAGCGAGCATCTTCCCAGTTTTCTAAATGCGCTTCTAAGACCAGGTTTCCATTTTCTACACGTGCGTTCTTTTTTCTTTCCCAGGTATAAAATTGTGCCTCTTGATTTCCCCACCCACAATTTACTGGACAACCTCTTCCTTTGTCATAACTCCATCGCGTAGAATCTGGAAGACCTTGATAAGAAAATTCATCTGCCCATACTAATTTTTTAAAGGCGGTCTGTGCAGCTGCAGAAGAGTCCATAAGCAATAGAGAAGCAAAAGCACAAACAATCGACCAATATTTCTTCATATCCCACATAACATCTTAATTATAGACACGTACATAATCAATTTCCATCACAGAGCTGGTAAAAGCAGGATCCACCGTACCCCCAAAATTTCCACCCATCGCGATGTTGAGCAGCAAAAAGAAAGGTTGATTGAAAGGAAGTGAAGAGCCATTAGGGAATGTAAAATATACCGCATCATCCACCATAAACTTGATATACTGATCTGTCCAGTCAATGCTGTAAACTCTAAAAACTGATGAAACATTTGAGCTCAACACCGTACCGCCAATCCCTCCACCACCAGAATTACCTGTATAATGAACAGTCCCATGTATGCGATTAGGATCATTCCCCCGATGTTCCATTATATCAATTTCGCCACAGGCGGGCCATCCAACTGTGCCAATATTATTTCCAAGCATCCAAATAGCTGGCCATGTACCTGCACCAACAGGCAACTTTGCACGAACATCAACACGACCATACTTAAATGAAAACTTGTTGCGGGACAAAAGTCGAGCTGATGTAAATGGACTACCTGAAAAATTTTCTCTGATAGCAGTAATTTTTAAAGTGCCATTAGATACAGTAGCATTCTGAAGTCGGTTAGTGTAATACTGTAGCTCAGCATTTCCCCAACCCCCTGCACCAATATCGTAACCCCACTTGGCAGGATCGGGTGCACCTGGCACATCAAACTCATCGGCCCAAATCAATGAACGTGCTACAGCAACCGTGATAGATCTGCGAATTGATGTAGTTTGACCACTTGCACTTTTAGCAATTACATTAATATCATAAGTGCCTGAAGCGTTATATCGGTAGGTTAGATTGCCATCAACTACCGTACGGAAAACACCATTTCCCAGGTCAAAATCATACGAGACAGCATTCGTAGCAGTTGCTTTAAACTGCACTGTACCACTATTATCTGTACTAACAGTAACAGTTAGTGCCAAATTGGTTGGTGGACCTGCGGGTGTAGGTGTTTTCTCCTTACCACAAGACGCCATAGTGAATAACAGAATGCTACATGCAAACAAAAGATTTCGAAACACAGATCAAGGCTTTGGCTTTAGCTTTTGGTACCAGGAATTATTATCAGCTCCAATATTACGTAAATGTATGCTGGTTGGCGTAATGGAGAGGATCTCATATGTAACACCCCCTGTTCCAAAATTAATAATACCATTGCCAGGTACTGTGAATTGAATCTGAGTTGAAACAGAGGCGCTAGAACCAGATGTAGCATTCATAAAGATTAGTTGCTTATTACCACCTGTAGACATTGGATAACATCCATCACCTCCACTAAATCCATAAAAGCCAGTAGAAGCACCAATAGAGAATGAAGCACCTTTATTATCGACATTCATAAACACTCGACCATTTGCGTCTTTTGAAAAAGTAATTTCATCATCATATGCACATGCTTCTCGTGTATTTGGAACTGCCGCATACCAAATTGGAGAAAATTCATTGTTTGGCCCCACTCCAAAATGTCCAGGAGCTTCTTTATCAGTTACCCAGACTTTTGAACCTGAACCTGTCATAGCAGATACGATAGCAGTAGGAATCTGGAATGCAACAAATACAGTTATACGCTTACTAATTGTGGAAAGTGAACCGCCAGTACCTACAGCATTTACAGTAACTGTATAGGTGTTTGTACCAGGGTTATTGTATTTATACGTTAAGGTACCAGAGGGAACTACTTGCTTGATTCCGTCACCAAAATCAATTTGATATGTGAGAGCTCCTGTTGCTCTAGCAGTGATAGTAACCTGCCCAGATCCGTTTCCGTTAGGATTATTGGCATCGACTCCTACAACTGCCGTTGTGAGCGTCAAACCAGATGGATTAACCAGGTCGCCGAAACTATACTCTTGTTTTTTACACGCAGTCAGTGTTGCAGTCAACACCAATAAAAGCGCGATTAGTTTATTCATAGATTGCATAGCAAGTATTTTTTAAGATTAGTTGAGTCGAATGTCATCAAAGTAATACGTGAAGTTGGGTGAACCATCTCCCATTACTCCCAGATCAAAAATGATAACTACACGATCATACGAGTTAGCCGTATTGATACCGGTAAAATCAAAGCTGAGCTCCTGCCAAGCGTTTCCGTTGGGGATTACCACCTCGCGTTCAAAGTTTTGACCAGGGTTTGCTGAATTTTCAACTTTTAATAACACTTTAGCACCGGCGCGTGGAGAATATACTTTCATTCTCAAAGCACGAGATAATGCAAAGTTGATAGGCCCATTAAGCGTCAAGAAACTTCCACCCCATACCTGACCTGCATTCTTGACCATTTTCACCACTTTAGCACTGGGATTAATTCCAGCCACGGATGGATTAGCCACTACCGTTGCATTTCCGCCATCAAAATCAAACCAATTGTATGTGATAGGATACTCAAAATTCAAAGGGAGCTGCAACGGGAAAGTATTAGTCAAACGAATGTCATCAAAATAGAACGTAAAGTTTGCAGAACCGTCACCCATACTACCCAGTTCAAAAATCAACACAATGCGATCGTATGTATTGGAAGCATTGATACCAGAATAATCAAATACTAAATCTTCCCAGGCGTTTGCAATACTAGTAGTTACTTCCTTTTCATAATTCTGTCCAGGGTTTGCAGAATTTTCAACCTTCAACAACACCTTTGCGCCAACGCGAGGTGAGTATACCTTCATCCGGAATACCTTGTTTGTTGAAAAGTTCATTGGAGAACTTAAGGTAAGGAAGCTGCCTCCCCAAACTTGACCTGCACTCTTTACCATTCTACCTACATTAGCGCTGGTATTGATACCTCCAGAAACTGGATTAGCGATAACTGTTGCATTTCCTCCATCAAAGTTAAACCAAGGATAAGTTGAGGCCCCGGCTTCAAAATCAAGAGGAAGTTCTAATGGCAATGTATTAACTAGTCGGATGTCATCAAATAACCAGGTAAAGTTTGCAGAGCCATCGCCCATTGTACCGTTATCAAAGATTAATACGATACGATTATAGCTATTTGCAACGTTGATGGCGCGGTAATCAATCACTAAATCTTCCCAAGCATTGGCGCGGGTAGTCAACACTTCTTTTTCAAAATTCTGTCCAGGGTTTGCTGAATTTTCAACCTTGAATAAAACTTTAGCTCCTACACGAGGAGAATAAACTTTCATCCGGAAAATCTTGTTGGCAGAGAAATCAATGTTACTGCTCAAAGTCAGAAAACTTCCTCCCCAGGGTTGTCCAGCATTCTTTACCATTCTGGCAACCTTACCACTGGTATTAATCCCGTTAGACTGAGGATTAGAAATCACGGTTACATTTCCACCATCAAAATTGAACCAGTTATAATTTATGGTAGGAGATTCAAATGTCAAGGGTAGTAAAATTGGATCTACGATAGTTACTGGAACTATACGTTGTGTAGTAGCAGCCCCGCCACTGAAAGCAACAACCCTAACCTGATAAGTACCTGTAGCAGCATACACATTGCTCACTGTTTGACCCTCCAGGAATGTGATAGGTGTTTCGGTAGGACTTGTCCCAAAATATACTTTGAAATTAGTTTCATAAAGTGCAGTAGCGCTGACATTTACTTTATAATTATTAGTTGGATCCACTGTTACTGATACTTCCAGATTTTCTGGCGCACGGAAAGTTACAGTCAACTGTTGTGTAGCTTCAGTTTTTTTACCACTTACTGAATATCCTACAACCTTTACAGGATACACACCTTCCTGATACACACGAGTAGTATTTTTACCCGCTACTACCTTGGCAGGCGTATTATTTCCATCCCCGTAAAAAACGTCATAAGTAACAGCTCCAACACCGTTGGGAGTTATTGTAACTAATCCGGTATTATCCTGCGTAATATCAAACATGGCAGAGAGACCTGATGGCGCTTCACCACGATCCACAAAAGACGTATCTGTAAATTCTGTTTTGGTACAAGCGACCAATAAAAGGACACCCATTAACCAGTTGACAAGAATGTTTATCTTTTTCATAGTTAACTTTTTTATTAGCTATTAATAGCCGGCATTTTGAGTTAGATTAGAGATAAGTACTTCCTGTTGAGGAATTGGAAATACTTCGTGCTTATTGGCCGTAAATCGAGCAATTTTAGCAGCAGCCTGTCCTGTCCTGACCAAATCAAAAAAGCGGTCGCCCTCCATTGCTAACTCCAAACGACGCTCAGCCAGTATAGCCTGGTACAAGGTAGTTCCTGTAGCTGTGATATTATGCAGATTATCACGAAAAGCCCGCTGACGAACTAAATTCAAATAAGTCTGTGCTTTAGTATCATTCGGCGTTGTGGCTCTGTTAAAAGCTTCTGCAGCCATCAGCAATACATCTGCATATCGAATAATTCGGAAATTATTCAAATAGTTCAATTCAATCTGCCCGGACGTTTGTCCTTTTCTAGGCAAGTACTTCTGGTTGTACAAGCCTGTGTTTTTGTAAGGAGCTACCTGATATGTAATACCAAAAGAAGGATTCGCATTTTTATAAGCCTCAATATCTAATACAGTTACAGCCTTACGTTGGTCACCTGCCTCATAGGCATTTGCCAAATCCTGTGTAGGAAGATTAGTGCTCCATCCGGCAGCATAGGGCATTGCAGCAGATCCATTTAATCCTCTGATACCACACTGTTGAACAGCATAGTTACCTTGACCACGCGTTACAGCACCCCAATTGTAATAGGGAGAGGTGTTGGTGTACTGAATTTCAAAAATAGACTCTGGCCCATTTTCACCAGACTCTAGAAACATTGAACCAAAATCATCTACTAAGCGAAATGCATTTGAAGTAATTATACTTTCTAAAACAGGAGCGGCTGCATCAAATTTTCTTTGATATAAAAGTACTTTCCCAAGAAGGGCCTGTGCCGCGTATTTAGTGATACGTCCTTTTTGAACTTGAATAGCAGGTAATGCTGTAATGGCAGCATTTAAGTCTCTTTCAATTTGAGCATACACATCAGCTTTGGGACTACGTTGAAGCGTGGCAGACTCACTCAATGCAAGACGCTTTTCTGTGAAAAGCGGAACATCGCCAAAAAACTTCACTAGGTGGAAATAGTAATAAGCACGCAGGAAATAAACTTCACCATATAATGCATCTTTACCCGCGAAAGTAACTGTGTTACCAGCAGGATTTTTTTCCTTATACTGATGTAAGTAATTAGCTCTGTTAATACCCTCGTACGCAGCTTGCCATAATTCGGTCAATGTAACGTTGACGGGTGTGTGTGTCATGTCATCAATCTGTTGTAGAGAAAGTACGTCAGATGCATTTTCCCCGCCACTTACAGCATTATCAGATGCAATGTCTCCAACGGGCACAGCCTGATTTAACCATTGCAATGGTGTATATGCACTCACCGCCATGGTCCGGTAATCAGATTCCGAGCGCAGATAATCTAACTCCGTAATTCTGAAGTCCTCACGAGGATTGTAATCAACCCATTTGGTGCAAGAAGAAAACAATAGCACCACTCCAAATAGGAAGCTAAGCGGTTTTAATGTAGTTGGTTTCATATTCGCAATCATTTAAGTTGATTAAAGTTTAATGTCTACACCCAGGGTGAACGTGCGAGCTTGTGGATAAGACCCTCTGTCTACCCCTGTATCAAGTATTCCACCAGAGATTTCGGGATCAAATCCAGTATACTTTGTAAATACGAATGCATTACGGACTTGACCATATACGCGGAATGAGGAGAACCATGCATTTTTTGAACGAGCTGGCAATGTATAGCCCATTTGTATGTTCTTGATTTTGATGAAAGAACCATCTTCCACATACCGATCTGATACGCGAATATTACTATTTGCATCTACGAATGAGTAACGTGGATTACGTGCATCATTAGTAGTTCCCTCTCCAGTCCATCTAGCCAGTACACTACGGTCTTTATTGGTGTAGTTTGCATTACGCTCATAAGCACGATACACATCATTACCAACTGATGCATAAGTAAAAGCGGTAAAATCAAACTTACCCCACTCCATTGATAAATTCCAACCTAATGTAAAGTCTGGGAAGGGATCACCAATTTGTGTCATATCCTGTGCATTGATTACCCCATCTTTATTCAAGTCTACAAATCGAATATCCCCAGGAACAGCGCCGGGCTGTGAAGCAGACGCAGCTATTTCCGCTTGATTCTGGAAAAGTCCGTTAGTCTTGTAACCAAAGAAGTATCCTGGCGTAAATCCTTTTTCAAAAACAGTTACGCTTTGGGATTGTCCATTAAAGTAGTAACCACCCATAATACGTGCCGTACCATCACTGTTGGTAGCCGTCACCTCATTCTTAGCCGTTGTAAAAGTGAAAGCATTAACCAATTTTACTCGCTTGGCAATAGTTTGATTGTAAGACAAGGTTAAATCTATACCGGTACTTCTAGTAGCACCGATATTAGAAGTTGGAATGGGTACAGTTCCCAGATAAAGAGAAGCAGAAGGAGTGAATAACAAACCATCCACCTCTTTTTGGAAGTAGTCAGCAGAAAGACTTAGGGCTCCTTTGAATACGCTCAAATCAAAACCAGCATTTAATTGAGTTTGCTTTTCCCAACGAAGTGCATCATTTGCTGCAGAACCTACTGTACTTCCGGCATAAAATACATTATTGAAATTGTAACCGTTGCTATTAGCGGTTGGACCATAACTAGGCCCTCCGTTTACGATACCAACAAACTGAGGATCTACATTCTCATTACCAGTGGTACCATAGCTGGTACGAATCTTTAAATAGTTAATGAATTTGGAGTTGAAGAAATTTTCGTTACTCACGACCCAACCTGCAGAACCAGAAATGAAATTGGCAAATTTATTCTTCACACCAAAAGCATAGGACCCATCACGACGAATGGTTCCGGATATTAAATATTTATTATCGAAGTCGTAGTTCAGTCTTCCAAAGTAAGAGAGGTTACGACGGAAATACTGATAATAATACCCACTCAACGCATTTGTATTGGCTGCTGTATTGTTGCCTGTGGCTGCCGTAAAATCTGCAAACTCCCACGAGTTGAACGGAACATCCTGACGGGTTGCGCCAGCCGCATTGCCAGATACTCTTGCAACAGCAAATCCAGCTACTGTTTCAAAATGATGTTGTGTACCAACATTAAAGTTGTAATTAGCGAATGACTCCCAGGTATAATTGAAATTGCTCACTTTCTCATGTGCCACACTGTTGAAACGACCCGCAACTGCTGATCCGTCAGCATTCATTGAGTTGTCTATATTATTAGGTCCATAAAAAACAAGTGGCGTAAAGCTTTTCGCATTACCATCGTACTTGGTATAGCCAAATCTGGAATTTAGTGTTAGATTTTTTAGAAGCTTATACTGAAGTTCAAACTTACCGTAGAGCTTTGAACCCATATTTTTATTATAGGTATTCTCAAGCTTTGTTAGTGGATTAAAAACTTCGGAAAGTAACAAATTACTGAAACCATATTGACCCGGCGTACCTGCCACTGTATTCTGCACAGCAACAGTTGGATCAAAATTTAAAGCACTTCCAAGAATACTATTAAAGGAATTTTCCTGAACGCCGCGTCCGTCTAAGATTACGCCCGTTGTGTTCATTAAAAGCTTCAATTTTGAAGATAGATCAAAAGTCAAGTTGGCGGTGAAGTTTCCGCGACTGAATCTGGATTTTTCGTTGCCACCAACAATACCCCCTTGACTTGTGTATCCCGCAGATAGGAAATATCCCATTCGATCAGAACCGCCACGAGCAGAAATTGTATGCGATTGAAGCGGTGCCATTTTGAAAACCTCATTCTGCCAATTGGTACCAACACCAATTTGGGAAAGGTTGGGGAAAATCACTGGACCACCCGCTACAGTGCTACCTTCATTAATCATAGCAGCATACTCTGTACCATTTAGTACCCCCACTGTATTTATTACCTGCTGCATACCATAACTGGCATTCACAGTAATATCAGTTTTATTGGACTTGCGACCTGACCGAGTGGTTACAACAATTACACCGTTTCCGCCGCGCACTCCGTAAATAGCAGAAGTAGCCGCATCCTTTAAAACGTTGATAGACTCAATATCGGTAGGGGCAATAGAATTTAAGTCAGTTAATGTTTGTGGTACTCCATCTATAATAACCACAGGATCTGTTCCTGAAAAAGAAGGAATCCCCCTGATCAAAACAGTAGGTTTGGCTCCAGGAGTTCCAGGTTGTATAACGTTAACCCCGGAAGCACGCCCTTGCAGCGCCTCTTCCATACGAGTAGGGCGGAGTTTTTCTATATCAGATCCTTTTACGGTAGAAATTGCTCCGGATACTTTAGTCAAGCGCTGAGTACCATAACCCACGACCACCACGTCGGCAAGGGTGGTTTCAGCCGACTCTTCAAGTTGAATAGTAAGGTCGGAAACCGCACCGGTCAATGCATACTCGGTGGGGTTCATCCCTACGTGAGATATGACCAATACAGACCCCGCAGAGCCAGAAATGGTAAATCTTCCACGAGCGTCAGTAGCCGTTTTTTGATTGGTTCCTTTGATTGTAACCGTAGCACCCGCTACAGATTCGCCAGTTGCCTTGTTTAAAATTCTTCCAGAAATAGGTTTGTTTTGAGCCCAAAGGTTGATGCTGAATAGAAGACATAGCATTAGCGAGGCCCACCAAGTAAATTTTGGTTTCATACGACAAGCATTAGGTTTTAGTTAGCCTAGATGTAGACATACAAAGTACCTATTTAGTTGTGCCGTTGTAAAATATTTTACCCCATCATTACTACATCAAAATTCATATGTAATTGATTTTCAATAATCTTAAAATATCTCAGTACTACATCATTTAATTTATCTTTATCCAACCAACCAGTATTTGAATGAGATACTACCTAACTATCCTTGCTCTAGCAATTTTCAATTTGTGTAAAGCACAAAACACTATTGGCCTACCTGAGATAAACAACTTTCAAAAAATTCAATACAAAGCCGGGCTTCAAAACTGGGACTTCAGGCAAGATAGCCGAGGGGTAATGTATATAGCCAATAACGAGGGGATGCTTAGTTATGACGGCAGCAATTGGACGCTTCATCCTCTTCCAAATAAAACAATTGTAAGATCACTCCAAATAGTGGCAGAGGATACCATATATGTGGGTGGGCAGGGGGAACTGGGTTATTTCAGCCCTGATAGATCGGGCACATTGGTTTATACCTCCTTAATAGAAAAAATTCCGATAAAAGACCGCTCCTTTGGGGATGTATGGGACATTGAATCTCATGCTAAAGGTATTTTTTTTCGTTGTAGCAATAAACTCTTTGAATTCAGAAACTCTAGCATAAAAGTACATGCTCCCCATAGCGAATGGGCATTTTTAGGTTTATCACAGAACAAACTATTTGCACAAGATTTTGAAAAAGGGCTATTGACTTACGAGAAAGATCAATGGCTTCCCGTTGACTCCAACGATGTTATTTCTAAGAAGGATCCCATTACGGGTATCCTAGGAATTGGAAAAGATAGCTTTCTAATCACCACACTAAAAAATGGAATTTTTGAACTGATTAATAATCGTATTCGCCCACAGCTTTCAAAAAACAATAAACTTTTCATTCGTAATAGAATTTATGCAGCAACACTAATCAATTCAAGGACAATTGCATTGGGGACTAGTAATGATGGAGTCTACATTATCGATAAGCTTGGAGAAATAATTCAACACTTTTCAAAAAAAGAAGGACTACAACAAAGTAATGTGTTAAGTGTTTTTTGCGATCAGCAACAAAACTTATGGCTTGGGCTTGATAATGGAATTGACTTTATCGCCTACAACAGTGCCATAAAACATATTTCCCCCAGCCAAGAGGATGGACCGGGATATGGAATAGCTTTATTCAATAACCAATTATATATCGGTTCCTCAACAGGACTGTATGTAGCTCCATTAAAAGAAACTAATGATTTAAGTTATGTCATAAGCGATTTCAAAAAGATTGAAAATAGCGAAGGGCAAATTTGGAATCTAACTGTTATTGATAATCGTCTATTTGCAGGACATCACGAAGGAGGATTTTGGGTATCCAACGGAAAAGCAAACTATTTTAATCGGATTGCAGGAAACTGGAATTTCATCCCATTAGAAATAGATGGAAATAAAAAGTTAGCTATCGGTAATTACCAAGGAATTGCACTCATAGAGCAACCAGTAAATTCGCCAACCCTTGTAAAAAACATTCCAAACTTTGAAGAATCCTCACGCTATATGGTTGCCGATGAACGAGGAAACTTATGGGTATCTCACCCATATCATGGCGTTTACAGAGTCAGTAAACAAACACCCGTACCTACAGTAATTAAGTACGAAAAAGACAAGGGTGTACCAAGTCTACTTAATAACCACATTTTCAAACTTGAGGAAGAAATAATATTGGCTACCGAAAAGGGGATTCTGCAGTACGATTATACTACTGATCAGTTTATGCCCTATTCCCAACTCTCCCGTACAATTGGAACAAAAGGTATCCGATATATAAAAAAGGATAAAAGGGGTAACTATTGGTTTGTTCAAGACAAAATGGTCGGAGTCATTGATACAAAAGGGAATACCCTAACCTATTTGCCAGAGTTATCCAACAAAATTCTAAGTGGGTTTGAAAATATCCTTCCTATTAATGAGGAAAATGTTTTTGTTAGTGCCGAACGCGGCATATTCCATGTTAACTATAAAAAATACTTGGAAAACAAAAGAGCACTAAAAGTAGAAATCAGAAGAGTTAGCGTTACAGGGCAAACAGATAGCTTACTATTCGGTGGATTTGGTGCGCTTGCGAGCAAAAACACTCATACTGAGAACCTTTCTATTCCCAATAAATGGAGAACCATTCGATTTGGATTTGCCGCAATCCTATATGGACAGGAATCAAAGTTGGAATACTCTTATCGCTTGAAAGGATTTGATAAAAACTGGTCAGCATGGAATTCGCGTACAGACAAGGAGTATACAAATTTGCTAGAAGGAAACTATGTGTTTGAGGTAAAGGCAAGAAATAATCTTGGTAGCGAATCTGCTATTTCCAGCTTTGAATTCACAGTACTACCACCCTGGTACAGGACCTCGTGGGCTTACGCATTATATATTTTTCTTTTTGCGGGCCTCCTTATAATCATGTACCAATTTCAGAAAATCAAATTCAGCAAACAACAAAAAAGAATGGAGGAGGAAAACAAGAGACTACTTTATATAAATGAATTGGAGCGTAATAAAGCACAAAGCGAAATTGTAGCATTGCAAAATGAAAAATTAGAATCTGAAATTAACTTCAAGAATTCAGAATTAGCGTCCTCTACAATGCACCTCGTAAAAAAAGGAGAGCTACTTGCTAAAATCAAAGAAGAACTAGCACAGGTATTAAAACATGTACAAGATAAAACAGCTGTACAAGAAATTAAAAAAGTAATTAAATCTGTGTCGGATGACGATAAGATCGATCAAGAGTGGGAAACATTTGCCAAGCACTTTGATAAAGTACACAGCGACTTTGTAGTTACACTAAAAAAAACGTATCCAACACTCACAGCCAATGAGGTAAAACTATGTATCTATCTACGGATGAACTTGAGTAGTAAAGAGATTGCGCAGCTAATGAATATATCGGTTCGAGGAGTTGAAATTAGCAGATACAGACTTCGAAAAAAACTAGCAATTCCCTCATCAATAAACCTGTTTGATCATCTGATGCAAATTGATGTAAATAATATTGAATCTAACGAGCAGGGATTGCCAACAGATACTCCGGTTCGTTAGTAGTAATAAAATCGAACCCTTGAGCAATACACCAATCTAACTGAGCAGGCTCATTGACTGTCCATACATTTAACACCAGCCCCAACGCCTTAGCCTGGTTAATCCATTGCGGATTTTGCTGGTATACTTTGTAATTGTAGTCAAGCCCCTTGATACCCGCAGCTTGTAAGGCAGCGGGTGATTTGTCTCCATTTAGATAATGCGTTTTTATGGCAGGATCCAATTCGAGAAGTTTTGTAAGGATAGCAAAATCAAAGCTTATATACTCAACCCAAGCACTAGCATTGCTTTTCTTTACTTGTTCCCAGACACGTTCCGCCAGTAATTGCCCCCTTTCCTTACCAGCGGGTGAGGGCTTAATTTCCAAAACTAAACGGGTAGCTTTATTACCTTGGAGACCTGCCCGCAAATAGGTTTCCAAGGTTGGGAGCTCCTCACCATTTGAAAGTTTATGCGAACGGAGTTGAGCATACGTTGAGGTTTCAATATCCAATCCCCCGTGATGCGGATCGTGATTAACAACCAATACTTGGTCAGCCGTCATTCGAACATCAAACTCCGAGCCGGTACATCCTAACCGTATGGCCTCCCGTAAAGATGAAATTGAATTTTCTGGAAATCCATTTTTTTTAAAAGCCCCACGATGGGCAATTACACTATTGGATGCAAATTGCATGGAAGAGGGTTTTATTCGAGTAGTCACGCAGCCTCCTACAAATAGAAGTGCTAACAGAACCGATAATAATTTTACTGATTTCATATTAGTTGAAGGATATCTCACTCAAACGTATGGAATATTGCACTCTGCTATTATTGGCGGCATCAAATAACTGTAGATCAATCAATGGATCTTTTTCCCAACGAATAGTAATTAGCCCAATATTATTATCCATTAAAGGGCCCTCGATGCGATTACTATTAGGAGTGGGAAAACTCCAGGTAGAGGTAATACCACTGGATGTAAAATCATACAAAGGATATAGACCAGGGACCTTTAACTTAGATAGCTCACCATAATGTACATCACCCGTAAGAAACAGAACTCCACTTGCACGCGTTTTTTTAATCAGATCAATAAAGCGTTGCTGCTCATGTGGGTAATTAGCCCACGCTTCATACCCATTGTACTCAATACCAAATTGTGTTCCACTGCAAACAAGTCGAAGATCAGCCGGAGCTTTTAACACTTCCTCCAGCCATTTCCATTGTTGTTCTCCCAATAAAGTACTGTCTGGATTTTGATGTATGCTATAATCCAACCCATAAAAGTAGCTGTCTCGAGGAGTGGGTGCTGTACTATCAAATAATCTTACATCATCACGAAAAGTACGATTGTCTAATAAAATCAGCTGGATAGTTCGTCCCTTATTTTTTATATACTCAACATGATAGATCCCCTCATGCTTTCTACGCGAGCTGGAATCTGGTTCCTCAAAAAATGAAAGAAAAATCTCCTTGGACTCTTTTTTATAAGGGTAGTGACGTCCCGCATCATTACGGCCAAAGTCATGATCGTCCCAGGTTGCAAAAAAGCGAGTTACTTTTTTTAACTGCTGAAAAGTAGGTTGTGCGCCCCAGCGTTGATACTTTGCCTTTAACGTATCCATGTTATCTGTATCACCATATATATTGTCCCCCAAGAAAATAAAATAATCAGGTTTGTAATTGGCTGCTATTCCTAATAGAGGTTGTGGAATATCTTGATTAGCACAGGAGCCAATACCAATGGTAGTAACCGAGGAAGTTTGTGGCAATTGACAGGCTGTGAGATAAAAAATGATTACTATACTGAGTACCTTGATTGAATTCTGCATACTCTAAATTAAGCGTCTGTCATCTTTTAATTACTTTTGCCTTCCCGGACCCTTAGCTCAGACGGTTAGAGCATCTGACTCATAATCAGAGGGTCGTTGGTTCGATCCCAACAGGGTCCACAAATTATAGCAAAATCAATATGTAAAGTATTGATTTACAATTAATTAAATATAATGAAAAAAGTCTGTTTTTTTCTACTCCTCTCCCTCTCGGTGGTAAATAATCTGGTTGCGCAAGAAAATGGGGGCAATTCCGGGAAAAAGAAAATCGATCTTTCCAATCGACCCAATGATCACTTAGTGATACAATTTGGACACACAACTTGGACGGGGGTTCCTGACACAATTGCCATGGGAAAATTTTCGAAGAGCTTTAATGTCTACTTCATGTTTGACTTCCCATTCAAGAGTAATCCTAAAATGAGCTTAGGTGCAGGTGTGGGTGTGGGAAGCGACCATTTACGCTTTTCAAAAGTGAATGTAGGTATCAAAGAAATTGGCAGTACTATGCGCTTTACTAACGTGCGTGATACCAACCACTATAAAAAAACAAAACTGGCCACCAGCTACGCAGAAGTACCCCTAGAGCTTCGATACAGTGCAAACCCAGAAACTGGAAAAGGCATAAAAATTGGTTTGGGCGTACGAGTAGGAGCACTTCTAAATGCACATACACGTAATGTAGATTGGCAAAATAGAAACGGAAATCTCATTAATGAATTCACCATCAAGGAATCCAGCAATCGCTATTTTAATAAAACACGATTTGTAGGAACTTTTCGCGTAGGTTATGGTAATCTCTCGGTGTTTAGTAGCTATCAGCTCAACCCTACTCTTCGAGATGGAGTGGGACCCACTGCAAGACCCTTTACAATTGGCCTGATGCTGAGTGGCCTTTGAGTTTCTTCTATGATTGATAAGCGGAATAAGATTGAAAAAGAGGAGCGGGCCATTCTTGTAGGCGTTATTCAAAAAGAACAAACCGAAACACAAGTCAATGAATACTTAGCAGAGCTAGCCTTTCTGGCCAGCACTGCAGGTGCCGTAACAGTGAAGACTTTTACGCAAAAGCTCCCCCATCCAGACAGTAAAACATTTATTGGGAAGGGTAAGCTCGAAGAAATTGCAACCTATGTCAAGGGAAAAGATATTCGCGTAGTAATTTTTGATGACGAACTAAGTGGAGCTCAAATCAATAATATAGAGAAAGCGCTACAAGTAAAAACAATAGACAGAAGTGATTTGATTCTGGACATATTTGCGCGTCGTGCAAAAACCGCACAAGCTAAAGCCCAAGTTGAGCTAGCACAATATCAATATATATTACCCCGCTTGCGAGGGATGTGGAAACACTTGGAACGGCTGGGAGGAGGAATTGGAACAAGAGGTCCGGGAGAAACAGAGATTGAAACAGACCGACGTATTGTGCGTGATAAAATTTCACTCTTACGCAAACGCCTGGCAGAAATCGATAAACAAGCATTTACCCAACGAAAGGAAAGAGGAGAATTTATTCGTGTTGCACTAGTAGGCTACACGAACGTTGGGAAATCTACGTTGATGAACATATTAAGCAAGCGAGATGTTTTTGCAGAGAATAAACTGTTTGCCACTCTGGATACTACAACCAGTAAAGTAGTATTTGAGAACACACCCTTCCTGTTGAGTGATACGGTTGGCTTCATTCGTAAGCTCCCCCACCACTTAGTGGAAAGTTTTAAGAGTACCCTTGACGAAGTAAAGGAAAGCGATATCCTGTTACATGTAGTAGACATCTCACATCCTAACTATGAGGATCAGATGAAAGTGGTAAACACCACCTTAGCAGAATTGGGCTGCGCTGATAAACCTACTGTCACGATCTTCAACAAGATGGATGTATATGAAAAACAAACCTTTGATCAATGGCTAGAGGAAGATGTAAAAGAATCAATTTTGAGAGATTTAAAAAAACGTTGGGAGAATGAAACGCTGGGTGCCTGCGTATTTATTTCTGCAACAGAGAGAAGAGAGATTGATACGCTGCGGTCTAACTTACTTGATCAAGTGAGAAAACTATATAGTCAGCGCTATCCCTACAAAACAGCATATTACTCCCATGTCGATTATACCGAAGGAAGTTGATTGGCATTTCCTAATTCAAAATCCTGATAGTTTACCTTGGGATCAAGCGCCCATCCTATCGCTTCCCGTTAACGAACGAACCATTTGTCTTACGCAATACCAAGGAAAATTTTTTGCCTTCCAATCCCTTTGTCCTCATGCTGGCGCCCCATTAAAGGATGGGTATCTCGATGCAAGGGGAAATATTGTTTGCCCCTTACACCAGTATAAATTTTGCCTGGCCAATGGCCGAAATTGCACCGGCCAGGGGTATGACATGCGTGTTTATGCACTGGAAATGAGGGAAGATGGCCTTTATATCGGGTTCCGAAAATGAGTCTAAATATTCTGATTTTCCTTATTTTTGCCCCCCGCCTGAAAGATTTCCATCTTAAAGGTGGCGTTTCAACAGAAACACTCCTCCTTAGCTCAGTTGGTTAGAGCATCTGACTGTTAATCAGAGGGTCGCTGGT
>CAZNUR010000023.1:0-11452 GCA_964576375.1 uncultured Chitinophaga sp.
CCCGTCAGCTCCCACAGTGAAAGTCAAGGGGTTATATAAGTAACCCCTTTTTTTATTTGAATATGTCGTCCAAGCTTAAAAAAATAGTTTTTCCCGCCCTGGCAATCTTTCTCAGTACTGCCCTGGGTTTGTTTTTGGGCGAACTCCTAATTCGAACACTATATCAAGATAAGATTGTATTGTTTCCCCGCTATTTCACAGATCGCTGGTATGGCGAATTTCACTTACGAAGAATGAGATCCAGTATGGAGTTTACTCATCGAAGTGTAGATGGGGTATTCCATTTCAAAACAAATGATCAGGGATTCAGAAATGATATTGTGATCCCTTATACAAAGCGACCTGGAGAGGTGCGGGTACTTGTACTGGGGGATTCTCATACGTTTGGTTACGAAGTCAACCAATCTGAAACCTTTGCTGCCATTACAGAGCAGCAACTCCGAAAAAAAGGTTTTGACGCAACGGTCATTAATGCTGGATTATCGGGTACAGGAACAGGTGAACAATTGATTTTCCTAGAGCAGGAGGGATATAAGTTCCAGCCTGATTATATTGTACTTGGTTTTTTCGAAAATGATTTTGATGATAATCAAAAAGCAGGTTTTTTTAGTGTCTCCAACGATTCATTAAAGCTGGAAAAAAAGGAGCATTTACCCGGTATAAAAATTCAAAATTTTATTTATCAGTTTCAGCTTGTTCATTGGCTGAGTGAGCACTCGTATCTCTACAATTTTGCCTTTAATACTATTTGGGATTATTTTAAAGCATTATCTTCAAAAAGGGGCAGTTCTTCAGAATTTGAGAAGGTAACAACAGGAACGCAGCAAATTAGTGAGGCCGACAAGAAGCTTGAAAAGCTTTTGCTAAAAAGGCTGTACCAGCACGCTAAGTCATATGCCAAGTTGGTGGTCTTGGACATTCCCACCTTCAAAGGCCAGTCCTCTGTTCCCCCAGACATGGAGGTGGATTTTTTTGCTAATACAGATACTTTTTACCATTACCCTCCCTATCAGCCAATTTTCAAACGCGCTGGTAATACGCATGTGCCACACGGGCAACAGCATATCTCAGCTACCACCCATCGTATTTTTGGAGAGCAGATCGCGGCGTATATTGCAGGAACGCTACCGCAGCACCCATGAATAAAATACTCGGAATTTCTGCTTTTTACCACGATTCAGCTGCCGCATTGGTTGTGGATGGAAAGATTGTAGCCGCAGCACAAGAGGAGCGATTTACCCGAATTAAGCATTCCTCCGAATTTCCCTTGCAGGCCATTCGCTATTGCCTGGAGGAGGGAGGGTTATCTATTGATGAATTAGATGCAGTTGTATTTTACGACAAGCCCTTACTCAAATTTGAGCGCTTACTCCAGACTTATTATGCATTTGCTCCAAAAGGATTAATCTCTTTTTTGAAGGCAATTCCTGTATGGCTTGACGAAAAACTCTTTTTGAAGAAGAAAATCTACGATGGTCTTAGTCAGGTAGAACCCTATCAGAAAAACAAAATTCGTCTTCTTTTTACACCTCATCATTTATCACATGCGGCTAGTGCTTTTTACCCATCACCTTATAAGAGGGCTGCAGTATTGACCATAGATGGAGTAGGTGAGTGGAGTACGGCTTCAATTGGAATAGGAGATGGGGCTTCGCTCTCTTTAATTCGATCCTTACAATTTCCTCACTCCGTAGGACTACTTTATAGCGCCTTCACATACTATTTGGGATTCACCGTCAACTCTGGGGAGTACAAGTTAATGGGTCTTGCACCTTATGGTAATCCACAGGCAGCGGAAACTGCACAATTCAAAGAGTTGATTGAAAAAGAATTGATTCACATTTACTCAGATGGTTCTATTTGGTTAAATCAATACTATTTTCAATACGCTACCGGCCTGCGTATGGTGCATGAAAAGCGATGGGAGAAATTATTTGGAATTAAACGACGGGAGCCTGAGGCAGAACTTTTGCAGGTTTACTGTAACCTGGCGTTGGCCATTCAGCAAGTAACGGAGGATATTGTTTTGAAAATGGCGGCGGAAGCAAAGCGATTAACGGGTGCCACCTTTTGTTGTTTGGCTGGCGGTGTTGCGCTTAATTGTGTGGCCAATGGAAAATTACAACGTGCAGGTATATTTGAAGATATCTATATACAGCCTGCTGCGGGAGACGCAGGTGGAGCCCTTGGTGCGGCGTTAACTATCTACTACCAGTATTTTAGCCAGGAAAGAATTCATGTATCCGAGTCTGACCAACTGGCGGGCAGTTACTTAGGACCTTCATACAGCGATAAAGAGGTGGAGTTAGTTGCCAAGCGAGTGAAAGGGGTTTATCACTACCACGCCACCAATCAGGCATTATACGATCAAGTTTCGAGTTTGCTTGCTAACGGGAAAGTGGTAGGCTGGTTCCAAGGGCGAATGGAATTTGGTCCCCGTGCATTGGGGAATCGAAGCATCCTGGGGGATCCAAGAGATCCTGAGATGCAAAAAAAGTTAAACCTGAAAATTAAATATCGAGAAGGGTTCCGTCCTTTTGCGCCGGCGGTGTTAGCAGAGGATGCATCCCATCTTTTTGAGTTGGAAGGAAAGTCGCCCTACATGTTGCTAGTAGCACCCCTTCGGGAAGCACATCGAAAAGTATTGCCAGAGAATTTTCAACAATTGTCTCTTTGGGAAAGACTATATTGTTCCCGTAGTGAATTGCAGGCTATCACTCACCTGGATTTTTCAGCAAGAGTGCAAACAGTTCACCCTTCAACAAATCCTAAATTTTATGACTTGTTGCAGTCATTTAAATCTAAGACGGGCGTTGGTGTGTTAGTGAATACTAGTTTCAATGTGAGGGGAGAGCCTATTGTCTGTACTCCCGCTGATGCTTATCGCTGCTTTATGAGTACGGATATGGATATATTAGTACTCAATAATTATTTATTTATCAAGGAAGAACAGCCCGATTATACGAATAAAGAAAAATGGTTGATTAATTTTGCAAAAGATTAAAAGCGCAATATGAATTTTTTAAAAGACTTATGGTTATTCATGCGAGAGCGAAAGAAGTTTTGGTTGGCGCCACTTATACTGGTGCTTTTGCTTCTTGGAATTTTAATTGTATTTGGTGGTAGCAGTGCGCTTGCCCCTTTTGTGTACACACTTTTTTAAGATGACTACTCAACGCACCAGCCGACAACAAGTACAAACTATAATCGTTATCATCTTGGCATTATTGGTGGGGTGGAAATGGACTTCAAGCATGTTTTTTTTCTACGCCACTATTATTTTGTCTATAGTTGTGTTGTTTAGTGAGCGGGCAATGGTTGGGGTTGATTTTTTATGGATGAAACTAACTTGGTTGCTCAGTTTGATCATCCCCCGTGTAATTTTATCCCTGTTGTTTTATTTTTTCCTAACACCGCTTGCCTTTCTCTCTAGAATATTTGGGGACGGGGATCCACTTCAACTGAAAAGGCCAACCAACTCCATGTTCCAGGTGGAAGAACCATTGCCTGGGGCAACGAGTTTTGAAAAAATGTGGTGAGGGAAGTGGAACGTACTGGACTCGAACCAGTGACCCCTACTCTGTCAAAGTAGTGCTCTAAACCAACTGAGCTAACGTTCCAAAGAGGCGCAAAGGTAGGTCAAACTTAAATTTTCCAATCCATAATTTGATTGACCCACTCTTTTTTATAAGGTGTTTTTATTCTAATATAATTGTCAGTATATCCTTCCATCATCGATGTTTTTTCTTCTTTTTCAAAAAGAACAGGACGGATAGTACCGCTAAATTGAGCATTAAAATTTTCTTGCTTCAGATAAGATAGTTGTCTTAATTTTTTATTCCTTGCTTGTCTTGTAGCGTGTGTAACGCTTTCTTGCATCGTAGCTGCTAACGTGTTATCACGCTCTGAATAAGTAAACACGTGCAAGTAAGTAATGGGAAGTGATTCAAGGAAAGAATAGGTTTCTTGAAAATCCATTTCAGTTTCACCTGGAAATCCAACTATTACATCAACACCAATACTAGCATGTGGTAATAACGTTTTGATCAGGTTAACTCTATCTGCATATAGTTTTCTTTTGTAACGTCTTCGCATCAGCCCTAAGATGCGATCACTGCCACTTTGTAGCGGTATATGAAAGTGTGGCATAAATCGCTGGCTGGAGGCTACAAACTTAATGATCTCATCAGTTAGTAGGTTAGGTTCTATGGAGGAGATTCTGTATCTAGGGATAGTAGTCTCCTTCTCCAGTGCAGTAATCAATTGAAAAAAGTTTTCCCCGTTATCACCAAAGTCTCCCAGATTTACCCCTGTTAATATAATTTCTTTAGAACCTGCATTAGCGATTTCTTTTACATTCTCCAGTACATTAGCAATGTTGTCACTCCTGCTCTTTCCGCGCGCCATGGGTATAGTACAGAACGAGCAATTGTAGTCACAGCCATCCTGTACTTTTAAAAAAGTACGAGTACGATGGTGTACAGACCAGGATGCATTAAAACTTTCTACGGTATCAATATCACAGCTGCAGATCTTAGTTTCATCTCCTTTTTTTAAGGCTTGTAAATGGCTTGCTAACTCAAATTTTGCACTGGCTCCTAATACCAAGTCAACACCGGGTATAGATGCAATTTCGTTCGGTTTCAATTGTGCGTAGCAGCCTGTAATCACCACTGCACTGGCGGGAGAGCGTCTTTGTATCCTTCTTACTAGTTGACGGCACTCTTTGTCTGCGTTATCCGTTACAGAGCAAGTATTGATTACATAATAGTCTGCTTCTTCTTCAAAGTTTTTCTGTACAAACCCTTCCTGCTCAAGATGACGGGCTAACGCAGAAGTTTCTGAGAAGTTCAACTTGCAACCCAGGGTGTGAAAAGCAACAGAGGGCAGTTTTTGCATGGGGTGCAAAATTACAGCTTCCTTGTGATACGGGATAGTTCATCTAATTTTACCTTCCTACCTTATGAAGTACTTGCTTTTGCCTGCTCGGTTCTTATATGTTATCTACACCTTGGCTTTGTTTGTGGTGATTATGTTCTTATTGCTCCCTTTTTTTATAGTAGCTTCTTGGGCAGGGCCAGTGCGGGGAGCCAATATTATGATTCGGCTATGCACCCTTTGGGCTGATTGCTGGATGTTTTTAGTAGGGATGCCTCATCGTAATATTTTTGAGGTGCCACATAATTTTGAAAAGCCCTACATCTATGTGGCTAATCACCTTTCCTACATCGATGCAGTTTTATTGGTTAAGGCCGTCAGAAAAAATTTTCGTCCTTTAGGACGTGCAGAGACAGCGCGAGTGCCAATTTTCGGGTTTATCTACCGTCGTGCAATTGTAACGGTAGACCGAAGTGATCCAAAGAATCGAGCTGCTAGTGTGTCCAGATTAAAAGCGTTACTCAGGAAGGGGGTATCCATTTTTGTTTTTCCCGAGGGTACTTTTAATATGACTCCCGCACCATTAAAATCTTTTTATGATGGTGCATTTCGTATTGCTATTGAAACAGGTACGCCCATAAAGCCCCTGCTTTTCTTAGATAGCTATCATCTTATGCATTACAGCCATCCTGCTTCTATTTCCCCGGGACGTAGTAGGACTGTTTTTTTGGAGGAGATCAAGGTGGAGGGTTATACGATAGAGCAGCTTCCACAACTAAAAGCAGAAGTTATGGAGTTAATGGAAAAGAAATTAAAGGAGTATAAGGCGGCATGGATTAACTCCTAGTGACAGGCTGGCCATTATGTGTTAAATTAGGACCTGATGTTTACCACTTCACTATACGCGGATGTCTTAGTGCCTGCTGCGTTGCCAGTAACCTACACGTGGAGTATACCGAGTTCTTTACAAGAACGCGTTCAGGTAGGAAGCAGGGTAGAAGTTAATTTAGGGAGGAAGAAACGGTATACGGGAATAGTAACTCGTTTACATTATACGAATCCTACATCTCATAACTTAAAACCAATCCTTCAGGTGCTGGATAAAGGCCCGTTGGTGAGTCCCTTACAGATCCAGTTGTGGAAGTGGATAGCAGATTATTATTTATGTGCCGAGGGAGAAGTAATGGCAGCAGCTTTGCCAGCACATTTTCGATTAGCCAGTGATACCACACTTGTATTTAATAAAGAAGCCGGTGATGATTTTTCTCAGCTGAACGATGATGAATATTTGGTTGCAGAGGCCTTATTCTTACAAAAAAAACTTCAAATTGAACAGGTGCAGGCTCTTGTTGGTAAAAAAAATATTGAACCTATTATACAGCAATTGCTCCAAAGAAATATCTGTGAGCTAGAGGAGTCGCTTACTCAAAAGTATAAGCCTCGGTTGGCGTCATTTCTTACGTTGTCAACGGTTCATGCAAATCCGAGCGAATGGGAAGATCTTTTGCTTTCCCTTCGGCATGCACCGCGTCAGCAGGAATTGTTACAAACTTTTTTTGATTTGTATAAGAACCAGCAGGCTGTCAACATGCAAGCGTTACTTCGCGCTGCAAATACTAGCGCGGCAGTGTTAAAGGGGCTGGTCGAACGAGGAATATTAGTTGTTGAAAAAAAAGAAGTTGATCGTATTGCTGTCCCCAATCCCACTATTCATATTGATTTTAAACTTTCTGCACCACAGCAGAAAGCATACACTGCCATCAAGCGCGAGTTTGAAACTAAGCAAACCGTGTTATTACATGGCGTTACATCCAGTGGGAAAACAAATATCTATATTGAATTGATTGCAGCTGCACTGCAAAAGGGTAAACAAGTTCTTTTTTTGCTTCCGGAAATTGCGTTAACCACGCAGATTATTCGTCGTCTGCAACATCATTTTGGAGGAAATGTTGGGGTTTATCATTCCAAATTTTCGCCCAATGAGCGAGTTGAAATATGGCATCAGGTTGCTTCTCAAAAGGTAAAGTTGATTTTAGGAACCCGCTCTGCTATTTTTTTGCCGTTTGCGAGTTTAGATTTAGTTATCTGTGACGAAGAACATGATTCCTCCTATAAGCAACAAGAGCCTGCTCCTCGTTATCATGCACGTGATACAGCCTTATACCTGGCCTCTCTCTTTGGTGCCAAAACGCTTCTAGGAAGTGCCACCCCTTCTATTGAATCCTATTTTCACGCTTCTGCGGGTAAGTATGGATTGGTTTCATTACCGATACGCTTTGGTGAGGTTGCTATGCCACGCGTTCAACTGGTGAACATGAATATGGTTCGTGCTCAATCAAAAACCTTTTCGCTGGTCAGTCCTGTGTTAGAAAAACGAATTTTAAAAGCAATACAGCAACAGCGGCAAGTAATTCTTTTTCAAAATAGAAGAGGATATACGCCTTACCAGGTTTGCCAATCCTGTGGTTGGGTACCCCAATGTTTGCACTGTGCTGTTTCACTAACTTTCCACAAGCAGGAACAGGTTTTATGTTGTCATTATTGTGGGACCCGTTATCAAAAAGTAACGCGTTGTGAAGGATGTGGTAAAAATAAGTTTCAAGCAAGAAGTTTTGGAACAGAGCAAGTAGAAGAACAGTTAACCGCATTGTTTCCTACAGCCCGCATAGCACGAATGGATATTGATTCGGTCAAAGGGAAAGATGCACATGCCAAGTTGGTCAATAGGTTTGAGCAGGGGTTAATTGATATTCTGGTGGGGACACAAATGGTAGTAAAGGGTATTGATGTTGAAAAAGTAGATGTGGTAGGTATTTTAGATGCTGATGGTTTACTGCGTCATGCAGACTTTAGAGTAAACGAGCGGGCTTTTCAACTGATGGAGCAAGTAAGTGGAAGAGCGGGTCGTCGAGAGGCTGTAGGGGAAGTGCTGATACAGACTGTAGACCCAAGTCATCCTTTGTTAGCCAAAGTACTTGCACACGATTATAACCAGATTTATT
Source organism: uncultured Chitinophaga sp. (assembly GCA_964576375.1). GTDB lineage: Bacteria > Bacteroidota > Bacteroidia > Chitinophagales > Chitinophagaceae > JJ008. Next base: position 7,881 of record CAZNUR010000023.1, read on the forward strand.
CCGAAGAGCTACTTAAACGGAAAGAATTTTTTTATCCGCCTTTTAGCAGGATGATCTTACTCAGTGTCCGACATTCCTCGGTGACTGTTGCTACGAGTGCAGCAGCGGAACTTGCTAGACAATTAGCCGTGAAATACCAGCGGTATTTGCTGGGGCCTTCGCCTGCTTTAGTCGAGCGAGTACGAAACCAGTATCGATTTGAAATTTTATTAAAGCTGCCACGAAAGAAAAGTTTACTGGAGCAATGCCGGCTTGATATTCGGACTTATTCAAAAGCTTTACAACAAAAGGCCGCTTTTCGTCAAGTAATGGTAGTGCCTGATGTAGATCCTTACTGATTATATGGACTCTCTAACTCATATTGTTCTAGGGGCAGCAGTGGGCGAGTTGGTTGCTGGTAAAAAGTTAGGGAAAAGATCCTGGCTGGCTGGCGCATTCCTTCAAAGTGTTCCTGATTTTGATTTTATTGCCGGCCTATGGTGTACTCCTGCAGAGGATTTGCTGGCACACCGAGGATTTACACATTCCTTCTTTTTTATAGTTTTAATGGCCCCCCTTTTTTCATGGGGTATTGTCCGAACCAGGTGGGGAAGCCGAGCTTCCCTTACAAGCTGGCTTTCACTAGCTATTATTCAATTGTTGATTCATGTTTTACTGGATGGCTTCAACGTATATGGCACTGCTTGGTTTGAGCCATTTACACATGATCGGATCTCATTTGATGTCTTATTTGTGGCAGATCCCTTTTTCACTATACCAATTTTGTTTGGGGTAGGATGGATTATATTTTTTTCACGAACACATGAAAAACGTATTAAAATAGCCTGTTTAGTTTTATCCTTTTGTTTACTTTATCTCTGCAACGCATACAATAATAAGTTAATCGTGGAGAGCGAAGTCAAGCGAAGTTTGGCTCAATCGGATTTCAAATGGAATCGTATTTTAATAACTCCCACTCCCTTTAATTCCTGGCTTTGGTATATTGTTATTGAGCGTCAAAATGATTTTCTAACGGGATATCGTTCTGTGTTTGATACAGCAAGTACTATTAAGTTTACATCCACACCTAAGCAGTACAAATGGCTCGGGGGATTAGCACCTCGCGAAGATATTGCTCATCTTGTTCGTTTTTCAAATGGCTATTATGCTATTCAAAAATGGAATGATACCCTTGTTCTCAATGATTTGCGTTTTGGAAAAATGATGGGCTGGGAGAATCCAGATAACCGATATGTATTTTACTACTATGTCGAACAGCCTGGGAGCAACCAGTTCTTGATTCAGCGGGGGAGAGTACAAGGGTGGACCCTTCAATCGATGAAAAAATTTGCACAACGAATATTTCATGCGGATTAGACTCTTTTTTCTTGGCTACCTGTTTTTCACTATTCAGCAATTGAATAGTCAGCCAGTTTTACTAAAGGAGCAGGTGCTTAGATCTGTGCTGCATTTTCAACAAGAGGGATTAGTTGATCTTCCTGCAAAGGAACTCTCCTTGTTAAAAAAATCACCCTCTCTTTTTGATACTAGTTGGAAGAGCTCTGCGTTTTTTCAATTGGCCGTTCGAACAGCCTATGCTCTGTCAATCGGGAAACCGATTAAGCCTAGGCTTGCTTATGAAGCTATTTCACCCGCACTTAAAAATAAGACAGATCTACGTATGCGTTTAGCCTTAGAGAAAGTGCAAACGCCCCATGATATAGAAGAGTACTTTTCGGCATATTATCTCCCAAGATCTACAAAAACTAAAACGCTATACGAAGCATTGTTCCGTAAGGAAAGGGAGTATAAACAAAGACCCTCACGTTTACTGGCTGACACAATTCAGTGGTTGAGGCATGCACACAGCATCTATCATTGGATTGATCATTGGGATTTTGCCCAACTAATTTTAGTGGATGTTGCAGCAGCCGAAGTGCAATTGATTGAGCAGGAAAGATCTATACTGTTGATGCGTGCCGTAGTGGGTAAGCCTTCTACACCCACTCCCTTTTTTGCTGCCTGGGCTGAAAGTATTATACTATACCCCTATTGGTTTGTTCCTTCTAGTATAGCCATAGGAGAATTTTTGCCCAAAATAAAAAAAGATCCCTCCTGGCTTGAACGGCAGAATATGCAAGTGATCGACAAGCATGGAAGTATTGTAGATCCTAAAGCAATAGCATGGTCAACTTTTGATGCTTCTTACTTTCCATTCACTTTACGCCAGTCTACTGGTTGTGATAATGCACTAGGTATTCTTAAAATTGATGTGAAAACGCCGTTAGGAGTTTACTTGCATGATACTAATAACAGGGGGTCGTTTTTATCAACTAATCGATTTTTAAGTCATGGCTGTATTCGTATTGAAGAGCCTTTGTTGCTTGGTAATTATTTGCTGGATGCTAAGCTGGATACAACTTTTTTGCAAGCTTGTTTGAAGGAGCAACAGCCTGTGCACCTCCCTTTGGCAGTACCTATTCCCGTGTTGGTTTTTTACTCCTTAGTTCGTCCACTTCCCGGAGGGGGCATTCGGTATTTGAAGGATACTTATAAACTTTTTGGAAAAAAGTAAACGATTTTTTTGCTTCATCTCTTTTTCCCATAATTTCAAACTAATAAAATTCTATTATGCTTGGTATTTTTTCAAGATTTTCGTTTTTGCTACTCCTTGCTTCCTTATGTCAATTAGGGTACACACAAATACCCAAAGATTCGACAATCCACTTTGCAAGCGGAGACTTTTTGCCTTTAAGAAATTTAAAGGCAGTTTCGGAAAGCACGGTCTCACTTGATGCAAGTTTATACCAGGGTAAATATTATGTTGTTATACAATTTGATGAAATACCTAGTGCTTCTTCCAGGTCAATTCTTAAAAAACAGGGTATTGAGCTTATCGATTATATTCCATCCAACGCCTATACGGCAACTGTTCCTGCAACAATCAACTGGAGACAGATTATGATGGTTCAAATCAGGAGTATTTTCCCATTGATGGCTAAGCATAAATCGAGTTATTCATTGTACGAAGGCAAAGTGCCATCACATGCTCAACCAGTGTCTGGTTTTTTTGATTTGAATGTTATTACGTTTGATCGTATGCAATCAAATGCCATACTTGCCTCTTTAGATAAATTTGGAGCTACTCTTTTAGAAGAATTGCCCTCTTACAAATCCTTTTTAGTGCGTATTCCTTCTTCTAACGTTCGTAGTTTTATTGATTTGCCATTTATTCTATGGGCGGATTTTATTGATGAGCCAAATAAGGAGGAAAACCTTCCCGGCCGTACGCAGCATCGTGTTAATGTGCTTTCTGATGGCCCAAGAAACTTACAAGGTGATGGCATCAATGTGGGAATCTGGGACGGGGGTGCAATCGGTTCTCATCTTGATTTTTCTCCAATGGGTCGGGTAACACAAGTAGAAAATGTAGCGTCTAGTGCTCACTCCACTCACTGTGCGGGTACTATTTTAGGAAGAGGGCTGATAGACCCTTTCGCTCGTGGGATGGCGCCTAATGCACAGCTATTTTCTTATGATTTTAATGGAAATGTTCCTAATGAAATTGCGGCAGCCATTCCCACTTATAATCT
>CAZNUR010000023.1:11552-18583 GCA_964576375.1 uncultured Chitinophaga sp.
GCAAATAGTTACACTTTGATGTCAGGTACATCAATGGCAACTCCAGGTGTTGCTGGCTCAGTTGCCTTGCTTGTTCAACGATTTCGGCAACTAAATTCTAATACAAATCCGCCCTCTGCTTTAATTAAAAATGCGGTACTCAATACTGCACAGGATTTAGGGAATGCTGGTCCCGATTACCGTTTTGGGTATGGACGAGTGGACGTGCTGGAGGCAACTCGTTTGCTCGAACAAAACAGGTATACAATCAATAACATCGGAAATGGAGCTACCCAGGAAGTTTCAATTACAGTTCCAACTGGTGCTTCACGGTTAAATGTTATGTTAGTATGGAATGATCCAGCAGGTACGGCTAACGCTGCCATTCCCCTAGTGAATAACTTGGATCTCACAGTCTTGAACAGTAGTACAACATATCTCCCCTGGGTTTTGGATAAGAATAATCCTGCCAATCCTGCCACAACGGGTATAGATGTAGTGAGTAATGTTGAACAAGTAACAGTAAATACTCCAACTCCCGGTGTTTATACTATTCGGGTGACTGGTACTGCAATTACTACAGCTTCTAATCAAGAGTACACGTTAACTTGGACAATTGACCAACCACGCCTAGAGGTTACTTATCCTAATGGTGGAGAAAGTTTCTCACCTGGAGCAAGTGAGTTGATTACCTGGAACAATCAAGGAATTAATGGAACCTATACAATAGAGTATTCTTTAAATAATGGAGCAACTTGGAATCCAATTGTCAGTTCTTTAGCTGCCTCAACAACTCGATATAATTGGACTGTTCCAGCTGGAGTTCAAAGCTCACAGGCACTAATTAGAATTACGAGTGGCAGTTTCACCGATCAAAGTGATGCAGTATTTCATATTATGGGAGCTGTAACCGGAATTACTGGTGATGGTAATAGTTGTACAGCTGGCCAGGTAAATCTATCCTGGAGTCCTGTCCCCGATGCAGCTACGTATGATGTTTTACAACTTGATCCAGTAATGGGCCGATTCGTTTTACACGCTACCGTTGGAAACGTTTCCAATTATACAGTAACTGGTCTTACGCCTGGAGCAAGCGTATGGTTTACCCTTGTAGCAAAAAGTAGTACCGGGGCTGTCAGCCGCCGAGCTAATGCTGTCAATATTACTGTCTCCACTGGAGGAGGAAATATGGGTACCCCAGGTGCCATCAGTGGTACAACAACTATTTGTAACACTTCTGCTCAGTACAATTATTCCATTACTCCAGTTACGGGAGCTAGTAGTTATGTGTGGAGCGTGCCAACTGGTGCGGCTATTCTTGGTGGCCAAGGAACCAGTTCTATTACTGTATTGTTCACCACAGGAAATCAAAGTGGGGATATTGCGGTGTATGCAACAAATGGGTCTTGTCAAACTCCTGTTGTTCGAGTTGCTGTTGCTGTTGGGAGTTCTAACTTAACTGCTCCAGTGAGTGGTGGTAATCTAACACAGCAAGTATGTCCTGGTGCTTCTGTGCCTCGACTCACTGCATCAGCTTCTACTAGTTTAGGAAATAGTGTAGTTTGGTATAATGCCGCTAGTGGTGGTACCGTAGTAGCAGATCCCTTCTTGAATGCTATAGGATCTGTTACCTATTTTGCGGCAAGCCGAGAAAATGCTACGGGTTGTGAAAGTGCTACTAGAACTCCCGTAAGACTTGAGTTGGTGGCTATCCCTGCTGCGAGTATTTCTGCAAGTGGCCCTCTTAGCTTTTGTCAGGGGGGGAGTGTTGTGTTGACGGCGAACGCAGGAAATAGTTATTTGTGGAGTAATGGGGCTACCAGTCCTTCACTTACCATAAGTAGCACAACAAATATTTCTGTAACGGTCACAACTGGTGCTTGTGCAAGCACCTCCGTTCCTGTTCAAGTTACTGTCAACCCATTACCTGTTGCTACAATCACTGCATTGTCTCCAACCACAATTTGTGATGGTGATAAAGTTCTACTTGCTGCATCAGCAGGAACAAGTTGGTCGTGGACAAATGGTGGTAGCACCCAGTCCATTTTGGTAGGTAATGCTGGTTCATATCAGGTTACAGTAACTAATTCTTTTGGTTGTAGATCAACTTCAGCTGCAACAGTTGTTACTGTAGAGCCAAATCCAATTGTAACACTTTCGGCTTCTCCGTATTTACGTATTTATCCAGGCTTACGCACGGCAATCAATGCAAGTGTATCACCAGCTGGTAACTATGCTTATACATGGCAACTAAACGGCAGGACACTCCCAGGTGAGTTAACGTCACAGGTTGATTCTATTGGTATTAAGCACACTGCTGGTAGTTACACACTTACCGTGCAGAATTTGCCTCCTAAATTGCCTTGTACTAATACAAGCGCACCGATTATCATAGGGGACTCTGTTACAGCTCGATTATTTGTATTCCCAAGCCCCAATCAAGGACGTTTTTCTGTTTCATATTATAGCGCTGCCACTGAACAGTTTACGCTTTCGGTGTTTGATTCTAAAGGAGCGCTTATTTACAGAAGACCATACGAAATTGCCAGCCGTTACCAATTGTTAGAGGTAGATCTTCGTGCTGCTGCAAATGGTGTCTATTTAATTCAATTAACGAACCGATCAAATCAAGTTCTCGCAACAGGCAAAGTAATAATTGCGCACTAGTTAGTTTTTTTCTTAAAAACCATTTTGGGGTGATTAGTATCAAATAGATGCTGATTGCCCCATATTTTTTTTGCTGAATATATTGTTTGGCTTGATAGGTGTCATATTTAATGACTTTTAGATAACTCATCTTGCAGGTATCAACGTTGAGTAGGTCCGGATGTAGTAAATCAATTTTTTAATCTCAAATCTTTTTAAATGAAACGTTTATTTTTTTCATTACTGGCTGCATGCAGTTTTGCTGTTGCCAGTGCACAACCTGTGGCAGACGCTTCTGTCATTATTTCCAAATTACATCTTGATAATGTGATCCTAATGATCCCGCCTGTAGATTTTGTTCAAACACATTTTAATGATGCAGGTGATTATTTGGATCCAAATGGAAGGGTTCTTGAAGATATCTTTGGAAACCAGACTAGTCCATTTCTAGTTTTTTCTAATCGTAATTTTAATGTTGCCATCAAGTCTGCCACTGCAAATTTTGCCTATCTAGGATCTGGTACCGGCAATAATATAATGCCTTGTAGTGTATTGCAGTATAGTTTGGCTAGCAATGGTACAGGAGGTACAAATGCTACGCCCTCTATGTGGAATAGCCTGAGCACTTCCACCGCCCCTTTAATTACTGGAGGTACTTATGGTGCAGCACGTCCCTTTGGACTAAAGCTGAGAGCAAAGCCAGGTTGGAGTTACACCGGAGGCACATACTTGCTGGACGTAATTGTAACAGCTACACAGTTGTAATCTTACGCAGTTAAATAATCAGGTTGCTCACGAAGCGTAGTGGGCAACCTGAATTTTTTACCCGCTATTCATTTCAGGTGATGAAACGGCATATTGTATTGATTTGTGCTGCTATTTTTTTTGTGCATTGTTTATCTGCGCAGCAAAAAATTTTACCTACTTTACAAGTAACTGATTCATTACAAGCTAATGATTCTACATTTTTATTACATGCAGAATTAAGGATTAATGCTGCCGATTCAGCCGCTTCCAGTTATTTTATTTCACTTCAGCCCCCCAGAGGTTGGCGCTTAGTTGGCAGCAGTAGGCATATTATTAGCGGAAAGAGTGATACTGCTTTGCAAATTACCTTATTGAGAACTCGATTTGCACTTGCAAAATGGAGTCCTGTAAAAGTTCAATTAATTGATTCTGCTAGTCAGCGTCAAATCGACACATTTTTTCTTATTCGTGCTCCATGGATTTCTGATTTTCAGTTAAGCTCTGCTGACTCAATAATTGAGTTAGCGGATACAATTCGTTTTACATCGGTGAGAGTACGAGTTATAAATAAAGGATCAGCAGAGGGGTTTTACAGAGTTTACGTTAAGAGGAATAATCAGAATGTGACAGATGTATCACTCAATTCACTTTTGCCTGGACAAGACACCTTGCTTCAAATTCCAGTATTATTACCTAGAAATTTATTAGAAAGTCAGATTCGCTTTCAAGTGTATGTAATTGATAGCTTTTCTCAAAGCCGTACGTTCCCTTTTTCAGTTATAAGGCGATTTGGTAGTTTAAAAGTAAATAGTAGTCGTTTCAGTGTTCAGCCTTTTATTGTTGAATCAGGAGTGTTTCTGCTAGAAAAAAAAGTTTACCATTTTCATGAAATAAGAACCATAAGTAAAACTAAGGAAGGAGAATTTCAGTTTTCATTTCGAACAAAAGTATTCGGTCAGGTACTTTCCGTTGAACGAAATGTATTGAATATTGGCCTGTCAGCAAAACGGTACCAGTTTTTAGTTGGTCAACTTTCTGATAATACTCATTTTTTTTCCTATGGACGTGGAATCAGTGCTCGGTTTAACCCTGCCGCAAGACAAGAGTGGGGGGCTAAAATTATTCTGCATACTGATAAAGCAGTTTATTCAAATAATACAATACAGCTTTATGGACGTCATCAGCAACGCTCTTTCAATTTTTTACATCAACTAGCACTTGATCTCGATAGGTTTCGAGGGGTAAATAGTTACCTAGTACATCATGAGATAGCCTGGCGGCATACCGACAATTTAAGTTTCAAAAGTTTTTTGGCATCGGGGTTTGAAGAGTTTAAAAAACGTCGTGTCTTTCATAGCGGTGATTTGGGAGTTGGTTTTGGGCTATCTGGTACTTTGAAAAGGTCCTTCTGGGAGCTTGGAGGTGATCTGCAATATTTTCAGAAAAGTTATCCCGGCGTCAATAAAGGTCTTCGGAATTATCAAATTGACATCAGACGCATATTTAACAAGTTTGGCATAGGGTTTTTCTATCGCTATAACTATGTTTCTGTGCCTATCCTTTATGATTCCTTATATATCATGGATGCATTTAAATTTAATATGGAGCGGCTTGGTATTCGTTATAGTATCTCAAGAAGCACCTATCACGTTACACTTAGCACTGGAAGCTTTAGACAAACAGGACTTTCCTCTGGTCAACTAAATCGGTATCTATTTTTAGACAAGAGTTTTGGTTGGCAAATCAGGAGTAAAATTCGATTGCAATTATCGTCCTTAAGTGGTTTTTCGAATAAGGAAGTAGTTGGAAAAGGAATTTGGTTTACGAATACCTCACTGGAAATACGAGGATCACGGGCGGGACTAAAGAGTTTTTTTGTACGGCAGCCCCTCATAAAAGATAGTACCCAAAAGGTGCTTATCCGAACTATTGAAACAATATTATTTTCACCTTATTTAAATTTCAAAATAGCAAAAAAAGTTCCTGTTTCATTACGTTATACCATCTCAAAATCAATCTATGAAAGGGCAATCATACAAGGACTTGGATTTTCCTTACAGTATAAATCTAATGATACTAAGTGGCAAATTCAGTGTAATGGAACGGTTCCGCTGACCGCTACAATACCTAATCAGTATGTTTTAGCAAGCTATCCTTACGTTACGCTGTCTGTGCAGCGATCAATTCATGTCCCCTCCATATTAAAAAGAAAGTATTATACGCTGGAAGTGGTTGCTTTTGAAGATCTCAATGCAAATGGAGTACACGAGGCTGGGGAGCCCTTTTTGCGTGGAATCAGATTTGCTGTAAATAACTTGCGTTTCATAACTGATTCTAACGGGAGATTTTCTTTACAAAATACTGCAACTGGCAAATATGAAATTACGGCTGAGGCAGGTTTTTCCTACCGGAATTTAGCTCCCATTTCATTCTTAACAACAATAAATTTGAATTCTTCTCAACTCGTATATATTCCTTTTCGAAAGGGGCATGTGATCAGTGGTATTGTGAAACTTGATTTAGATCCTTATTCTCGGAAGCAAATTACGCCAGAGAATATTATGATCAATTTTGTCGATCAATTAGGAAAGCGATTCACCACGTTGACAGATACAGCTGGAAAATATTTTATCAATCTTCCAGCAGGGATCTATTCGGTTTCACTTAACGAGACTTCATTTACTGGCACCATTCGTCCGGTTGTAAGCTCTTACCAGGTTGATCTTCAGCTTAATTCTTATCAGTTTGTTCAATTTGAGCTACGCGAACGTCGAAGAGAAATGCGAATTTGGAATCACTAATTTATCTGTATCACTATTTGTGCTGCTTCTAGTGGGATATCTGTTCCTGCATCCATAACCGCTGTTAGGCGGTATTTTCCTGGTGGGAGAGAGGAGGGGAGTTCGTAGTCTATATATCTGGTTTGTGAAGGAAATAAAGGGAATTCCCGCTGTGTTAAGCGAATGGGTTGCGTTCCATCTGCAGCAATAACTTCTAGTTGACTGGTACACTGTAGCTGTATTTCTCCCTGATTTTGGCATATGATCCTAACCTTTTTATTGTCTGCCCCTAGGGCTATGAAATCCAACAGCTTTAATTCCTTTTTGACAGCTTGCGGAGGTGTTTGATATACATGTATTCCCACACGAAACTTATTGGCAATTGTAGTAGTCATTCCGGTGGTATCCTTAATTTTCTTTTCCTGCGTGGTTTCAACAAAAAGCATGCACCAGTTCATTTGTTTGCTTCGAATACTATCTGTTGGATGCGCCATTGTTACAATGAGCTCTTCTGTTTCTCCTGGGCTTAATTCAAAAAAGTTTTTACTTAGTTTAATCCATCCTGCGCAAGATCTATCTATTTCGCCTGGTGGCGTATAAATATGCGCACCTGTTGAATCTCTAATCCAGTCCGAGAGATAAACAACAAATTGTTTTGCCTCTGCCAAAGCATTTGTGATTCTCACTACCTGCGAAGCGGATTGATTTTCCGATAATCCAAATTCAAGCGTAACGGGTCTCACGGCAATTCCTTTTGGCCTTTCCTCTGGTTGAGCCTGTACTAAAAGCGAAAAGCAGACTAAGTGAAAAAGTAAGCAATATTTTCTCATACTTTTTTCCGCAAACTATCTGCCTACCATCAATTGAGCAATGATTAAA
>CAZNUR010000024.1:0-13114 GCA_964576375.1 uncultured Chitinophaga sp.
GTCCGGTGACGTACTCCGCCAAATTAAAAGCATGCGTACCAATATCCCCAATAGCTCCTCCTAAACCACTGCGTTTAGGATCAGTTCGCCATTCAGCTTGTTTTTGCTTTGTTCCTTCCAAAAAAGTATGAAGCCAGCCCTGTGGATACTCTACAAACACCTTTCGTACATCTCCAATTATACCGGTTTGAACCAAGTGACGAGCTTGTTTGACCATTGGATACCCCGTATAGGTATGACAAAGAAGTAAAGAACAATTCCCATTCTTAACAATACGATCTAGCGTTCGAGCCTCTTCAAGTGAAAAAGTCATTGGCTTTTCGAGCACCACGTGAAAACCTGCCTCTAATGCCAGCCGTGCAGGCTCAAAATGTAGATGATTAGGAGTGACGATACAAATAACATCTGCTCGCTTATCTGAAGGTAGTGCCAGCTCCCCTTTTATCAATGCTTGATAAGACGGATATACTCTATTAGGATCTAATAATAACTCCTCACCGGTTTCTTTTGAGAGTACTGGATCAGCGCTAAATGCACCAGCCACTAACTCATAATAGCCGTCCATCGAAAAGGCAATTCGATGAATAGCTCCAATAAAAGCCCCTCGCCCACCCCCAATCATTGCGATACGGAGTTTTCGATTCATAGCATGTGGATTGAAGTAATAAAAATACTATATTTATTTTCAATCGCTTGCCATGAAAACATATACTCGATTTCAGTTAGCACTGATGATGTTTCTCAATTTTTTTGTTTGGGGAATTTGGTTTGTTACTATGGGGACCTACTTAAGCACTCAACTAGGAGCTGGTGGAGTTGAAATAGGTCTTGCATATGGTACGCAGTCATTAGGAGCAATTATCGCCCCATTTATAATTGGTTTGATAGCCGATAAATACTTTGCGGCACAACGCATTCTTGGATTACTACATCTAACAGGAGGGTTTTTATTGTACTACTTGTCTTCACAGGCAAACTTCAACCAATTCTACCCTTACCTATTAACGTATATGATCATTTACATGCCTACATTGGCTCTGGTGAATGCGATTGCATTTAAGCAAATGGCAAATCCTCAAAAGGAGTTTTCTGCAATCAGGGTATGGGGCACAATCGGCTGGATTGCATCTGGCTTGTTGATTGGTTGGTTAGCGCTCGAAACAACAGGATCACTTGACCAAACTTTTAAAATTGCATCCTTAGTCTCTTTGGTTTTAGGTGTTTATAGTTTTTCACTTCCCAACACTCCGCCTCCAAAAGCAGGAACAAAAACCTCCTTACGAGAAATTGTAGGAGCAGACTCAATTGGGCTTTTGAAAGACAAGAATTACCTGGTTTTTTTTATGGCTTCATTCTTAATCTGTATTCCCCTTGCATTTTACTACCAGGAAACAAACCTTTTCCTGAATGAAGTTGGTGTAAAAAATGCAGCCTCAAAAATGACAATGGGACAAATGAGTGAAACCATTTTTCTTTTTTTAATGCCATTCTTCTTTTCTAGGCTGGGTGTAAAAAAAATGCTTTTAATTGGGATGGCTGCCTGGGTAATCCGTTACCTCTGCTTTGGATTTGGCGATGCAGGAAGTGGAATAGGTCTTTTATATGCGGGCATAATTCTTCATGGTATTTGTTATGACTTTTTCTTTGTGACAGGGCAGATTTATACTGATCAAAGAGCCGGTGAAAAAATAAGATCCTCCGCTCAAGGAATGATAACATTGGCCACCTACGGAGCTGGAATGTTAGTTGGCTTTTGGCTTGCAGGTTTGATTGCAGATCAATATAAAACCATCAGCGGACATGATTGGAATGCAATATGGATGGTTCCCGCTGGTATTGCAGCCACTATTCTGGTGTTATTCTTTTTTTCATTCAAAGAACCAATACCCCCCAAAAGCCAAGCATGAAAAAATCAGTCACATCCAGACGAGACTTACTTAGAAAGGCTGGACAAGTTGCATTAGCCGCTTCCCTTCCCCTAAGTAACCTAAATGCACTTTCCTACCCCACGACTTATCAACCCATCAAGAGCCGGATTAACCACTCCGTGTGTAGCTGGACATATGGATTTCTTTCGCTTCCAGAGTTATGCATACTAGTCAAACAATTGGGAATAAACACCATTGATTTGGTTGCCCCAAAAGACTTTGTAACTCTTAAAGAAATGCAAGTAAACTGTTCGATGTGCTACACAGCAGGTAAAGTGAGTCTAACGCAAGGTTGGAATGATCCCGCTAATCATGGCTGGCTTATCAAAGATTACCTAGAAGCAATTCCTCTTGTTGCACAGGCTGGATATAAGAATCTGATCTGTTTCTCTGGTAACCGAAATGGAATGGATAATCAAACTGGATTAGAAAACTGCGTAAAAGGACTTCAGCAGATATTACCTACTGCAGAAAAATATGGGGTTACCATTCAAATGGAATTATTCAACAGCAAGGTGGATCACAAAGACTATATGGCCGATAATTCCACTTGGGCAATTGCATTATGTAAAAAAATAGGCTCTGACAACTTTAAACTATTGTATGACATCTACCATATGCAAATAAGTGAGGGAGATATTATCCGTACTATCCAGGAAAACTATATGTACTTTGGCCATTACCACACGGCTGGTGTACCTGGGCGTCATGAGATAGATGAGACACAGGAATTATTTTATCCAGCTATTATGCAAGCAATCGCTGCAACTGGTTATACAGGTTTTGTAGCACAGGAGTTTATTCCTTCTGGTAAAACAAAGGAAGACAAAATAGCAGCATTAGAAAAAGCCATTAAGATTTGTACGATTTAAAACAATTTATATGTCAACTATTCAGTACGACGCCATTGTTGTAGGCTCCGGAATCAGCGGAGGATGGGCCGCAAAGGAATTAACAGAAAAGGGTCTACATGTTCTTTTATTGGAAAGAGGAAGAGATATAGAGCATATTAAAGACTATGTCAATGCCACAAAAGAATCTTGGGAGTTCCCACATCGTGGTATAAGACCCACGCAACAGATGTTGGAAGATTATCCTGTGTTGAAAAGAGATTATCCATTAAACGAAACAGTACTGGATCTATGGGTAAAGGATAAAGAATGCCCTTATACTGAAACAAAACCATTCTCATGGTTTAGAGGTTATCATGTTGGAGGCCGCTCACTCATGTGGGGCAGACAGAGTTATCGATTTAATAAATGGGATTTTGAAGCTAACCTCAAAGATGGACATGGCGTTGACTGGCCTATTCGCTATGATGACCTAGCACCTTGGTATAGCCATGTTGAAAAATTTGCAGGAATTCAAGGAAGTAAAGAGGGACTCGAGGTACTTCCCGATGGTGAATTCATGCCCCCAATGGATTTAAACTGCGTAGAAAAAGATGTAGCCGAGAAATTAAAGAAATATTACAAAGGGCAACGACATTTAATTATTGGAAGAAGCGCCAATATCACTGTACCGCATGAAGGAAGAACCAATTGCCAATACAGAAATCGTTGTTGGAGAGGCTGTCCATTTGGAGGATACTTCAGTACACAATCCTCTACCCTGCCTGCAGCAATGAAAACCGGAAAGCTCACACTTCGACCATTTTCGATTGTGACACAGGTCCTGTATGATAAGAATACGCAAAAAGCAAAAGGAGTTGAAGTCTTGGATGCCACGGATAACAAGACTGTACAATACAAGGCAAAAATTGTTTTTCTCTGCGCATCTTCCTTCAACTCTACTTGGATATTAATGAATAGCGCTACTGATATTTGGCCTGAAGGCTTAGGAAGCAGCAGCGGAGAATTAGGACATAATGTAATGGATCATCACTTCAGATGTGGGGCGGGCGCTACCGCGGAAGGCTACGGAGATCGCTATCAGTATGGAAGAAGACCTACTGGCGTCTATGTACCACGATTTAGAAACGTTTATGACGACAAACGCTCCTATGTGCGAGGGTTTGGATACCAAGGAGGTGCTGGAAGAGGACGAGGAGTGCAAGTTGCAGAATTTACCATCGGTGCAGCATTAAAAGATGCACTTAGTGTCCCCAGCGATAATTGGCACATGGGTATTATGGGATTTGGAGAAATGCTCCCCTACCACGAGAATAAAATTAGCTTGAATAAAAATGTAAAAGATAAATGGGGGCTGCCAGTATTGGATATGGATGTAGAAATCAAAGAGAATGAAAAGAAGATGAGAGAGGACATGATGAACGATGCTAAAGAAATGCTTGAAGCAGCTGGTTTGAAAAATGCCTATACTTATGATTATGGCTATGAAGTAGGAATGGGAATCCATGAAATGGGAACCGCTCGCATGGGAAGAGATCCTAAAACTTCAGTGCTAAACGGAAACAACCAAGTATGGGATTGCAAGAATTTATTTGTGACAGATGGAGCTTGCATGACCAGCGCCTCCTGTGTAAATCCATCTTTAACATATATGGCTATGACAGCACGTGCTGCCAATTTTGCTGTTGAAGAACTTAAAAAAGGTAACCTTTAATAACTATTCCAATGGAAAGAAGAGAATTACTTAAAACAATTGCCCTTCTCACAGGAGCTACTGTGGTGGGGGGAGAATTTTTTTTAACAGGCTGCAAATCTGCAACGGGGCCAGTTTCAGCCTTTACCCCGGCCACAATTGCACTACTGGATGAAGTAGCAGAAACTATTATTCCCACCACGGATACGCCCGGTGCAAAAGCAGCACAAACTGGGGCCTTTATGAAAATCATGATAGAGGATTGTTATACCAAGGAGGAGCAGGATGCTTTTGTCAAAGGAGTAGCTACGTTAAATGAAAGAAGCCAAAAAGAATTTAATAGTCCATTTGTTCAACTAGAGGCATCGAAAAAACTATCTTTTTTACAAACACTGGAGCGCGAGGCAAAAGAGTATAATACCAAACGTGATGAAAATAAAGAGAAGAAAACACCCCCGCATTACTATACAATGATGAAACAGCTAACGCTATGGGGATTCTTTTCTTCAGAAACTGGAATGACTAAAACACTTCGACACATACCCGTACCGGGGAGATATGACGGAAACGTGCCCTACACAAAAGGAGAAAAAGCTTGGGCAGAATAATTTGGATAGTATGAGAAACCGAAGAGAATTTATAAAAACGGCAAGCTGCATAGCTGGTACTACGCTGATAGGATCAAACGTTAGTTGGGCTGGTTTTTTTTCAAATGAGCCTGCTACAAAAAAATTTGGGATTCAGCTTTATACCTTAAGAGACATTATCAGTGGCAGAGCAAAAGAAACGATTACAGCACTAGCTAGGATGGGATACACACAAATAGAAAGCTACGAAGGACCAGAGGGCATTTACTGGGATATGAAACCCCGTGACTTTAAACAATTCACGGCTGATTTAGGAATGGAATTAATCTCTACGCATTGTGATATTTATACAAATTTTGAACAAAAAGTTGAAGATGCTGCTGCTGTAAATCTAAAATATTTGATTTGTCCATGGGTAGGCCCCCAAAAAAGCGTGGATGATTATAAAAAAATCGCAGCAGTATTTAACGAGAAAGCGAAACGCTGTGCAACGTACGGTATAAAATTTGCATACCATAATCACGACTATTCATTTAAAAAAATTGATGGCGTTTTTCCTCAGGATATTCTAATGCAAGAGACAGACCCCAAACTGGTTTGTTTTGAAATGGACATGTACTGGGTGGTGACTGCGGGTCAAAATCCACTTGAATGGTTAAAAAAATACCCTGGCCGTTTTGAATTAAGCCATATTAAAGATCGAAGTCAATCCCCAATCAACAATGAGAAATTCGAATCGGTTGATCTGGGTACAGGTAGTATTAATTTTAAGCAACTCATTCCACAAGCCAAAAAAATTGGGCTTCAATACATACTAATGGAACAAGAGTATTATCCTGGAGGTTCCCCAATTGAGGCAGCAGAAGTTGGTGCAGCCTATTTGAAAAAAATAAAATTCTAGCCCTCCTTTTGAGGAATAGTATTGATTTTTTGTTTGATTTCTTGAATAGCCGCTATTGTTATGCTAGGATTCATATAACTCTCGCTACTATTTGCAAAGGATGGATGAACAAACTCCATGGCAGATTTCTTTAAAGAGCGTAGGGAGGTATGAAATTCTACACAATGCGTTTGCGTTGCTATATCAATGATTGAATCTGCACGGACCCCACTTCCTGGCATTATAACAATTCGGTTGGCAGCTTGGGCTTGTAACGACGCTATTAATTGAATACCCTCTGGAGCAGTTGGCTGCTGGCCAGAGGTTAAAATTCGTTCACAACCTAAACCAACCAATTGCTCTAACGCAGCAGCGGGATCAAGACACCTATCAAAAGCACGATGAAATGTAACTTCCAGCGGGTATGCAGCATCGATCAGTTGAGCCATCCTATCCAAATCAATGGTTCCATCTACATTAAGTAAACCCATAACCACGCCCTCAAAACCAAGCTCTTTACAAAGAAGAACATCGTGCATCATAATTTCAAACTCCTCCTTGCTGTATAGAAAATCACCAGATCTAGGACGAATAATTGGATAAATAGGAATATCAAATTTTTGTCTACAAAGTTTCAAAAGTCCTGCGCTAGCAGTAATTCCACCCTCTGATAAACCTGCGCATAATTCAATCCGATCTGCACCGCCAGCCACTGCAATGCGGGTTGTTTCAAAATCAGTGGTTGCAATTTCAAGAAGCATAATTTAACTCACTTTAAACCAGCTACTGGCTTTAATTAATTCATTTCGTTTTGAATCCCTGTAAGCAAATGAAAATCCAGGATGAATAGCAAAAGAGCCCACTTCTCCCCGATTTGATATGGCAAGGAATGCTACCTGTATATCTTTGGCACGGTCTTTTTTGATTTTTATAATTCGTTGAATTACCACAGCACAAGCTTGCGCTGGCGATTTACCAGCTCGCATTAACTCTACAACAGTTGACGCACCTGCTACACGTATGACATCTTCACCCTGCCCAGTTGCAACACAAGCGCCAACTTGATTATCAACATAAAGTCCTGCACCAATAATGGGAGAGTCTCCCACCCGACCTCTCATTTTAAAACCCGCACCGGATGTTGTACAGCTTCCACTCAAATTCCCTTGTATATCTAATGCAAGCATCCCAATAGTATCATGATTCCATTCACCATTCTCAAGGCGAGTAGGTGCAAAAGGGCCGTGCTCTACATTGTTTTCTCGGTTAATAGAGGGCGTCTTATACTGAGATTGTTGTAGCCAGTTTGAATAGGCAGCTTGTGCAGCTGGAGACAATTTGGATGATTCCAGTGGAAAACCCTCTGATAAAGCAAATTGTTGCGCTCCTTCCCCAACTAACATTACATGTGGCGTCTTTTCCATCACTCTTCTCGCCACACTGATTGGATGTTTAATTCGCTCTAAAAAAGCAACAGCTCCACAATTGTGGTTATGATCCATGATACATGCATCCAACGTCACATACCCATCTCTATCCGGGTTGGCCCCCAAACCTACACAACAATTGATTGAGTCTTCTGTTAATCGGACACCTTGTTCTACTGCGTCCAATGCATGTCCACCTTTTTCAAGAATCGCCCAGGCTGGGACATTAGCTTCTAAGCCTGCATCCCAGGTAGAAATTACGATTGGCGATTTAGATGGCATGAATGGCTTATCCATTCCGGTAGCCAAACTATGTACAGATGCACCCGCTGTGAGCAAACCGAATCGCTTTACAAAACTTCTTCTATTAAACATGTTGTCAAGATAGCATAAATTATTTTAATGTTTAAACACCGAAAGTTAACTTTGCCATATGATCAAAAAACTAGAGCGTATTATTCCTCCTCCGCCTCCACATATGGTAGGTGATGGATTTAGAGTACACAACTTCTTCCCTTCAGGGGGGATACAGAATAAACAACGCATGAGTCCATTTTTTATGCTGGACTACGCATCACCCTACAATTTCCCACCTAGCGAAAAACAACGAGGAGTAGATGTTCACCCGCACCGGGGATTTGAAACAGTGACTATTGCTTATCAAGGAAAGGTTGCCCATCACGATAGTGCAGGAAATCATGGCATCATCGGTGAGGGAGATGTTCAATGGATGACAGCTGCCTCAGGCGTATTGCATAAAGAATACCATGAGAAGGATTTTTCACAAAAAGGAGGCACTTTTCAAATGGTACAGCTTTGGGTAAACCTGCCTGCCCAGTATAAAATGTCTGCCCCGCGCTACCAGGAGATAAAAAAAGAAATGATGGGTCAATTTACTTTTCAAGGGGGATTACTGGAGGTAATTGCAGGATCGTATCAGGATGTAAAAGGACCTGCTAGTACATTTAGTCCACTTAACGTTTTTAATATTCATCTTGAATCGCAAACTGAATTTACCCTACAATTACCGGCAGCATTCAACACCGGACTGCTAGTGATAAAAGGATCTGTTTTGATTGAGGAGCAAAAAGTTCCTGCCGACCATTTTGCTTTATTTCAAAATGAAGGCACTGCCATAACGATAAAAGCAACAACCAGTTCGACGCTTCTATTATTATCAGGACAGCCTTTAAACGAACCCATAGTGGCTTATGGACCCTTTTTAATGAATAGCTGGGAGGAGATCGAGCAAGCAGTTGAAGACTTTAATAAAGGGAAGTTCGGCGTATTAGACTAATTGCTACTTTAGACGCATAATCCAATATTATGCGTCATTTGCTATTTCTACTTCTTCTACCACTCCTTGGGAATTCACAACAACTGTTGGTGCCCACACCCGCTTATTTAATACAAGGAGAGGGCTTCTTTTCCATTCCCGTTCAAAG
This sequence comes from uncultured Chitinophaga sp., assembly GCA_964576375.1. Lineage (GTDB taxonomy): Bacteria > Bacteroidota > Bacteroidia > Chitinophagales > Chitinophagaceae > JJ008. The sequence goes on from CAZNUR010000024.1 coordinate 8,812, forward strand.
TACTTTTTTTATTGATAAGGAAAATGCACAGTCGCTAAAAACAATACAGCTTTTTTCAGAGGAGCTGGAAACACAGTACTCAATCCAACTTGTTGAAACAAAATCTAAGCAGCAAGCCGCCTTTCAGATACATCACAAATACGGAAAAAATCCTACTGTTCCCTCTTATGAATTATTGATCGACAAAGAAGGAATTAAAATAACTGTAACCAGTGCAGAGGCATTGCACCATGCCACCAGAACACTTTTACAACTTATTTCAAAGGGGAAAGACAATTTCACGGCTGTTCCATTCATCAACATTTCAGATTACCCTCGTTTTCAATACCGAGGTATGCATCTAGACGTTGGCAGACATTTTTTCTCAGTTAGTTTTATAAAAAAATACATAGACTGGTTATCTTATCATAAACTCAACAAGTTTCATTGGCACCTTACTGAGGATCAAGGCTGGAGAATTGAGATAAAAAAGTACCCGGCATTAACTGCTATTGGAGCTTGGAGAAACGGAACAATTATTGGAAGGTATCCTGGAAAAGGAAATGACAATATTCGATACGGAGGCTATTACACACAAGCAGAGATAAAAGAAGTTGTGAATTATGCACAAGAGCGTTTTGTTGAGGTAATTCCAGAAATTGAAATGCCAGGTCATAGCAGTGCAGCCATTGCCGCATATCCATTTTTGAGCTGCTTTCCTACTAAACCAACGTTGATTCCATCCAATATGATTTCCCAACAATCCCTGGATGCACAAAAAAAAGGCAGCATAAAGTTGGTACAAGAAACATGGGGTGTTTTTGATGATGTTTTCTGTGCAGGGAAAGAAACAACTTTTGAATTTTTGCAAAATGTGATCGACGAAATAATCCCACTATTCCCTTCGCCTTATTTTCATATTGGTGGTGATGAATGTCCAAAAACTCACTGGAAACAATGTCCCCTTTGCCAGCAAAGGATTAAGGAATTAGGCCTAAAAGACGAACACGAATTACAGAGTTACTTTATACAACGTGTAGAAAAATATCTTAACAGTAAAGGCAAAACATTAATTGGCTGGGATGAAATCCTGGAGGGTGGGCTGGCCCCCAATGCTGTAGTGATGAGCTGGCGAGGAGAAGCGGGAGGAATTGAAGCTGCTAAACAAGGACATGCTGTAATTATGACTCCAGGCAATCCCGTTTACTTTGATCACACACAAGCTATCGTGGAAGATTCCGTGACAATTGGTGGATACAACCCTATTGAAAAAGTATACGCATACAACCCGCTTCCACAAGAAATTCCAGCAAGCAATGCACATCTGGTACTTGGCGCCCAAGCCAATGTGTGGACGGAATACATGAAAAACGAAGAAAAAATCGCTTACATGGTTTTTCCGCGTATAGCTGCATTAAGTGAGTCTTTATGGACACCTCAAGACAAAAAAAACTGGGTTGAATTTGACAAGAAAATTGGCTCCCTGTTAAAACGATATGAACAATGGGGACTAAAGCCAAGCATGGCATATTATGAGATTACCAGCAAACTACGCCCCAGCGCAGATAAAGAAGGAGTAGAACTCTCGTTAAATAGCAAATCCTCAGATGGAAAAATTCAGTGGACTTCCCCTACCAAAAAGGAATACTACAACGACCCCGTTAAGATTCTTTCATCCGCAACGTATCAAGCTCAGTTTATTGACAAAGACAGAGCAGTAAAAAGCACTTACACGCAAAAGTTTGAAATTAATAAAGCCACGGGTAAGGACATTACACTAAAAAATAATCCCTCAAAAAGCTATCCAGGTGATGGTGCTTTCACACTTGTAAACGGGATTAGAAGTCAACCCGGAAGCAATCATCATTTTAGAAATTACCTTGGATTTGACGGGGGAGATTTGGAGGCCATCATTGATTTAGGTAAACAGACCTCGATTCGTACAATAAAAAGTCATTTTTTAAACCAACCCAGTAGTTGGATACACCCTCCATCCTCTATGCAAGTATTTGCTTCCTTGGATGGAGTTGACTTTAAATCAGCTGGAAGTTCGGACAAGCCTGTATTCGAAATAAACGACCAAGGATTGGGGCATATTAATTTGAATATCAACGAAAAAGCAAGGTTTATTAAAGTAATAATCAAAAACAGCGGAGTAATCAAAACCGGAAATCCAGGTGAAGGAAACAAGTCCTGGCTATTTGTGGATGAAATCCAAGTTGATTGATTAATTAAAAAACAAATAGCCCCGTCGAACTTAATAAATTATTTTTGTAAGTAAACTAACACTATGCCTGACAACCCAACCCAACCCAATTTTGCTGACAGTTTTGAAAGAATACCAACCAGGGTTGTGGAAAATGCTTCCGAAGGATCAATTTGGGTTGCTAAACAAATTGCATTGCTCATTAAAGCCAAGCAAAAGAGAAAAGAAAAAGTAGTGCTTGGGCTTGCTACGGGTTCTACCCCTAAATCGCTGTATGCCGAGCTGGTACGGCTTCACAAAGAAGAAGGATTGAGTTTCAAAAATGTGATCACATTTAACCTTGATGAATATTACCCAATAGAGCAACAGGCCTTACAAAGCTATTATCGCTTTATGCGCCAGCAGCTATTTGATCATATTGACATTAACCCAAAAAACATTCATATTCCAAATGGAGAAATAGAAAAAGAAAAAATAAAAGATCATTGTAAGGAATATGAAAAGAAAATACGAGATGCTGGAGGGATTGACTTACAAATCCTAGGAATTGGAAACAATGGTCATATTGGATTTAATGAGCCAGGCTCTGGACTTCACTCAAAGACACGATTAATTAATCTCGACAATTCTACTCGTCTAGCTAATTCCTATGAATTTGCCAATATAGCTCAAGTTCCAAGACTTGCGCTAACCATGGGAATTCAAACTATCCTTCATGCCAAGAAAATCATTTTGATGGCATGGGGCACCAGTAAAGCCCCCGTCATTAAAAAAGCAGTGGAGGAAGAAATGACTGAATCACTACCTGCTTCTTTGCTTCAAGCACACGATGATGTTCAATTTGTAATTGACCAAGATGCTGCCACTGAGCTTACTAGATTTAAATCCCCTTGGTTAACAGGGGAGTGCGAATGGACACCGCGCCTCATAAAAAAAGCCGTAGTCAATATGGCTTTAAAACTCAATAAGCCAGTTCTCAGCCTTACTAATAGCGACTACAACGAATTTGGGCTAGGAGATCTACTTGTTGAAAAGGGAGACGCTTATGAGATTAATTTACAGGTTTATTATATGCTTCGGGATACTCTTACGGGGTGGCCAGCTGGAAAACCAAACGCTCATATTCCCGCACATCCTGAAAGATCAACTCCATGGCCTAAAAGAGTTATTATCTTCTCCCCCCACCCTGATGATGATATTATCAGTATGGGAGGAACGTTTCAGCGGCTCCACGACCAGGGCAATGAGGTACACGTTGCCTATCAGACAAGTGGAAACATAGCGGTTACAGACGAATTTGTAAGCCGCTATCTTGATTTTGCAATTGGATTTGAATCGGTGCTGGGCAGCCCAACCCGCAAGTCATTGGATTTTGTAAAAGAGACAAGAAAATTTCTGGCTCGAAAAAAATCTAATCAGGTAGATACACCTGCCATTAGAAAAATTAAGGCCCTAATTAGACAGGGTGAAGCAAAAGCAACTTGTCGTTATGTTGGTATTGATGAGGGAAATGTACACTTTCAGCAATTACCATTTTATGAAACAGGAACCATAGAAAAAAAGCCTGCTGGAGAAAAAGATATCAAGCAAACCATGGAATTACTTCGATCAATAAAGCCTCACCAGGTATATTGTGCAGGAGATTTTGCAGACCCCCATGGTACGCATAAGGTCTGCTTTACAGTTGTTGTAGAGGCGCTCAAAAGGCTTAAAAACCTGAGAGAACCCTGGGTAGAAGATTGCTGGCTCTGGCTTTATAAAGGAGCTTGGCAAGAATGGAATATAGAGGATATTGAAATGGCTGTTCCCATGAGTCCAGACCAGGTTATGAAAAAACGATACGGAATCTTTATTCATCAATCACAAAAAGATATGGTACCGTTTCAGGGCGCTGATTCAAGAGAATTCTGGCAGAGAGCTGAGGAGCGAAATGCACATACCGCGTCCTTGTATGCAGATCTTGGACTCACTCACTATGCGGCGGTTGAAGCTTTTGTGCGTTACCCTTATTAATTTTTGTCCTATATTTGCCCCCCTTTCGGGTCCTAAACGGCCCTTATCGGATGGCCCCGTAGCTCAACTGAATAGAGCATTTGACTACGGATCAAAAGGTTTCAG
>CAZNUR010000025.1:0-10873 GCA_964576375.1 uncultured Chitinophaga sp.
TTGGTTTCCGTTGCGCGATGAACCGCGTAGGAAGCCCTGAATTGGGAAACAAGCGTAAAACCGGACAATACTTTCCAACAAAAAGACAAAAGCGATAAGAATATTTTTTCTAGAATAGAAAACCCTCCCCTTTCGGAGGGTTTTTTTATGGAGGTCCAAGTAACTTTGCAATATGTCTATTGAGTCGCTCTATGCTTTATTCCAACAGTACCCCCATGTGGAAACAGATACCCGTCAATTAAAATCGGGTTGTATCTTTTTCGCACTACGCGGAGATAACTTCAATGGCAATGAATTTGCAAAAAAAGCATTAGAGGCAGGTGCTGCTGCCGCCATCATCGATGATCCTGCTGCCTATATAGACGAAAGAACTATAGTAGTTGAGAATACACTAACTACGCTGCAACAATTAGCAAAATTTCATCGTCAACAATTCAATATCCCTTTTATTGCCATCACTGGCAGCAATGGGAAAACCACTTCTAAAGAATTGGTCAACGCGGTGTTGGCAAGCAGTTTTTGCACCTATACAACACAAGGGAACCTTAATAATCACATTGGTATCCCCCTTACTTTATTGCGCGTTCAAAAAGATGCGGAGATTGCTGTAATCGAAATGGGAGCTAATCATCAAAAGGAGATCGCCGGCTATTGCACCTACGTCTTACCCACGCATGGGATTATTACCAATTGTGGTAAAGCACATCTCGAAGGATTTGGCGGTGTGGAGGGGGTTAGAAAAGGAAAGGGCGAACTATATGATTTTATAAGGGCGAACCAAGGAACAATTTTTTTGAATCAAGACCTTGATTATTTGCAGCCCTTATCAAAAGGCATTACCAAGATTGAGACGTATGGAACGCAGGAAGCGGAAACAATTGGCAATATAAAATCGGCAGACCCCTACCTTAATGTATCGATTGAAGCAAATGGAAAATTTGAAGCCCTTCCAATCATTCATACGCAACTGGTTGGCGATTACAATTTAGCCAACGTATTGCTGGCCGTGAGCGTAGGCCGTTATTTTGGTGTTGCGGCAGAGAAAATAAAAAAAGCGATTGAGGACTATCAACCCACCAACAGCCGATCACAACTGATTCAAAAAAACTCCAATACCATCATTCTGGATGCTTATAATGCTAACCCAAGTAGTATGCAGGTAGCCATTCAGAATTTTAGCAAATTGGAAGCAGCTCAAAAAGTATTATTACTTGGATCTATGGCAGAATTAGGCGCAGAGAGCCAACAGGAACATCAGCAGTTGATCAATCTTATTCAAACTCACAATTGGAAAGAGGTTGCACTAGTGGGAGATGGATTTGGGGAACTTTCACATCCCTATCTTCAATTTAAAAATTCGAATGAAGCTGCAGCTTGGTTTCGTGCACAAAACTTCTCCCATACCCATTTCCTTATCAAGGGAAGCAGGAGTATGAAAATGGAAACTATATTAACTGATCCTGTATGAACTGGAAAGTACTTTTCCCACAATTTGAACCACCACTGCTTTCAATTTTAGAAAAGGAAGCTGTTTTAAAAGAGTATAAAGCAGGTGAACTTATCATGCGCACGGGTCAGTATATTAAATCAACTGCGCTGGTGCTAGAGGGACGAGTAAAAATTTACAGAGAAGGGCCAGAAGGTGGGGAGTTTTTAATGTATTATCTCGGACCAGGTCAAGCTTGTGCGGTTTCATTGATTTGTGCCATTCAATCCAGTGCCAGTGAAATTACTGCCCGTGCAGAGGAGGATACACAAATTTTGCTTTTACCGGTACAGCTAATGGATTCATTAATTAAAGAGTATAAAAGCTGGTACCAATTTGTAATTCAAACTTATCGTAGTCGTTTTGATGAGTTGCTTGCCGTGGTGGATGATGTGGCTTTTAGAAATATGGACGAACGACTAGAAATTTACTTGAATCGCTATCGAGATAAAACAGGAAAGACCGTCATTGAACTTTCACATCAGCAAATTGCCGAAGACCTGAATAGTTCCCGAGAAGTCATTTCAAGATTATTGAAGAAAATGGAACAGCGAGGGCTATTAAAGTTGAATCGAAACAAGATTGAATTACAAGCGTGACAGAGGTCACCTTTCTGTATTTTGAGATCGAATAGGTTTGCCGATTATGACAACACTTCTACTTTCACTTCAGTTCGAAATCAGCTTAATTTTTGGAGCTATTGCCTCGTTATTAATCGGCCTTTCCCTGGGATTGATTGGTGGAGGTGGCTCTATACTAACTGTGCCCGTATTAGTTTATTTGTTTAGCGTAGATCCCCTGCAAGCCACTGCTTACTCCCTTTTTATTGTAGGTGCAACCAGTGCTATTGGAGCTTATCCCAAATACAAACAGGGACAGGTAAACCTGAAGACAGCATTGATCTTTGGTGCCCCTTCGATCCTCACCGTGTATGCCACGCGTAAATGGATCCTTCCTGCTATTCCAACTGAGCTTGGACAATGGGAAAATTTTATTCTCACAAAAAGCGTGTTACTAATGCTGCTCTTTGCGCTATTGATGGTAGCTGCTTCGTTTTCGATGATTCGAACACAGAAACCCTTGGGTACTATTGAAACTAAACCGCAGTCATTCAATTATCCCTTAATACTGGTAGAGGGAGCAGTGGTAGGGTTGTTGACTGGGCTGGTTGGCGCTGGAGGAGGCTTTTTAATAATACCCGCATTGGTGATACTCACAGGACTGCCCATGAAACAAGCGGTAGGAACATCGTTGTTAATTATAGCTGCAAAATCGCTGATAGGGTTTACGGGTGATTTAACTGAACAAAAAATTGATTGGGTGTTATTAGGATTTGTTACCGCTATGGCAGTGGGGGGTATCATAGTTGGTAATCAACTGAGTAAAAAGATAGATGGAAACAAGCTAAAAAAAGGATTTGGCTGGTTTGTATTAGTTATGGGCATTTATATATTAGTAAAAGAAGGCTGGGGTGCTGGCCATTAAATGATGTGATAAGAATCACATTGGCAGCAAATGAAATCCCGAATTTTGTAGCTGAAATGATTAAAATAACGAACTATGAAAATTGAACAAATTTACACGGGTTGCTTAGCACAAGGCGCTTATTACATTGAAAGTAATGGTGAAGCAGTAGTAATTGATCCGCTTCGTGAGGTAGCGCCTTACATTCAGAAAGCTGAACGCAATGGTGCCACTATAAAATACGTATTCGAAACACATTTTCACGCAGACTTTGTTTCCGGTCATATTGACCTAAGTAAAAAAACAGGAGCCCCCATTGTATACGGACCCAATGCAAACCCGGCTTTTGAGTCTATCATTGCTAAAGATGGACAGGAGTTCAAAGTAGGTGCACTGACTTTGAAAGTATTACATACTCCTGGGCACACCATGGAAAGCACCTGTTATCTTTTGCTGGACCAGCAAGGTACACCCACTGCATTATTCTCCGGCGATACCCTTTTTATTGGAGATGTTGGACGTCCTGATTTGGCACAAAAAGTAGCCAGTGATTTAACGCAAGAAAAATTAGCCGGTTATCTTTTCGATTCTCTTCGTAATAAAATCATGCCATTACCGGATAGTGTTATTGTTTATCCTGCACATGGAGCGGGCAGTGCTTGCGGAAAAAACATGAGCAAGGAAACTACAGACACCTTAGGAAATCAAAAGAAAAATAATTATGCCTTGCGTTCAACTATGACCAAAGAGGAGTTCATCAAGGAAGTGACAGATGGATTAGCTGCGCCTCCTGCCTACTTTCCATTAAATGTAATGTTAAACATTCAGGGATATGAAAGCATCGACAAGGTATTAGAGCGTGGTCAACAAGCCCTGAGTCCGGATGCATTTGAGACAGCCGCCAACGAAACAGGCGCCTTGATTCTGGATACTCGTGCGCCACAAACATTTGCACCTGGATTTATACCAAACTCAATCAATATTGGCATTGATGGTCAGTTTGCTCCTTGGGTAGGGGCGATGATACCGGATATCAAACAAGAAATTTTATTGGTTTGTGATGAAGGAAGAGAGGAGGAAGTGGTAACAAGATTGGCACGTGTAGGATATGATCACACCATTGGCTACTTGAAAGGGGGATTTGCAGCCTGGAAACAAGCAGGTAAAGAAATTGATCAGATTCAATCGGTAGATGCTGATTTATTAGCTGCCATTCTGGAAAAAGAATCTGTAAATATTTTAGATGTACGGAAAAAAAGTGAATACGGAAGCGAACATATTCTAGATGCAGAAAATGCACCCTTGGATGTGATTAATGATAGCATGGCTCAACTTGATAAGAATAAAACCTACTACGTACACTGTGCAGGAGGCTACCGCTCCATGATTTTTACATCCATTTTACGTGCCAGAGGCTATGATAAGCTAATTGATGTAAAGGGCGGGTTCAAAGCTATTAAGGATAGCGGAAAATTCAAGATCAGTGAATATGTATGCCCCTCTACCCTACTTTAAAAATTGAAATTATATACTATGTCTACCCTAAAAGAAATCGTAAAACAAGCTGACACTACTATTGTTGATGTGAGAAGTATTTGGGAAGTTGAAATGGGACAATATCCAGGCGCCATCAATATACCACTAGAAGAATTATCACAACGAGTAAGCGAATTTGAGGCGTTTGGGGGACCTATTGTATTGTACTGTCGTAGTGGCAACAGAAGTGGCATGGCCCTACAGTTTTTAAAACAACAAGGCTTTGAGAACCTTTATAATGGCGGAGGTTTAGAGGATATGCTTAAACTAGCCTGATGAAGAAATATGGATTGTTATTTTTCTTATTGGCATTATCAGCTCCCGGGTATTCACAAGATCGTTACGAAGGCTGGATTCGATTAAACTTAAATCACTGGGCCCAGCCTAAACTGGGTGTGGGGCTTGAGCTCCACCACCGAAGACAAGCTAATTATTGGACATCCGATAAGAGTATTCTGGAAGAATCAATGCTGACCATAGTCAGACCCTGGATTTATTTAAAACTACCTTCTAAATGGGTTGTAAGTTCCAGCCCGCTCTCCTACCATGGATCTCGTGAAATATTGAATAGTCAAGGAGGTATAAAAGATTTTCTGGAGCTGCGTTCTACCTATGGTATTCAAAGAACTTTTCCTGTAAAAAATTTGATCAGTAGAAACAGAGCCTGGTATGAATTACGGTTTACAAATGTGAATCAGGCTACTTACTTTTTTCAAACAAGATTACGTATCCAAAACACCTGGCTATTGCCCCTGGCTACAATCAACAAACAGACCAAGCTCAATTATAATTTCACAAATGAGTTTTTTATCAGTCAACGAAAAGAATTAATACAATTTGACCACAATCGGCTTTTTAACGGTTTGCAACTGAAATGGGGGCCTCAGGAAATCAGTGTAGGATACCAGTGGAGTCGGCACAATATCAATCCTCGTGCTATTTCTCGTCATCAGTTATTTCTGAATACCAGTTTTGATTTGTAATTTCTACACAATTTTCAGATCATGAAAAAATATAACCTTTCTTTTTCTTGGCTACCCTTTACTGTAGTGGTCTTGTTGAGTACTGTAACCAGTGCGCAGGTAAATAGTCTCACTACGCGTGCCTTTGATAAAAAACTGCAGCAGTCCAATACATTTATAATTGATGTACGAACTCCAGCGGAGTGGAGAGCGGGTCATATAACAGGTGCACGTTTACAAAACGTTTTAGAGACAGATACTTTTAAAACACAGCTTGACGGCTGGGATAAAGCGGCAACCTACTTATTGTATTGCAGGTCTGGAAAAAGAAGTCAACGTGCTCTTGAACTAATGCAAGCCGCAGGCTTCAATCAGGTTTACGATTTAGCAGGTGGGTTTTTAACATGGGAAGAGAACAAAAAAAATAGTGCAAATAAGATCACTAACCCTACGCATCGATTAGTAATTCAAGTAACCAGTGGAGATTCTTTAGTATGGCGAGGACTCATGAATAACCTAAAACACTTACAAGCAGGTTGGGGGGACAGCGCACAAATTCTGGTAGTGGCCCATGGCCCTGGAATTGACCTTCTAAGAAAAGAGCATACGACGCAGCAAGCACAAATAACAAATTATAATAAGCTTGGAATTCAATTCTTGGCTTGTGAAAATACCATGGCAGAAAAGAAAATAGCAAAAGATGCCATCCTGAAAGAAGCCGGTTTTGTAAAAATGGGAATTGGAGAAATTGTTAGGCTGCAGGAGGCGGGTTGGAGCTATATAAAAGCGGGCTACTGATGGATTTGTGACAGGAGTCACTGTCAGTAATTAGAGGAATTAGGAAGTTTGGGAATATTCATTTGATTCAACCTGAATTATGGCTTCAGAAAAAAATAAATCACGTAGAAGTTTTTTAAAGAATACGGCCCTGGCAAGCTTTGCAACAGGACTATTCCCTACAAGTTCAATTTATGCAAAGGAATCTTCTTCAACGCAAACTACCAATGGTACAACCGCTACTGGAGATCAGTTTACAATTTTATACACTTCTGATATTCATGCTCAACTACATACCCACGATGAATTTTTTTGGGAAAACGGCAAAGCGGTCTATCGCAAGCGAGGAGGATTAGCGGTTTTAAAAACAATGATTGAGGCACATCGAAAAGTTGATCCAGCCCATACAGTGCTGCTAGATGGCGGAGATTATTTTCATGGAAGTGCAATCGCCTCTCTCACAGAGGGAGAAGCTTTAATTCCCTTATTGAACGCATTCAATTACGATTTGATTTTACCTGGGAACTGGGAAGTTGTTTATAAAAAGAAAAAAATGCTCTATGACATGGGGCATTCCAACGCAGCAAAAGTTTGCGCCAACATGTGGCACGATACAAAAGATGCTGATAATGGAGAGCTGATCTATCCCCCCTATTGGATAAAGTATATCGCTGGCGCCAAGGTGGGCTTTATTGGATATACAGATCACTTGATTCCTAAACGACAATCCCCCGCCTATAGTGAGGGGATTCGGTTTACACATGCAGATCAAAATATAGCAAAGTATATCAAGTTGTTAAAAGAGGTGGAGGGGTGTGGCATAATTTTTATTGTAACGCACATGGGCTTAGCACAACAAGTGGGTCTTGCTAATAACCCCGTTGTGCAAGGCGCCGATTTTATTTTAGGAGCTGATACACATGAACGAGTTCGCGTTCCTATTGAAGGAAAGTATTGTAAGGTAGTAGAATGCGGCGCATTTGGTTCGTTTCTTGGTAAACTAGTGATCAAAGTAAAAGATGGAAAAATCAGCTCCTACCAATATGACTTACTAGACGTTGATCCTAAAAAATATCCCCCAGATCCAGCCATTACAGCAGCTATTCAAAAAATAGAGACCCCATATAAAAAAGACTTGAGTGCGGTTATCGGAACTACTACTACCCCACTGGTTCGCTATTTTGTGTTGGAAACCCCCATGGATAATCTCATTACGGATGCCATACGATGGAAATTCAAACCAGATATTGCACTCAGTAATGGATTCCGTTTTTGTCAACCCTTAGCGATAGATTCCAACAAAGAAAAAACACCTATTACGCGCGAGTTCCTCTGGAATATGTTACCAGTTGACAGTGAGGCAAAAACCGGATGGATAAGCGGAAATCAATTATGGGACTGGTTAGAGAAAGAGTTGCATAATGCATTTGCAAAAGATCCCTCCAAGCGATTTGGGGGTTGGTTTGTCCGTTTTTCAGGGATGGAAGTCAATTTCACTATTGGCAATGAACTAGGTAAACGAGTGAATTGGGTAAAGGTGAATGGAAATCCACTTCAACTAGATAAGCAATATTCTGTTGTAGCCTGCGAAAGAGAAGGAGATCCTGACGATACCCTCTGTAGAATTGAAAAAGTACAACAGCCTAAAAAGCTGGGTGCTAATCTTCATCAAGTGATAGAGGAATATCTAGCAATACATTCTCCCATTGCACCTCGTTTAGAAAACCGAGCTACTGCAACTGATCAACCCGCCACCTTACTGACACAACTGCAAGGAACAACATACGAGTTTAGATAAACCATGCAAAAGTTCATCAAAGAAAATGGGCCTGTACTATTGATTAGCACAACTGTACTAGTTGTGTTAGTCATCAAAAGTGTTGAAATACTATTACCAGCAGTTACTACTGCAGCATCTACCGATTATGATAGTACCTGGAAAAGCCCAAGTTTATTTATAGATCGAACATTAGAGGGGAAAGATAGAGCACTCGTTATTTATGGACAAGCATTAATCGCACATACTTCTCTCTACCTGGGACCCAATGGCAAAATAGCTGCAATCAGCAATGGTATGAATTGTCAAAATTGTCATTTGAGCGCTGGAAAAAAAACATGGGGGAATAACTATGGAGCGGTGGCCTCTACCTATCCTCGTTTTCGTGATCGAAGTGGCACAATTGAAACAATTTATAAACGTGTGAGTGATTGTTTTGAAAGAAGCCTGAATGGAACAGCGCCCGATAGTACTTCAGAGGAGTACCAAGCTATTGAGGCCTATATTCGATGGGTGGGACAGGACGTACCAAAGGGAGTTACTCCCAAGGAAACAGGAATCTATAAACTCCCTTTCTTAGATAGAGCGGCCAATCCATTGAAAGGAAAATTGGTCTACCAAAATCAATGTCAGCGATGTCATGGAGAAAATGGAGAAGGTCAACTTGCGCTTAATAAACTTGAATATGAATACCCCCCACTTTGGGGCGAGCATAGCTATAACAGTGGTGCCGGACTTTACCGCTTATCAAGATTTGCTGGATTTGTATATAGCAATATGCCTAATAATGAAGCCAACCATGATAATCCAAAATTAACAGTTGAAGAGAGTTGGGATGTGGCAGCCTATGTAAATAGTCAACCACGTCCAGGTAAAAATTTAAAAAATGACTGGCCCGATATTTCAAAAAAACCCATTGACCATCCATATGGGCCTTATACGGACGGCTTTTCGGAAATTGAACATAAGTATGGCCCCTTCAAACCCATACTTGCAAAACGCGAACAATTAAAAAAATCTAAAATCAACTAAACCATCCTTTATGTTAGAATGGATCAAACAACCTTGGCCTTGGTATGTAGCAGGCCCCTTAATTGGACTTACTGTTCCCTTATTGCTGATTCTTGGAAACCGAACTTTTGGAATTTCTTCCTCGTTGCGACATATCTGTGCTGCTTGTATACCCGCTAACCTTCCGTTTTTTAAGTACGACTGGAAAAAAGAGAGCTGGAATCTCTTTTTTGTTGCGGGTGTTTTAATTGGAGGTTTTATTGCCGCTAATTACTTGAGTACAACCACTCCGTTAGTGGTCAATCCTAAACTAGTGGAGGAAATGGCAGATTATGGTATTACTAACTACGAGGGTCTTATCCCGAAAGAACTGTTTAATTGGCCCGCGCTCTTTACAATTAAAGGCTTTATCCTGATGATTGTGGGGGGCTTTTTAGTTGGATTTGGAACCCGTTATGCCGGTGGATGTACCTCTGGTCACTCCATTATGGGACTAAGTAATCTGCAATGGCCCTCACTGGTTGCCACATGCTGTTTTATGGCCGGCGGTTTTATCATGGCTAATCTTATTCTACCAATTATCTTAAAATTCTAATCAAAGAGCTATGCAAAATATAACTAATACAGACTTTGAAATTCGATCTGAGAATGCCATGTGCGTTAACCAGAGTAAATTAGATCAGACCTTCTCATCATTATTAAAATATACTATAGCTGGTGTTTTCTTTGGCATCATTCTAGTGAAAGCACAAGTGATTGCCTGGTTTCGTATACAAGAGATGTTTCGCTTGCAGAGCTTTCACATGTTTGGCGTAATTGGGTCTGCAGTAGCAATTGGAGCACTTAGTGTATTCCTAATCAAAAAACTTAAAATAAAAACAATTGAAGGAGAAGCCATTCGGCTAGAAGATAAACAATTTAGTAAAGGACAAATCTATGGTGGCTTATTGTTTGGGTTTGGCTGGGCACTTACAGGCGCCTGTCCTGGTCCGCTTTTTGCACAAATAGGAACTGGAGCCACTGTAGTACTTGTAACTTTGCTAAGTGCTATTGCCGGTACATGGACCTATGGATTTTTAAAAGCTAAGCTTCCGCATTAAAAATGAAAAAGCAATTAAAAAACAAATGGTTGACAATTACTGGAGTTGCAATGGGTGCACTTGCAGGTTTTCTTTATTGGCAACAAATAGGCTGTATTTCTGGAACCTGTGCCATTACATCATCATGGCATAATAGCACAGCATATGGCGCCATGATGGGTGGATTATTATTTAGTATGTTTCAAGGAGAAAAAAAGAAAGATGGACAATAAAAGTGAAAGTTTTGGAGAAATTATAAAAGGGGAAACGCCCACACTCGTTGACTTTTTTGCAGAATGGTGTGGCCCATGCAAAATGATGAAGCCTATTCTAGAGAACTTGCATAAAAGAATGGGGAACAAAGTTCGCATACTAAAAGTAGATATTGACAAAAGTCCAGCTATTGCTTCAGCACTACAGATACAAAGTGTACCCACGCTTCTATTATTCAAATCAGGTAAACCCGTATGGAGACAGTCCGGAGTACTACAAGCGGCAGAATTAGAAAAAATAATTACCCCACACACTTCCTAAAATTCCATGGCAGATTCCGCAATAAAAAAAGGATATCTATCCTCTTCTCTGCAATGTAAATGCCCGCGATGTCGAGAAGGAGATTTATTCAAGAACCCCTTACGCTTTACTTTCAAGGGAAATTTAGAAATGCACCCCGTTTGTCAAGTTTGCGGACAACCTACTGAAATTGAAGTGGGATTTTACTACGGGACTGGATATGTTAGCTATGCTTTGACCGTTGCACTCACCGTTTCAACACTGGTAG
>CAZNUR010000026.1:0-5400 GCA_964576375.1 uncultured Chitinophaga sp.
AACAGTTTTACAATCTCAATGAAGTATTTGCCCAACGGTTGCATGGCAACAGCCGAAGCCGGGGCGTAATGCCCCAATAAAATTCCTGACAAAATTGCAAGCAACACCCAGAAAGTAAGGTTTTTTCGTATCTTATTCCAGGTGGGGATCGCCATGAAAGAAAATGTCATTTATTTTTCCTTAGCGTTATTGCAATACCACCTGTCCAACATTGATTTTTTCACCATTTGATTTTCTTATTAGAACTTGATAAAGCCCTTTATTTAAATGGGAAAGATCTACATCCATACTGCTATAAGGACCTGTGATAGGGTAAGTTTGAGTAAATACAATTCGCCCAGCCGCATCATATACATAAAGCACCCGATTGAAATTGAATACAGTAGCCCTGCTAAAATATCTTACTTTAAAGGGACCCACCGTTGGGTTAGGATGAATCCACGCCTGCTCACTAGCCGCAGCATTTATTACTCGGCCCGGAGAAGTTGCCGTACAACCTTGGAGAGTCTGAACTGAGAAAGAATATGTTCCTAGATCGTCGATTCCTACAACCAAAGAGGATTGGCTTGCACCTACTACAGGCACGCCATTCTTTCTCCATGTGTAAACAAGCCCTGTGGAAGCTGGATTAGCGGTACCGATCAAAGTTGTTGTTTTTCCAGGCATCAGGCTGGTATCTCCTAATACTTCCACACTTAAAGTAGGAATGGGGGTAACCGTTACAGTAACAGACTCACAAGGACGTGTATTTCCGCAAGTCCCTCCTTCTGTACGAACAAAAAAAGTAGAGGTTGTATTTACTGGAATTCCGGTTAGTGAAGGCCCAGTTCCTAAACGAGTACCGCCACAGGATCCGCTATACCAAACCCAACTGGCGCCTGTTACAAGTGGACCACTCTGTACATTGAGATTTATGTTAGCTGGCCCACATGAGGAGGTGACACTACTGGTAACAACGGCATTTGTACCACAGGTACCTACCACCGCTGGGGTTCCAGAAAGTGAAACATCGTCAACACGGATTGTTACAGTTCCTCCAATTAATCTTACAAAACGAATTCTTAAGCCATTGATCTGTGCCGCAGCAGGAAGGTTCAACGGCCTTGCGCTATACCAGCCCACCACCGCATCGGCAGACTCCAGAAATAAACTAGCCGCGGTATTGGCAATTGTAACCCAATTGGAACCATCCCAAAACTCAACAGCAAAATTTGGAAAAGCAGTGGCACTTTCTTTTCGGTAAGCATAGTTCAATTGTAAATTTCTAAATGCAGATGCGTTAATACCTTCTATTGAAAATCCACCTGCAATAGTTGCAGATGTTCCTGTAAAAAATATATTACCACCCCCAGAAGAGTTGGGATAATTGGTTGAAGCGTTGGTAGTACGAACATCAGCTGTACCTGCTTGCCCTCCATTGGAAAAAGTGAGTACGCCCGAATTTTGCCAACCCGTATAACTTGTAACCAATGTGGTAGCCGATGGGACTCCCATATTCTCAGAGAAAATCACCACTTGCGCCAGCAAACTGATCTGTATTCCCAAAATAAGAATACTGGTTATTAATGAATTCCGTAGTGCAGTTTTGGTGTTCATGTTCATGATACAATTATTAATAATTAATCAATTTTATTTATCGATAAGTTTAGAACGAAAAATTGCCCCAGCTAACTTGGCCGTTTCAGCATTTGAGTGTGCAACACCTGGCATTGTGAATAAATGCCAATTAAAAGGGAGATTTAGACGAGCTGCATTTTGCTTACAGTAGTCATAAAAAAAACGTCCCCGTTCATAACGTGTAGCTCCTTGCAGGCTATATGGTAATCCTTTTTGAAAGTTAGCGCTAGTGGTATCAACATCCTGCTCACCCAAAACCATATACACTGGCTTTCCAAAAAAAGAGGATATAGCCTTATTGGCAAATGGTATATTAGATACCCCAAAGGGATATGTGGATGACAAATCAGGCAGGGTATACCAACCTGCATTTGCAATCATTACCTTCTCCGCACGATTAGTGGGAACAAAATATAAAAAACGATGCACAAATTGTGCTCCAGCAGAGTGACCAGACAAGAAATAGGTTGACCGACTTGAATGCAAATTTGTTTTCAAGTAATCGAATAATGGTTCAATTGCACTAAAACTCCATTGATCAGCTGAGTTAAAGCTAGCTGATTTTTCGTCCCAGACATTTCCCAAATTATAGCGTTCACTACCCTTGTACTGAATGCGATCAAATTCAGGGGCAATTACTACAAAATTGTAAAGATCTGCCACGGGCATCCATTGGTTCAAATAATTTGAAGGATTACGTTCAGCCCCGTGTAACATAATTACAATTGGCAAGGTATCGGGACGATCATGT
The DNA here is from genome assembly GCA_964576375.1 of uncultured Chitinophaga sp. Taxonomy (GTDB): domain Bacteria; phylum Bacteroidota; class Bacteroidia; order Chitinophagales; family Chitinophagaceae; genus JJ008. The sequence goes on from CAZNUR010000026.1 coordinate 2,369, forward strand.
GGTGAATAATACCACACTTTTAAAGGGGCAGGCAACTTTACAGCATTTACTGAAAAGAGAAACTCCTGCTTCCCTTTCTGAAAAAAATTAAACTGTGCATTAACTATGCCTGATAAAAATAGCAGTAGTAGGACTGCATAAATTCTCAGATTAAAGCAGGAAAATTGGAAGAGTGAATGATTTACTCGTTGCACTTGCTAAAAATTAAAAACCGGGATTCTGAACAAGATTAGAATTAGCCTGAACTTCACCAATGGGAACGGGCAAAATTGTGCGATAATAAAAACTGCTGGTGGTGGCTGAATAATCTATCAACCTTGAAGTAGCATTACCCCCACTACTTATCTTAACATAATTAGTACGAGTACGATTTAAATCAAAAAGACGCTGCCCTTCAAGCGCAAATTCCCTTCTTCGCTCTAGCATAATTGTATCTAGATAAGCGTTGATTCCAATTTGCCCGGCAGGAGGTGTATTATTTGCTGCTACCAATAAGGGCCGCGAAGCTGTTGCCGTATCTCTACGAGAGCGCAATAATTGTAAATCTGCTAATGAATTTGCTAATAAAGCCTGATCTGCATTCTGAGCAGCTAATCTTGCATTTGCCTCCGCTCGTGACAAATACATCTCTGCAATTCGGAGAATTTTAGTATTCTCCAAGTAAGTGGAAATATTAACATATTTTAATGCTAAGGGCACATTAACCTCACCACCAACTGAATTTCTATTCCCCAGCGCTACAAACTGACGTCTTGCGTCAGTAGCAGAATAAGCCTCATAGAGACCTCTAAAAGTACTTAGCGTTGCCCCTGTACTTCTACTATTCATAGATTGGCGAGTACCTAAAATTTCACCATACCCTTGCTGACTAGATAGATATGCGTAAGAATCTGTGCCTGGATTATCGTTGGTATTATTGGCAACCTCAAAAATTGATTCCGTATTACCTACCGTTCTAAATTCCTGAACAATTCCTGCATAACTAAAAAGATTATACCGTCCGGAATTGATCACTTCAGTTGCAGCAGCAGCCGCGGTAGTCCAATCGGATTTGTAAATAGCAACACGTGCCTTCAACGCCAGTGCAGAGAAGCGATTCATTCGTATACGAAACCAATTAGCATTCTCTGTTCCGTTCACAATTACATTTCCATTAGCAGTCAATCTCTCTAGCGCCGCAGTAATATCACTGTCAATCTGATTGTAAACTTCCTTTGCAGTATTCCTCGAGGGGTAGGTAACCTGACTAACCGTTGTTACAGGATTTAATACAAGTGGTACAGACAAGTGAGATCCGTCTGCAGTAAAATTTAAAGGGCGGGAAAAGAATTTAGCCAAATCAAAATAAGCAAGCGCTCGAACTGCATATGCTTCGCCAATTAATTGCTTCAATTCGGCTTGCTCAAGCGGAGCAACTATTCCTTTTAATTTCTCTTCATTTGCAATAATAGCATTTGAATTTGAAACCACACGATAGAGCTGATTCCAGAAACGACTCACATTGGCATCAGTTGCAGTGTGTGTCATGGTATTCATTCCGGTATATCGATTTCCCGTGCGGACGCTCCGGGTCGCATTGTCCGATAATACCTCTGGAATCACCATGGCATCTCGGCCATAGTAACTATAAGACTGCATCAATGAATACAAACCGTTGACAGCCGCACGAGCTGTTCCAAGACTAGAAAATACATCCGTTGTAAAAACACTCTGCTGCGGACGAATATCCGTAAAACTTTTTTTACAAGACACCCCGATAAAAAGGAGAGAAATTGATAGAAGTGATGTAGTTAAATATCTTTTCATAAAATATTTTTTAGAAGCGGACAATTTTATAGAGTGAAATCAACCCCAAACAGGAACGTACTGAATACCGGTGGACGTTGGGATAATACACCGTCTATGCTTACCTCAGGGTCAGTATTAAAACGCTTATCCTTAACGTACGTATACAAATTTTGGCCACGGAGATATACACGGGCTGAACTGATTTTTGCTCTTGACAACCAAGTTTTAGGCAAGGTGTAGGATAAATTAATATCACGCAAACGAATGTAGCTACCATCATAAAGAAAACGACTACTCTCATAGCTACCCGCAGATGACTGTGTTCCTAAAAACACCGGCTTGGGCACGTCTGTAATTTGACCAGGTGTTGTCCAGCGACGTCTGAATTCGTAGCGACTTAAACCATTGCTCTGATCGGAAAATCCAAGGTTAGCATCTGTTTTTTGGAGATAACCATATTCATCATAGATCATGTTACCCCAATTAATAAAGAACTGGAAGTTTAACTTGAAATTTCGGTATGTGAATGTGTTTGTCCAACCTCCAAAGAAATCAGGTATTGCACTTCCATACTCAATTCTGGGCAGGGCAGTGGTAAATACATTGGTAGTTTGCTCTTTGTCAGTAGTGCTATACCATAAAGCCTCTCCGTTAGCAGGGTTCACACCGGCATAGCCACGTTGAAAATGGCGATAATAGTCTCTGCCCACTCTTCTAAAATAATTACTATTATTGGAAAAATTAGGATCAATCTCTGTAATCTCATTCTTGTATGTTGTGATATTGAAATCAGTAACCCATTTGAATCCACGTGCTTTTTTAGGAGAAATTGGAACGGCAGAGAGCGTAACTTCTATCCCTGTATTTTTCATGGCCCCACTGTTGACAGTAATACTAGTTACACCATTTGTACTTGGAATGGATTGATTCACCAACAAGTCACTGGTGGTACGTGTATACCATTCTAATGAACCTGAAAACCGCCCTTTCATTGCAACAAAATCAAGTCCAATATTAAATGGGATATTTTTTTCCCAAGTCAAATTATCATTGGCTAATTGCGTCAAGCTTAAACCAGAAGCAAAGTTGTAATCGCCCCCTGTTCCATATAGCCCCTGTGATTCAAAGTTATCTATACCCTGGTTTCCAGTATAACCATAACTAGCACGAAGTTTTAGCTCTGTAATTGATTGTACTTTGAAAAAGGATTCCCGAGCTATATTCCAACCACCTCCTATAGACCA
>CAZNUR010000026.1:5500-10189 GCA_964576375.1 uncultured Chitinophaga sp.
TCGTAACCTGCAAAAGCTTCCAAAGAATGCTTGGTACCAAAATCACGTTTGTAACGAAGAATATTGGTAGCGACCCAGTTGGTAATATCCTGGGTGTAATTCTCAATGGAGCCTCCTACAGCTACGTTGGCATTGCCGACACGAGGATCATAGAATATAGAGCGGAATGCGTGGTTAAAATCAAGTGCAAAGCTACCCTCGTATGTCAAACCCTTAGCAAATATGAATGTAGTGGAGGCATTAGCCCCTACATTATAAGTATTGGCCTTCCTTTTGGTGGTTTCAATAACAGCTACAGGATTATAACCACTGTTGTAGCCAAGTTCGTAGGTAACCCCATCCGACTTATACACGGGCAACCAAGGAGCTAAACGATACATAGCGCGAATAGGATTTCCAAAGAAGCTACCTCCAAGAAAATTGGAAGAACGCTGATAGCTACCACTTAACCCTCCTTTTACAGACCAACGAGATGAAATAGTGGAGGTAATATTCATTCGGTAAGTAGCCTTGTCGTAATCAACACCCTTAGTAGGCGCTTCCGATGTGTAGTAACTACCCGAGAGGAAATATGTTGATTTATCATTTCCACCACTAACATTCATATTATATTGAGAGTACTGACCTTGACGAAGCACTCGATCAAACCAATCCGTATTAATGGTAGTGTCAATAGAGTTGGCGCGAAGCAGGGAATCATAAGAGGAAAGTGAGTTTCCAGCATTTACCCAACCCTCCCTATAATACTGGATATAGTCAGTGGTATTAAGCGTTTTTTGTTCTTCCCGAATTGTATTCCGATTGAAACCCTTTTGGTACGTAAAATTCACGCGTGTTTTTCCAGGCTTACCATTTTTTGTCGTAATCAGCACTACGCCATTGGCAGCACGAGAACCATACAATGAAGTTGCAGAAGCGTCCTTTAAAATAGTCATGGATTGAATATCATTGGCATTAAGACCCGCAATTGTATTGGAGTTTAACCCTGAGATATCCCCACTTACAACAGGTATTCCATCAATTACATAAAGTGGAGTGGCACTGGCGTTGATTGAACCAATACCACGTACACGAATGTTGGGTACGGATCCAGGCTGCCCGCTTCCATTGGTAGACTGAACACCTGCTACATTTCCCTGTATACTTTCTTGAACGGATGCGTTTGGAGCACTCTCCAATGTGGCATTTTTAACAGTGACAGCAGAACCAGTGAATGTTGTCCTCTTTTGATTCGAGTAGGCCAGCACCATCACTTCACTTAAATTATTCTCAGCCTCTTGTAAAAAAATCTGCAATTCCCTGACATCCCCTATTTTAACGGAGCGTGTAATAAAATTGACACTTGAAAACTCCAATACCTGCCCTTTCTCTACATCAATAGTAAAACTACCGTCTGCCTTAGTAACAGTCCCCTTTTTTGTACCTGCAATCTTTACGCTGATATTTTCTAGTGGAGCATTATCCTTTGCATTAAAAACTTTACCCTTGATTGGAAACTGCTCGATAAACAATTGCTCAGCCCTTATGTAGGTGTCAGTTGCGATTGCAGAGGAGGTTGACTCTTGCTTTGCACTGGAGCGCACTACATAAGTATTATCCCCCGCTTTTTGTATTTGCAATCCTGCTTCTGCTGCCATTTCCTCAATCAAGGTTTGAACCTGCTTGTTATAGTTTGGCTCGCGAACCAATACTTTAGCAATGGAGGGCTCAGCAAGTAGAAAATAAATCCCACGCTCGGCATTTAATTTTTTTAAAACATCTACTACTTGTACCATTGATCTGGCAGCATCTGCTCTTTGCTGAATAACGTTTCGGGCAAATCCAATATTCTCTCCGGAGGAAGACGGATATTGGGTAGCATGAAGCGGAAGTGCAAAAAAGGCACTCAGGAGAATGGATGGCAACAAGTAAAAAATCTTTCTCATTTTACTGATTTGATTGTTGAACAAAAAAAAGTGTATCACCCTTTGGTATTAAAGAGGATTCTGTGGCTAATTCTAAAGCATTTATTAAATCCTTCAAATTATCATTAGGCAGAATCCCTGTCAAACGACGCATAGAGAGCTTGGGGGAGACAATAGTGATTGTTACAGGGTAACGAGCTTGTATTTGCTGTACTACTTCCGCAATTGTTAAGTCCTCAATCACTAATTTCCTTTCTATTCTAGGAATAATATCTGTTTGAGCAACTCCTCGCTTATTAACAGGATTCGACAACTTACTGTATTCATAAAAATCCCCAGGCTTCATTTGCATAACAGACCCATCTCTAAAAAGAAGACTCACATTTCCTTCACGGAGTAACACACTTGCCTTTGCAGGATCATTTACAGCCTGAAAAGTTGTACCAGTCACTACTACATCAAATGGATCCATATGCACGATAAATGGAACATTGGAATTCTTCTTTTTCACTTGGAACTCTACTCTTCCATTGATCCAAACCTCACGATTAGAAGACGATGCAAAATCGGAAGAAAGAGTAAGCGTACTATTACCAGCAAGCTGAACTAATGTCCCATCAACTAGTTGTTGCTTTTCACTAGAAACTGATAAACTTTTTTCAGAGGAACTTTGAAAAAACTGAATCCACAGGAAAAATACAATGCCAACTGCCAACGCCAAAGCAGCAACTAAGCTCCTCTTTCTACCAAGGGATGGGATTGCATTTCTTTTTTTATTGAGCTTAAAGCTGGGCTGAGGAACTTCAATTTTAGAAAGGAGTCTATCTAAAGCAGGTCTAAAGTCGGGTACATCTTTTTCCCTCCTTCGAATTGAATTATAGAAAGAAACTGCATCAGCAACCTCGTCCTCTTGGGCTGTAGAGCTAGCCATCAATCCCTCAACCCATTGGTTATCAATGTCATAAGACGGCCCTTCCAGCCAACGAACAAATCGATCGTCAAGCAAAAGATCAGCAGAGGAAATTAGTTCAGCTTTACTCATTAGGGTTATACTATCATATGTGTATAAACCAATCTATTTGTCACATATAGTTTTCAGTAATTTTATTCCAACCACTACTGCTTGCAAACATTCAGCGACGATATCCTTTGGGATAGTTTTCGCCAGGGCAATAAAAATGCCCTGGCTGCTCTTTTCGAACGATTCTATCCTCAGCTATATAACTATGCAAAAAAAATAAGTGCCAATCACTCACTTATTGAAGACGCTATTCAAGATTTATTCATTGAAATATGGAATCAGAGAAGTCCAGGCATTCTTGTATCGGTTCAGGCTTATCTTTTGAAGGCCCTTCGCTATAAGTTAATAAGAATGCTGAACAACCGCCATGATATGTCCGATATCCTAACGGAAGTTCCATTTGAAATAAGTCACGAAAACTTTTTGATTAATAAAGAGGAAGAGCTAGCATACCTCAAGTTGTTATGTAGCGAAATGGAAAAACTTCCTCCTAGACAACGTGAAATTATATTTCTCCGTTTCTACCAATCCCTCAGCTATGAGGAGATTTGTGCTGTAATGGGTATTGAGTACCAAGTTGCCAGAAATCAACTTTCAGCTGGCATAAAAAAGTTGCGAAGTTTACTTAAAACTCCAACCTACTGAGCCACTGGACCACTTACACGAGCTTGTTGAATACTACTGGCAATCCAATCTATATACCGAGTTATTACTTTGGAAAAAGCGGCTGCAAAAACGGGCCTACCACTTGAGTCTCGAACGCCACGCATATTTGACTCAATTTGCCATCCAATCACCGCTGGATATTTTTTACTAGTATAACGTCTAGTATTGTACCCACCATTGAAAAACTTCTGTCCCTCAAGCGGGTAAGGATCCTGCGCACTAGGGACAGCTGGAAAACCCTCATTAGCCATCATGGTCCCAAACGACTCTGAACCGAAGATCAACCTAGAGAGAGGAATCTGTTTACCTAATAAGTTGGTAAGATTGACCAAAGAATGATCTCCTAATTCGTTATTTTTTTGTTGGGCAATAATAGTCAACTCCTCTTTGTCCAGTAAATATCCAATCTCAAGTCGTTGTTCAGGATGACCATGACCATGTAAATCGATAAAGACACAAAATCCAAATTTCTCAACGGCCTCTTTCAATGCTTCGTCTATTTGTGAATGAAACAATTTCCAGGGCCCCTCCATAGAAGCCTGCCCACAAGTTCCTTCATCCATTGGCCTATTCTGATCCACATCCTTTCTTGATACATTGCAGATAATTAAATGTGGAGACTGCTTGTAATATTTCTGCAGATGTGCAGCAATATCAAAAGCAAGTTCACTAGTATAACTATCGGTTACTGTAACTGCCCCCTCACAACTACGGTCAGGCACCTCCTTTAAATTAATAGTCCCACCATGGGGTGCACTTATTACAAGGGGCATATTACCCCGTAAGTATGAAATCCACCCTAATTCATCTACAAAAGTTGCAGTAGCGGAAGATTGTGCAAAAACTAAACCTCCGACCGAGAAAAAAAATAAAATAAAAAGTGCGCGCATAAGGGGTCAATTTTACACAAGTGTATAAAACTGACCCGTTGTAACACAAGAAATTGATATTTCTACTTAGATGCTACATCCAATGTATCTATGATCAAAACACGCCGCATGTCCCGCTGTAAAGAATCAATAGCACCCACCGCCTGCTTTACTTGGTTATGCGGTAATGCACTTTGATCCATCATCAACTTAATAGCCTCCAAGTTCT
>CAZNUR010000027.1:0-10148 GCA_964576375.1 uncultured Chitinophaga sp.
CAAAAACCAAGCTTCCGTGAAAAATATCAGCCGCTGGCAGATTCTCTTGCTGCAGTATACAAGATCCCTAGTGCAGTTATTTTAGGAGTAGCCATCATAGAATCTGGAAGTGGGACCAGTAGAAATAGCCGATTACTTCGTAATTTTTTTGGGATCAAAGGAAAAAACAATTTACTCAAAACAAAAGGTATTCGGAGTAGTTACAAACAATACAAATCCGACACAGCCTCTTTTATTGACTTTTGTAAACTGATAGAAAGAAAAAAGTTTTATCCCAGCTTGGCGGGCAATCCCGACTACCGTCCCTGGATTCTAGCCTTGAGTAAAACAGGTTATTCGGAGGTACCCGAAACCTGGCGAAAACTCATTACAGGAGCTATACAAAAAAACGGACTAGATAAAATCGTAGAGAAAAAAAGTTCAGAGTTCTCTCCGGAGTCGAGCAACGGGAATCATTAATTGCTCGCGATATTTTGCAACCGTTCTTCGGGCAATTTCGTAGCCCTTTTCTTGCAACAACTCAGTGAGGCGTTCGTCGCTAACCGGATTTTTCTTATCCTCCGCTGCAACCAGATCAGTTAAAATTCTTTTTACCTCACGGGTGGATACCTCTTCTCCCGTATCAGTTGTTAATGCTTCATTGAAAAAGAATTTAAGCCGATACGTTCCAAACTCGGTTTGTACATACTTACTATTAGCTACCCGGCTTACGGTAGAAATATCAAGACCGGTAGCAGCAGCCACATCTTTTAAAATCATAGGACGTAAATCTGCCTCATCGCCACTCATGAAAAAATCCTGTTGATGTCCTAATATAGCTTGCATCGTAAGTAAAAGCGTTTGCTGTCGTTGCTGAATGGCATCAATAAACCATTTAGCCGCATCAATTTTTTGCTTGATGAACAGGACCGCTTCTTTTTGACGTTTATCTTTTTTAGCCCCCTTTTCATAATCACGAAGCATATCGCGATAGCCTTCACTGATTCGCAATTCGGGCGCATTGCGACTATTTAGCGTTAATTCCAGTTTGCCCCCATTATTATAAATAAAGAAATCGGGAACTACATAATTCAATTCCTGCGTGTCATCAGGCGATTCACCTCCTGGCTTTGGATTCAATCTTGTTACCAGTTGAATCACCCCTCGCATTTCATCTTCGGATATAGAAAGTACTTTTTGAATCTTATCGTAGTGCTTACGAGAGAACTCATCAAAATAATTAGTTAGGATTGTAATAGCAATCGCATCAAGAGCATCTGCTTGCTCCTTTCGCTTAAGCTGAAGTAATAAACACTCTTGTAGATTTCTTGCGGCAACTCCAGGTGGGTCAAACTGCTGGATCATTTCTATAATGGTCTCTACATCCGCTTCAGTAACAATTATATTTTGTCTAAATGCCAGATCATCTACAATAGCAGATGTATCACGACGCAGGTAGCCATCCTCATCAATACTGCCAACAATTTGCTCTGCTATGGTTTGTTGAGCTTCATCTAGATTGAGTAGATGTAATTGGTCTGTTAGCAGATCGTAAAAGCTAGTACCCGAACGAATCGGATGTTCGCGTTCTTCTGAAAACTCAGGATAATTGGTATCGCGCAATTTGTAATCTGCTTCATCATCGTCATCCTGAATATAATCACTGACAGAATCGTCTTCATAAGAGTCCGAACTAGCGCTATCATCAGTAGTTTCGTCCGCAGCATCAAACTCGTCACTCGTACTTTCTTTTTCTTCAAAGCGCTCTGGCTCCAACTCCAGGGCAGGATTTTCCTCTAACTCCTCTTTGATACGTGTTTCGAGCGAAGCAGTAGGTACCTGCAACAACTTCATCAGCTGTATCTGCTGCGGAGAAAGTCGCTGCAGTAGCTTTTGTTGTAGTCGTTGATGAATGGCCATGCTGCTTATTTAATACTAATCCTTTACTACTGTTGTAATGGGAATAGGTTCGCTTTCCATATTATTAGTTCCCACCGCACTCACATAATATTGAAAGGCTACTCCATTTTCGCGTTGAGGTACGGTTTGTTCAAACCCACTTGGCTTGACCACCAAAGAATAAATGGAAGAAGGCTGCTCAAAAAATGTCCCCAATGAACGGCCGGCAGGAAAACGATAAAGTACATAATACTTAACAGGAACTGTATTCTTTTCAGCCCCACGAATTTTAAACGAAATTGATTCTCCCTTTCGAGTGTACCGTTCAACAACAGGAGATGTAGGTTTATCAGTACTGATCCATTCCATAGGCGGAACCAAGGCTGGATAGCGATAATAATTTTGCTGCAAGCTATCATTCCAACCATTTGGATTACGATCAAAAGACTTGCTGCTGAAATAAATACTACCCTGAACCGATGGTGTGGACCGGAGTAACTTTATCTGATTGGGTAATTCAGCAGGATTTTTCCATTTAACTGAATTCTTTTCGTCCGTACGATAAATGCCATGGCCTATATAGATATGCTTACCATATCCATTTTTACTCCACCAAGCCAATAACTTTTCATACGCAATTTTATCATGTCCAATCTCCAAATAGAGCTGAGGAGTAACGTAATCAATCCAACCTTTTTCTAGCCATAATAAAATATCGGCATAGAGATCATCGTAATTAGTTTGACCGGCTCTGCTATCACTGCCTCTTGGATCTTTATCACTATTACGCCATACACTGAAAGGAGAAATACCAAAACGAACCTGTTTCTTTTCTTCTTTTATTGCTTTACTAATAGCTACTATAATTGAATCAACGTTACTACGTCGCCAGTCTTCCTTATTTAAGCGAGAACCCGACTTTGCATAAGAAGCAGCATCAGGAAATTCCTTGCCTGCAATACGATAAGGATAAAAATAATCATCCATATGAATGGCGTCAACGGGATAGCGGCGTACGATGTCGCGCACCACATTCACTACAAAACGTTGAGCTTCTTTATTCCCCGGATCAAAATATTTTTTTTCGCCATAGACTAAGAACCACTCTGGTTTTTTTCGTGTGATATGATCCTCCGCGATGGAAGATTTACCAATAGTTTGAACTGCCCGGTATGGATTCAACCAAGCATGAAACTCCATTCCCCTTTTATGTGTTTCCTCGATCATAAATGCAAGTGGATCCCAATAAGGATTAGGTGCTTTACCCTGCTCACCAGTTAACCACTCGCTCCAAGGTTCATAAGTAGAAGGATAAAAAGCATCGGCAGCTGGACGAACCTGAACAATCATCGCATTCATGCCATTACGTTGGTGCTGGTCGAGGATGCGAATAAAATCTGCCCGTTGTGCAGCTGGATCTGTCATACCAGATTTAGGCCAATCAATATTAGCCACACTAGCAATCCAAACCCCGCGAAATTCATACTTGGGTTGTGCAAAAGCAATTAAAAAAAGAAAGAGAGTCGGGATTAAAAAAAGGTAACGTTTCATTCTACAAAAGTACGTTATCCTTTCTCACTTCGCATTTTATCCAGAAGGTTGCTAAGCTGCGCAGCCTCTTGTTCATTGAGATTGGAGAATATAGCATCCATCTCAGCATCGCAGGTATCCAGGCGAGCCAATAATTTTTTACCCTTTTCTGTAATCAATACATCAACCAATCTGCGATCAGTAGTAGCAATTACTTTCTTAGCAAGACCTTTTGCCACCAAGCGATCCACCAACCGACTGGTATCGCTCATTTTTTCCAGCATGCGATCCCGAATTTGTAAGGTGGAAAGAGGAGCTGGAAAACTACCGCGCAGGATGCGTAAAATATTAAACTGCTGAGCTGTAATATCCTCTCGATCAAAAATCATTTTCATTTGGTCGCGCAACCAACCTGAAGTAAACAATAAGTTTACCGCAACCTTTTGAAAATTATTTCTGAATCTTGTTTGTTGAATATCCTGCTCAATGCCCATACAACAAAGTTAATGTTTAAACATTAAGCAGCCGAGCCCCCAATAGAGCTACTTTTTGAAATCACTAATCTCCCCACACCTTTGTCCCCTCAGAGCAGTTGGAACAGATATCAATGTGTTTACGCCCCTGGAGTAATGTAGATCGAAATTTTCGATATGCATCACTTTGCCAAATAGTAGCAAAGGATTGATCCTTAAGATCCCCCAAACGATGTGATGCATCTTTATCAAAACAACAAGGCGCTACCAATCCATCCCAGGTAATAACAGGATCATGCCACAAACGCCAGCAGTGATTAGCCAGTTGTCCTTTAAATACAGTGCCGCTCTCTGTTTTGCGGTAACGGCTATAGGATGAATTAAGAGGAATCAGCTGGTTGGGATCGTTCTCAAAATCATAGACCTGTGCGGTTTTAAACCAAATAGCATCTACTCCAATTTGTTTTGCCAATGCACGGGCATCTTCTAATTGATGTTCATTAGGACGAACTACTAAAAACTGAAAAACTACAAAAGGTGTTTTACTTTTTAACTGCTTTTTCCAATACATAAGCGTGCGAGCACCTTCTAGTACTTTTTCAAGATTGCCACCCACCCGATATTGTTCATACACTTCCTGTGTGGTACCATCAATAGAAATAATCAAACGATCCAATCCACTTTCAATGGTACGACGCGCATTAGTATCATTCAAATAATGTCCATTGGTGGAAGTAGCTGTATAAATTTTACGATTGGCAGCGTAGCGAACCATATCTAAAAAATCAGGATTCAAATAAGGTTCGCCCTGAAAATAAAAGATCAGGTAGAATAAATCCTTGTGTAGTTGATCTATAGTAGTACTAAAAAAATCTTTTTTTAGCATTCCGGTAGGTCTACTGAATGAACGAAGACCACTGGGACATTCCGGGCAGCGAAGATTACAAGAGGTAGTGGGTTCAAATGAAATTGAAATGGGAAGACCCCATTGAATAGGCTTACCCGTCCATTTACTCAATTGATAACTAGCCCAAACTTTTATTGCATTGACAAAACGCCGCCAAGTGAGCTTGGAAAAAAGATTCAACCAGTCTGAAAGAGGTAATGCACTCATCCAATGGCACCGTGTTTAGCTACAAATTCGGAACGATAAATTCTGATCAGCAATAATAGAAGCGAAATCAATAGGGGACCAAAAATCAATCCAATAAATCCAAATAAACTAAGCCCTGCAATCACTCCAAACACAGTTACTAAAGGATGCACATCGCCAATTTTTCGTAACAATGTAAATCGCATCACATTGTCAACCGTACCAATTACACCAAATCCAAAAAAGAACATGGCAATTCCCTGCCCCATTTGTCCATTGGCCAAAAAGATGATGATTAAAGGGATATAAGCTAATGCTGCACCAATCACAGGTAGCATCCCCGCAATACAAGTAATTCCAAACCAGAAAAAGGGTTCCTTCACGCCAATCAACCAATAACCAATCAATCCAACTACCCCTTGCGCAAATGCCACTACTGGAATTCCTACCGCATTAGCTACTACCATCGAGTGTACTTCTTTTTCCAATAGACCCACATTATCCGCCCTAAAAGGCATGTATTGAACTAATGCTTTTTCAAAGGCACGCCCCTGTGTAAACAAAAAATAAAGAATGAAATAGAGAAAGAAAATGGTAGACAAAGAATTAAAAGTAGCTCCTAACATACGGGGAAGTAAAGAAGCCATCCACTCTCCTACTTTATTGATATTGCTATCGCTGAGAATTACTACATGATAACGAGTTTCAATTTCTGCAACAACTTGTCTAAGCGAGGTTACCAATTCTTCAGAATGATCCAGGGCATAAGTAAGTTTTCCGGAAAGCATTTGCAAGAGCAACGCCACAGGAAATAAAATCATGAGTAATGAAACAATCATCAATAACAAGGCGGTAGGACCTTTTTTCCATTTTCTTACTTCCGTTAATCTAAAAAAGGTAGACCGAAGCAAAATATAAAGTGTAAGTGCGCCTAACAGGGCTGGAATATAAAAAGCCAGCTCCTGGAAAAGCACAATACCAATTAACAATATGAGCGCCATAAGAAACAACTGGCGAACCCGATTTGCATCAATTATTGCTTGCATGAAGTAGATAACTAATACTTAAAAATACGAAGTTGTACCTTTACGCTTTCTAAGATTATGACAAAGTCCTCCATCGCAGATTTACGTAGAGATTATGCACTACACAGCCTTCAAGAAGCTGAAGTAGCCAAGGACCCCTTTGATCAATTTACCATTTGGTGGGAACAAGCCACCCGTGCCGATATTGATGAAGTAAACGCTATGACGCTTTCTACCCTAAATGGAAATACACCTGAATCCAGAATTGTATTATTAAAGGGGTATGATAAAAACGGTTTTGTATTTTTTACCAATTATGAAAGTGCAAAAGGGCAACAGCTAAAAGCGAGCCCCTCCTGCTCTTTACTATTCTTTTGGAAAGAGCTTGAAAGACAAATACGAATTATTGGTACCGCGGCACCAATAGATGCTACAGCCAGCGATACCTATTTTCATAGTCGCCCTATTGGAAGTCAATTAGGTGCCTGGGCCTCCCCACAAAGTCAAGTTGTAGAAAACAAAGAGTGGCTGGAAAAAGAATATGCCAAATTAGAAAAACAATACCAGGGCCAATCTGCAATCCCAAGACCTCCGCATTGGGGCGGATATTGTGTGAATCCCAGCCGAATTGAATTCTGGCAAGGCAGACCTAGTCGTATGCACGACCGTATCTGTTATGCTAAGGAACAAAATGGAAATTGGAAAATAGAACGCCTGGCGCCTTAGTCTCCCAACTGATTGATAAAGTCCATCATTTCTACCAGCGAATACTTGAAAGATATCCCGCTGGGAATAGTTTTCTTGTAATGCATGATGGGATGGCCAGAAACTATCAGTGGTGTACCCTCGAAATAGTGAGCCGATTTATCCAAGAACTTCTCAATTGAGAAATTTGAGACCGTTGTAGTTAAATGACAAAAAATATAGTCAGGCTTTTTCAGATTGATGATATAAGCCACATCCTTAAAAGGAATATTGGTTCCGGCATAAATAGTTCCCACACCTTTATTCTTCATCAAATAATGCAAGAAGAGTAAGCCTAATTCGTGGTATTCCCCCTCAGGCAAGAACAATAGAACATTCTTTTGAGGATTAGCAGGCTGAGGTGTTTTATCGATGGCCACCATCATTTTCTGACGAATCAGGTTGGTAACCAAATGCTCTTGCGCAGGATTGATATGTCCAGTAACCCAAAGAATACCAATCTTTTCAAGGAAAGGGAACAACAACTTCATCATTGAACGCTCCATTCCTTTGAGTGCAATATGCTCAGAAATTATTTTGTCTAACTTATCTGTGTTTAAATCGATCATTTCTTTCACAAGCTCATTTACGTTACGCTCCTGGATTGCTTGTGAGTCAGAAAGTGAAAGGATCCGCTGCCCAATTTCCTCAGGCGTCATTCGGTCAATATGAGAGATCTTAAAACCGTACTTGTTGAGTAGGGAGATATTGAGGATTGTTTTTAATTCCTCATTGGTATAATAGCGAATATTGGTCTCTGTACGCTGTGGCTTTAGGAAGTTATAGCGTTGCTCCCAAATCCGGATGGTGTGCGCCTTTACCCCAGACAAATTCTCCAAATCCTTAATTGTAAATGCGTTCATGCCTATACTACAATCCCCGTGCAAAAAAGTTTAGTCAGAATAATTTTCGGGTCGCAATTTAACTACACTTCACTGATTATCAATAAAACTAATTGTCAGCCTCCTTGATTGTTGGGCGATTATCTGTCGGATCCCGCTTTTCGTATCGAACTCCCTGGATATTCAAAGGCGGTCGGTTGTTTCTTTTTCGAGATAATTCGTAGTTGTAGACCAATCTGCCCAGCTCTCTCAGAAAGGGAAATCCCACCGTTTCCTCGTCATACTTAGAATCGTTCACCACACCGTCGCTGTTTACATAAAGTGTGGCAGACAAGAAATAGTCCACCCGGTTAATAGTGTCCACTACATATGAAACATCTGTTAAAAAGCCGTAGGCCCAGCCTACTTTATTAAATACGCGAACTCCTGGTGGCATTTGATGCGTGGAATCCTGAAAAAAGAATTTCACATAGCTATCATAAAAAACAGACGAGTCGTACTTCGGGTAATTGGTTTCCGAAGGGTACTGCGATAGATATTGTAACAGAAATAAACGATCCGCTTCAGAAAAATAGAATCGATTTTGTTTGGGAAGCGAAGTAGGAAATACTACAGCCTGTAACATTTTTTGCATATCAGCGAGTGAAATTGAATTATGCCTTGTAAAATCAAAAGGGCCTTGTACTAATTGCTCTTGTCGATTGATATGCGCATTGCCAATCAAAATAGGAGAAGGAAATGAAAAACTATCTCGGTTATATCCCGGCTCTTGGCTATAGATCTCTTGTCCGCTTGGATTATAAAAACGAACTGCATTAGTATGTCGGTTTTGTTCGTCCGTAAAACCCATAAATTGACGAGTAATACGAACAGATGAATATCCTTTTGCTTGTAATAATTGATTGGTAGGCCCCTGCCCTACAAATTGATAAAGGCGATTATAAGGATCATTTTCACTGATTAAAAAAGCACGCTTGACAAGATGCCCAATCGTAGGAATTTCTCCCGGTGCGGAAGCATCTTTGCGCATGGCAACCTGACGCGGATAACTGCTGTCAAACGCTACACGTGTATCACGGCTTAATGCCGGTATTGTGCGCTCACTCTTTATTGGATTATTGAGTTGATGTAATTTTTCCAACGCTAAAAAAGCCAAAGGCATTTTTACCATGGAAGCCGGATTAAAATATTTATTGGGATCAACTAAGTACGTGTGATGTGTAAAGCGCGGCTCTCCTTTTTTAGTACGATCAATCTGGGTGTATATAATTTGTAAGCGATAGGTATCCGGATCTTTCAATACCTGTTGCGCAGGTCCTGCGCTTGCTTGAGATAAAATAGAAGTTAATAACGAACTGTTTTTGCTTTGTGCCCCAACCGACAATACAAAACCCGTTAGTATAAAAAACAATACCCCCGTTTTAATTAAATATTGAGAACAATCACGGGGGTACTTGAATACAGTCATATTTTTTTGGAAGTCCATGGAGTAGTTTGAGATGAATTTAGAAAAAAACAAAACGCAAGGGGTATGAAAACTGTATCAAAAATTATGGTCGCATTAGGTGCTGGTCTGGCCATTGGAAGTGCGCTAGGAGTGTTGTTTGCACCAGACAAAGGCTCTGAGACCCGCCGAAAACTCCGTGAAGGAAGAGAACGGTGGGGAAAACGGGTAGAAGGTAAGCTGAAATGGGGTAAAGAGAAACTCGACGAAAAAGTAAAAAAGGCCGAAGGGGAACTGGAAGGTATCATCTAAAACCAGGCCTTCTTACCTTTAGGAAATGTCAGAAGAGCTCAACAAAATTGAGGAATTGGTCAGCCGCCTCAAAGCGTACCTGAACACCAGGTTGTCGCAACTCAAGCTTTCTACGGCAGAAAAAACAGCCAACGTGCTAACTGTCCTGATCGCGGTGTTGCTGGCAGCCCTGGTGTTTTTTTTATTTCTAACAATAGTTTGCATCGGTCTTGCTTTATTGATTGGAAGCTGGCTCAATAGTCTTTGGATGGGCTTTATGATTGTAAGTGGACTCATCCTGTTATTAGGACTCTGGGGCTGGCTGTCCCGTGATCGATGGTTACGAATCCCCATTATGAATCTGCTGATCCGTGCCTTATTCAAGGATGAACCCCATGAAAAAGATTAGACGCCTCGAGGATATTGAACATGCAAAGCTCAAACTAAGAGTACAACAACTCGATCAGGAAAAAGAGATACGCGCAGCCTGGAAAGAGTTAAAATACTCACTTAGCCCCGGCGCCTTATTACAAAATAAGGTTGGTCATTGGGCACAAGTAGGTTGGCGACTGTTAAGTCGTAAATGGAGAAATGGCTCTTAACTTTTAATCACTGGATCAATACGCGGAATGACTGCGTTCCTGTTGTGAGCACATAGACTCCTTTGCTATACGTTTGAACAGGAATAGTATTACGCCCCGCAGGTAACTGACCTTTCCATACGGTAGCACCAGCAGCATTCACTAAGCGAATCATTTGCGTTTCAGCTAAGAAAACAGTAAGCTGATCGTGTACGGGATTAGGATACACCTGTACATCAGAACCAGG
>CAZNUR010000028.1:0-9631 GCA_964576375.1 uncultured Chitinophaga sp.
TCCGTCATAGATACGCTGTGACTCAACACGACCAATTTGTACACCACTAGCACTATAATACCGTTCACCCTCTACCCGCCCAATTTGGCGACCAGAGCCATCATACAAACGTTGTGACATACAGAGCAATGAATTAAAAAACAAGCAAAGTAGGATAATAAAAGCCTTTTTCATAAGCAAGCTGTTATAGGAAGTTAATTAGTTTTTGTAAATTTCAAAAGGCTAAATAACTGATATGTCAAAATTTCTTCGTCTACAATATTTGAATTTTCTATTCCTGGTGCTCACCTTGTATGTAAACTATGCATCTGTAACAGGGAAAATAGGAGGCAAATCAATCAGAGAGCTGTCGGATAAATACGACAACCTCTTTACTCCTTCTCCACAAACATTTAGTAT
Source organism: uncultured Chitinophaga sp. (assembly GCA_964576375.1). Taxonomy (GTDB): domain Bacteria; phylum Bacteroidota; class Bacteroidia; order Chitinophagales; family Chitinophagaceae; genus JJ008. The sequence goes on from CAZNUR010000028.1 coordinate 400, forward strand.
TTGGAGCGTGATTTATTCCTTATTACTTATTACAACTATTAAAGGGATCTTTACCAGAAAATCTGAACAAAACAAAGGCTCTTATTTATTTATAGCGAGTTGCATTTTAAACGGTGCTTGGATAGTGGCCTGGCAGCTTGAATTTATCTCTTTATCCCTAATCATCATGCTGGGTCTACTATTTGTACTTGCCAAAATAACCCTGCACCAGCACCTACAAACACCACTTATTGAAAAAATAGCCTTTGGGATTTATTTGGGATGGATCTGTATCGCAACTATTGCCAACACCACTACACAACTGATTGCACTAGATATATCAGTTTCATCTGAAATTCAAAGACAGATCACACAATTGATTATAATAATTGGCATGGGAATAGCCTTATGGATTTCCACAAAACTTAAGAACTGGGCAATTCTACTCCCCGTCATCTGGGCTTTCTATGGTATTTATACTAAAAGAAGCTCAGATTATCCAACCATAGCAATAGTTGCGGCTGGCAGTGCTGTATTCATACTGCTTATGACAGCTATCCTGTTTTTAAAAAAACAATTTAAATAGGACAATATTCTTAGTTTTTTACAACGAACTAAATCAAAAGGTAATCAGGTACTTAAGTACCTAGAAAGCCACCATAACTGATCATCAACCATTTATCATTTTATTTTGTTCATGCCGAGATAATAAAGGAGTTTTGCGGCGGCATGCAAAAACTAATTTATCTCTGTTTTTCTCTTTTACTAATCCCAGTACTTGTAAACGCACAACAAGGAATAACGCTACGAAAAGCGGCAGCAGTTCGTACAGGAGAAGCTCCAAAAATTGATGGTAAAATAATTGACTCTGTTTGGCAACAAGCAATTCCCTCAACCGATTTTATCATCAACTCACCTGACTTTGGAAAACCTTCTAAATTGAATACAAAGGTTTGGGTGCTATATGATGATGTTGCCTTATACATAGCAGCAAAATTAGAGGACGATCCAAAACTGATTCGTAAGCAGCTAACCGCGCGTGACGGCGAACAAAGACAGGATGTAGACTATTTTGCCATTTTCATAGATACCTATAACGATAATCAAAATGGTTTTCAATTTGCTGTTACTAGCCGAAATGTACAATCAGATGGAAGAATCTCCCCTTCGATACAAAGCCAATTTGGCCCACCCAGTGATTATAGCTGGGATGCGGTTTGGGAGAGCAATGTGCAGTTTACCGCCGATGGATGGACAGTTGAAATGAGAATTCCTTATATATCACTACGCTTTTCAAAAGCAGTTGAACAATCCTGGGGAATCAACTTTCAACGTTTTAGTAGAAGACTTAATGAAAGTAGTTATTGGAATTCCATTGATCCCAATGAAGCAGGTTTTGTCAATCAATTCGGAGATTTAACAGGGATAAGTGGCATCGAGCCTCCACTTCGTCTTTCCGTATTACCTTACGTTACTGCAGGATTCAGAAATACGCCCACTAATAAAGGAATCGTGAAAGAAACACTACGAAATGGGGGCATGGATTTAAAATGGGGGGTAAACGAAAGTTTCACATTGGACGCCACACTTGTACCAGATTTTGGACAAGTAATTTCAGACAATGTAATTCTTAATCTTTCTCCGTTTGAGGTACGATTCCAGGAGAATAGACCCTTTTTTACAGAAGGGACTGAATTATTTAATAAAGCAGGTTTATTTTATAGTAGACGAATCGGACTTACACCCCGCGGTTACTGGGATGTAAAAAATAAAGTTGCAAATGACCCAACACTAAAAATTATTAATAATCCTGGCGTAACGCAGTTGATCAATGCTTCGAAGTTTTCCGGGCGCAATAAAAAGAACTTAGGGATTGCAGTTTTCAACGCAGTAAGTGCGCCTATGTTTGCAACAATTGAAAATACTGTAACAGGCAAACGAGAAAGTATAGAGACAGAGCCGCTTACTAATTATAATTTGTTTGTACTTGACCAGGCGCTAAAAGGACGTTCGTCCATTACATTTACTAATACCAATGTAGTAAGAAGTGGAATTGCTCGCGATGCTAATGTATCCGCACTTGACTTTGCACTTTTTGACAAGAATAACCGCTATTCAGTAGCAGGAACAGCACGATATAGTACTATCAAAAGTCAAAATCCATATGACGGATATACAACAAGACTTAGTTTTAGAAAAGTAAGTGGCAAAATACAGTTTGGACTAACACAAAGTATTGAATCCGATCGTTTTGATCCAAACGATTTAGGATTTTTACGCGCAGCCAATGAAGTAAATACCATTTTTAATGCCAGCTACAATCAGTTTACACCAACAAAAAAATTCCTGAGTTACAGATATAGTATCAAAGCATCAAATTCGTACTTATACAAGCCATTTGCGTGGCGTGAGATTAATATTGGCGCATCTGCATTTTACTTTCTAAGAAATTTCTGGGATATCAGTTTTCAATATGAGGCAAAGCCTACTTGGCAAAACGATTTTTTTGAACTGAGAACTCCTGGAAGAATGGTTCGTTCAATGCCATGGCACTATGCTGGATTTTCAGGAAGCACAGATAGTCGCAAAAAGTTTTTTGTCAGTGCGGAGGGAGGCTATGCAACAACTCCTGCATTTAAGAATGCCGAATTTATCCGATATGAATTTTCGTTTCGCTATCGTTTTAATGATTGGTTCAGTCTCACGCTTGGTAGTGAAGGAAGCCGAGACATGGGTAATGTGGGGTACGCTTTTAGAAGAGAAACTAACGGTGAGCCTATTATTGGTTGGCGTGATGTATTCCAGCAAACTACACTTTTAACTGGATTACTCAACTTTACACCCCGGATGTTTCTTACACTACGTGCCAGACATTACTGGAGTAAAGTAAGCTATGAAAAGTTTTATAATGTAGATGCCAAAGGGAATTGGATTGATCGTCCTTTTATAGCAGGTGTTGATAATAATTATAATGCTTACAACTTAGATGTTTTCTACACTTGGGATTTTATGTACGGCAGCCGTTTGATTATTGGTTGGAAAAACTGGATGCCTTTAGACTATAGTATAGATGGTAGCCGCTTTCAATCGTATGGTAAAAATTTGCGGCAAGTGCTCACCATACAACAAGGCAAAGAATTAACCGCAAGACTCATCTATTTCTTGGATTATCAGAAACTAAAAAAGCGAAATAAAGTTTAAACAACTCAATAAACGCTTAAAAATTTCTATAAGCTCCGCTTAAATACATGTTTGCCTCTGTTTCTCTAAAAGCAGACTGTTCTTTATCGTAATGCAGTGTTTTACCTGGAAAACGTCCCGCAATAACTCCTAACAAAATTGTCTCTGTTAACTTTGCTGCGTAAGTAAAAGGAGCAGAACAGGTTGCTTTTCCCAAACAAGTATTGATAAACTCGTGATAATGAAGTGGAGACTCTTTTCCGTAATCACGAATGGGTTCACCCAAACTGCCTTGTGGATCAAACTCCTTAATAGTATACTCTGCAACTGAATTTCCAACTAACAAGCGAGGCAACTGCATAAAATGGGGCAACAATAATCGCTTTCCATTTTCTCCAATGAAAATAGCTCCCTGATCTGGAACTGAAACTCCGGGAGGTAGGTGCAATTCAGGTGAATCAGCAGGACCTTCTACCCCATCATACCAAACCCATTCAAAGACTGGCGTTGTATAGGCTGTTCCTTCAAATGTATAATGGACCACATTGCGCTCAGGATAACCAAACCCTGTGGCAGGACGACAGTTATTAGTTATAGTGGTAGGAACCCCCAACTCTAGGGCATTATAAGGGGTATCAAAAATATGAACACCCATGTCACCGAGTGTAGCACAACCATAGTCCACCAGCTTACGCCAATTACCGGGATGGTAGTACCCCTTTTTGTAAGGTCTTTCTGTTGATGTTCCCAGCCACAAGTTCCAATCAAGTGTGGTGGGAATAGGATCTACTCCCTCAGGTACAGTTCCATTATAGCCCCAGTTTTTATTGGACCAGGCAATTACTTTACTCACTTTACCAATTAAACCGCCTCGAATCAGAAGCGTAGCTAATTTATAGTCATAAAAAGAATGAACTTGGATACCCATCTGCGTAACAAGTCCCTTTTTCTCTGCAACACGACGCATTTCTCTTGATTCAGCTACATAATGAGTCAGCGGCTTTTGACAGTAAACAGCTTTCCCGTGTTTCATGGCAAGTAAGGATGCGGGTGCATGGGTATGATCGGGGGTGGATACCACTACAGCATCAATTTTCCGGTGAATCTTTTTAAAGAGTAATCGATAGTCACTAAATACTTTGGCATTCGGAAAAAGCTTTTGTGCAGCAGCCAGATAATTTTGATCTACGTCACATAAGGCAACTACTTCAACCTGAGGATGAGATGCGATTGCTTTCAAATCTTCCATTCCCATATTCCCCACACCAATATGTGCAGTACGAATAACAGATTTACTCGCTCCGCGTGACCAACTTGACAGCGGGAATAATGAGGCACCAAGCGCCATAGTAGAAAGTTTAATAAAATCGCGTTTTTCCATATTAAAGAGGCTTAATTCGAATATTTCTAAACCACAATGAACTTCCATGATCCTGAAATCCAATAAATCCTTTCTTGAACTTTCCATAATCAGGAGACAACCCCCACTTTCCACTTGATTTTTTTGCCATCCAATCTTCTGACCAAGGGACAAAGCGAACTATTAATTTCCCATTTAGCCAGTGTTGCACTTCTTTCTCCGTAAAAATGATACGCGTTTCATTCCATTCACCTGCGGGACGAGTGGCTTTGTGTGATGCATCAGGCGGATACATGGCATAGTCAGCTCCAGTAGACTGTAAAGGTTGAAGCTTGTGAGGATTAACTGTTACACCAATACTTTTATTATAAGAAGTGATATCATGAAAATCAGTATAATGTTCGTCATCAATTAATTGGTACTCAGGTGCAACTTCAGGTATACCACGATAACCTTCCGCTATATGATAAAAGATTCCACTATTTCCTCCAGGAGGTATTTTCCACTCCACCACTAATTCAAAATTATCGAACGCACGAGCTCCATAGATAATATCACGACTTCCTTTGTAGTCATAATCTTTTTCTAAAATCATTTTTGTGCTAAAAGTCATTTCACCATTTACTACTCCCCAACCTGGAGGAAGTGACTTCCCATTATAAGCACGCCAACCGTCCAAAGACTTTCCATCAAATAGCTGTATCCATTGGTTATTGATAGCAGTTTTTTTAGGAATATGGCAACTAATAAAAAGAGGAAGTAGAACAACTAGAATAGCTAAATGCCTCATATTATAATTCTTTTATTTTCAAATTACGCCAGCGCACCTTAATACCGCCACCGGAATGTATCTGCAACGCAATACTTCCCTGACCAGCTCCAATCTTCTCATCTACTAACTGAATCATTTCATGACCATTTAAGGTTGTGATAACTTGATTACCTTTTACCTGAATCTTAAGTTGATTCCAATCCCCCATTTTTAAATACTTTTCCTTTTCAGGTGCTGGCTTGATGAGCCAACCACGACCATACGACTCATAAATACCACCCGTATGTTGGCCAGAGGGCGCTACTTCCACTTGCCAACCTTTAATGATAGTTCCGTTTACGGAAGAACGAAAAAATACACCACTGTTGCCATTAGCTTCTTGCTTAAACTCTAATTTCAAAACAAAATCTTTGTAGGGCTTTACCGTGGACAAATACCCATACTCTTTATCAGGACCACTTTCGCAAACAAGCTCTCCATCCTCGACATACCACTTTTCAGTACCATGAACCTGCCAACCAGTTAGATCTTTTCCATTGAACAACCTAGTTTGAGCCTTTATTGGTTGAAAAGCCAAAATAAAAAACGCCAATAACAAGCAGGAGATGAACTTTGTTTTCATTTAATTAAGATATGAATTTTATAACAATTATGTACCTTGTTATATTAAACCAGAGATAGCTATCCCAAGTCTAAGTTTTACCAATTTGACCCAATGAAAAAAATAAGCACGCTTATCTTACTGATTTGTACCGGGATAGTTATTGTCAACAACTCCGGCTGTAAAAAAAACAATGACACACAAAATTCCTACACAGCAATTAAAACAACATTTGGGAATCGAATAGACCCTGCAAATCTTGCCAATTACGCCAATCAAGGCAAACCTGGGTATATCACAAAAGATAATTCAGCAGGAAATACCATTAACAACGCAAAAGCAACGTTGGGACGCGTTTTATTTTATGATAAACAACTTAGTATTAATAATACGATTGCTTGTGGAAATTGTCATATTCAAAAATTTGCTTTTGGAGATACTGCCTTAGCAAGCTTGGGAGTTGAAAACGGCAGAACAGGACGGCACTCTATGCGTCTAATCAACGCTCGTTTCAGCAACGAAGTCAAGTTTTTTTGGGATGAAAGAGCCGCAACACTTGAACAACAAACCACCAAGCCAATTCAAGATCATGCAGAAATGGGTTTCAGTGGTCAAAATGGACGTCCGGCATTATCAGCACTCTTAACTAAACTGCAAAATATTGACTATTATAAAGAGCTTTTTCAATTTGTATACGGAAATCAAACAGTCACAGAAGCAAGACTTCAAGAGTGCTTATCACATTTTATACGAAGTATTCAATCTTTTGACTCCAAGTATGACGCAGGCAGAGCCCAGGTAACACAAGAACAACAAGTTTTTCCAAATTTGACACAGCAAGAGAACATGGGAAAGAATATGTTTTTAATGCCCCCTCAATTCAATGCTGCTGGAATTCGCACGGGAGGTGGTTTGGGGTGTGCGGGATGTCATGCTCCTCCGGAATTTGATATTGATCCTAACACAGGAAATAATGGAATCATTGGCAACTTGAATGCACCTGGCATTGATATAAATAACACCAGAGCTCCGTCTTTAAGAGATTTAGTTGGACTAGATGGCCAACCCAATGGACCTATGATGCATACAGGTGGTATTAAAACTTTACAAGCTGTACTCGGACATTATGGTCAAATCAATATTGCACCGGGCAATACTAGATTAGACCCACGTTTAAGGCCCAATGGTGTTGGACAAAACTTAAATTTAAACCAGCAGGAAGTAGACGCTGTTATTGCTTTTTTAAAAACATTAACTGGGTCGGCGGTATACACAGATCAAAAATGGGCAGATCCCTTCCGTTAAACTTTACTAATTTGAAAAGATTCTTTTTTTTTCTCTACATAAGCTGCTACGCCACTACTCTTTTTTCGCAAAAGTTATCAGATACTCCTAAACCCTCTGCAGCACAACTGGCTTGGCATCAGCTCGAGTATTACTGGTTTGCACATTTTGGGCCTAATACATTTTCAGGAGAAGAATGGGGATCTGGAAATGAATCAGCCTCTTTATTTAATCCCACAAACTTAGATACAAAACAGTGGTGTCGTATAGCCAAACAAGCTGGGGCGCGAGGTATAATTATCACCGCAAAACACCATGATGGTTTTTGTTTGTGGCCTAGCAGATACTCCTCGCATACAGTTCGTGAAAGTAAATGGAGAGACGGTAAAGGAGATGTTTTAAAAGAATTATCAGCAGCTTGCAAAGAGTATGGGTTAAAATTTGGAGTATATATTTCTCCTTGGGACCGTAATCACCCAGACTATGGTACCCCTGCATACAATCAAGTTTTTGTAAGTATGCTTGAAGAGCTTTTTACGCAGTATGGCCCTATTTGGGAATTATGGTGGGATGGTGCAAATGGAGAAGGCCCTAACGGGAAGCAACAAGAATATGACTGGGAATTATACCAAAACACAGTAAAACGTCTTTCGCCACAAACTTTAATATTTAGTGATGTGGGCCCACATATTCGCTGGGTTGGAAACGAAAAAGGCTATGCAGGAACCACTAATTGGAATTTACTCAATACAGAGGGTTTTCAACCAGGATTAAAAGCACCCTCCACCGATACACTCCGAATTGGAAATAAGAATGGGAAATACTGGATTCCTGCTGAATGTGACGTGAGTATTAGACCCGGTTGGTTTTGGAAAGCAACAGAGAACAGCAAAGTAAAATCATCAGAAGAATTATTTCAGCTGTATTTAAAAAGCGTTGGAAGAGGTGCTAATTTATTATTAAACGTGCCGCCGAATGCCTTAGGTAAAATTGCTGCTGAGGATTCAGCTGCAGCGATCGGCCTGAAAAAAATAATTGACGAAAATTTTAAATTTGACTTACTCAAGCACAATAAAAATCAAATTTTAAAAACCAATCAAGGCATCACAATAAAACTAGAAAAGTCCTTAACGGGTAACTGTATTCTATTAAAAGAGAACTTAAGAAATGGTCAATATTGTAGCCAATTTGAAGTAATCCTAATTAATGAAAATAACAATGAAGTATCTAGCATTAAAGGAACCACCATTGGTGCAAAACGAATTATCACATTTCCTGCTACTCAAATCAAAGAGATACAGATAGTCATAAAAGAACAAAAAGGGCCAGTAGATATTGAGAATATTTCATTATATCAAATAGATGCTAGCAAGGTTGAAAAGGATTAATTAGCGTTATGAATAATTTACGATTAGTACAAATAAGTCTGTTGGTGCGCGACTACAACGAAGCTATCCAGTATTATACTAATGTACTTGGCTTTAAACTAGTGGAAGACACACCGCTGACGGCTACTAAGCGTTGGGTAGTTGTCTCGCCGAACACTACACAGATTTCTCTCCTTTTAGCAAAGGCTACCACAGCTGAACAGGAACTAGCAATTGGCAACCAAACAGGTGGGCGCGTATTTCTATTCCTTCACACAGATAATTTTGAAATCACCTACAACCAATACTTGGCCAAAGGAGTTACCTTTATTGAAAGTCCAAGAACAGAAAAATTTGGTAAAGTTTGCGTTTTCAAAGATTTGTATGGAAACTTGTGGGATCTAATTGAACCAATTACAGAATAAAACTTAAAGCATGAAAAATTACTTAGTGGTAATGTTCCTCCTAATGACACTTTCTAGTCAGGCCCAGGAAAAACCTGCTCAGCAACAAATTGATAAAAAGAAAAAAACATACGAAGCGCTGGCCAGCTGTGGTACATGTAATTTCAAAATGAAAGCGGAGGGCTGTCCTCTTGCAATTAAGTATAATGATAAGTACTACTTAGTAGAAGGAACTTCTATTGATGACCATGGTGATGCACATGCAGATGATGGGTTTTGCAATGC
>CAZNUR010000029.1:0-9217 GCA_964576375.1 uncultured Chitinophaga sp.
TTTAATAAATTTCTCTCTTCACTTTTGCCGCTGGGATCACCGACCATTCCGGTGGCGCCGCCCACAAGTGCAATAGGCTTGTGGCCAGCTTTCTGGAAATGAACCAATAAAAGGATGGGAACTAAACTCCCAATGTGAAGACTATCGGCTGTAGGATCGAATCCGATGTATCCAGTAGTTAATTCTTTTTCTAACTGTTCCCGGGTGCCCGGCATGATATCCTGAATCATACCTCTCCAACTCAGTTCATCCAGCAAGTTCATTGAAAGTACGTTTTCGCAAATGTAGTATACCCCTTTTACAATAAGCCAACTGGTAGTAACTTTACTCTAACCATGCCTTACAACCTGATTCGTTTCGTTAGCACTTTGGTCCTTGCCATATTTTATTTGTTGGGACCATTGCGTGCGCAGCCTTTCCAGAATGAATGGATCAAGTATGGTTTAACTTATTACAAATTTAAAGTTGGCCAAGATGGTTTGTATCGGATAGATCAGCCCACACTTTCCAGGATAGGTCTCTCCCAAGTTCCTGTGACGCAATTTTCACTATGGAAAAATGGGGTAGAAGTGCCGCTTTACACTACAGCGCAAACCGGAATTCTTCCAGCAGATGGATACCTCGAATTTTGGGGTGAAGCCAATGATGGTAGCGCCGATCAATTTCTTTATAACAACCCCGATCATCAGCTAAATGGACGTTGGAGTTTGTTTACAGATTCTGCTACCTATTTTCTTACAGTAGATCCATCTGTTGTACATCCCCGATTACAGCCAACTATAAATTCAATTCCATCAGGGGCAACTCCTCTACCTTATTTCATACATACACATGAAATTTCCTTTCGGGAAAGAATAAATGAAGGATTTGCCGCAGTGGTGGGAAGCTATATTTATTCTTCAGCTTTTGACCCAGGGGAGGGGTGGACCAGTGGTGATGTATATGCAGGCCAAATTCGTTCGCTTGAATTTAGATCGTTATTTCCGGTATTATCGGGTAATATTCCAGTGCCAAAATTGAAGTTGAACATTGCTGGTAATGCTCCGAACAACAGGAATGTGCTTGTTAAAGTAAACAGCCTGGAATTAAGGAACCAACTGCTACAACAATTTTCAACTGCACGCTGGGAGATGGATGTTCCTTTAAGCCAGCTTTCCAATGGCGAAATACAACTCGCAGTAAGTCCTCAACAAACTGTATCGTCAGATCGAATTGTAATTGCTTCTGCCAGCTTGCAATATGCAAGGCGTTTTCATCTTGGAGGGCAAAGCCGATTTCAATTCTCCTTACCTCCTTCAGCTACCGGGCAGTATTTGGAATTGGAGGGTGTGCAGCACGGTGGAGAAGCGCCACTTATACTGGACCTAACCAATGGGCAACGATATGTAACGTTGTTGACATCTGACGGAAAAGTGGCAGTATATCTACAACCTGCAACTCAACTTAGGAAGCTGGTGTTGGTAGCGGCTTCTACCGCCTCTGCTGTGTCAGCAATGACTACTCGAAATTTCATTGATTTTAATCAACCCGCACGGCAGGGAGATTATTTAATTGTGTCTCATCCAGCCTTGGAAAGAACTGCAGCTGGCTTGCCAATATTGGAGCAGTACCGTGAATTTCGTGCATCCGCAGCAGGGGGGTCTTATCGTGCACAATTATATTTTGTAGATCAATTGGAGGATCAGTTTGCATTTGGTATCAGAAGACATCCTAGTGCTATTCGTAATTTCATTCATTGGGCACGTGCCCGGTATACGTTACCAATCAAAGCCGTTTTATTGATTGGTAAAGGAGTATTATATACTGCTGAAAGGGGGCAGGAAAGTAATCCGGACTTGAATAAGCTATCATTTATCCCAAGTTTTGGTTCTCCCGCATCTGATCTTTTATTAGCAACAGAACCAGGTGCATCTATTAGTCCTAAAGTACCGATTGGGAGAGTTTCCGTAATTAGTGGCGATGAAGTTGCTGATTATTTGGAAAAAGTAAAACAGGCAGAACAAGTTCTTAGCGATAACTCAGTTCCCGCCAATGCAAAAGCATGGACAAAAAATGTAGTCCACATTATCGGTGTAGGTGAGGAGGGGCTTGGGCAGGCTATTACCAGTTCAATGAACCGATTTGCACGAGTACTGGAAGACACTTTCTACGGGGCTAGGATTCATACTTTCAGTAAACTAAGTCCAGCTCCTGTTGCTCAGCTAAGTGCTCAACAAATCTATCAATTATTCGAGGAGGGGATTGGGCTAATGACTTATTTTGGGCATTCTACTGCAAACACCTTAGAATATAATCTTGACCATCCCGCTGGCTATAATAACCAAGGGAAGTACCCGTTTTATATAATGCTTGGCTGCAGGGCTGGTAACCTTTTTAATTTTAATCTTACTCGTTTAGTTGAGAAAGAGACCATTGCTGAGCAATTTGTTTTAGCTCCGCAACGAGGTGGGATTGCTACGATTGCCTCTACCAGCTTAGGGCTTGTCAATTACTTAGAATTACAAAATGAGGCCTTCCTAAAGGCTGCCAGCGTAACACACTATGGTCAAACAGTTGGGGAATTAATGAACCAAGCTGCATTTCAAACATGTGCTATTGCTGGGTCTGGTGATTTTTTGGCACGGGTACATGCTGAGCAAACAGCACTTAATGGTGATCCAGCACTTCGGTTTTATGCTGCTAGCCCACGTCCCGATTTCTTCTTGCAACCCACACAACTTCGTGTAAGCCCTTCTCCGGTATCTGTTGCAGACGGGCATTATAACCTGAGTATTGTGCTACGAAATGCAGGTCGGGCAAATAAGGGTCCTTTAGTGCTCACGGTGAACAGGACATTACCTAATGGAGTAACGGAGCTTTGGAAACGTGATACCGTTTTTGATCTTTTCAATGTTGATACAATACAATATCAGCTACCGATCAATGCTGCTCGCGACAAAGGAATAAATCAACTAAGTGTCTGTATTGATCCTGATAATTTAATTCCAGAATTAAATGAGGGTAATAATTGTAGTTCAATTTCAGTATTAATTGTTGACGACGAACTACGTCCTGTTTATCCTAGCCCTTTTGCTATCGTAAATAAACCCGTCAATGTATTCAGTGCCTCGGCAGCCTCTCTTTTTGGTAGCACACGCACTTATCGATTTGAGTTGGATACAACTACTTTTTTCAACTCCCCACTGTTAGTTACCACAACAGTGCAATCTGGGGGAGGTTTGGTACAATTTAAACCACAAGTGACTTACCGGAATAATACTGTATATTATTGGAGAGTTGCTCCTCAAGTTGTATCAGGTAGTCCAACATGGAACATGGCTTCTTTCCATTATCAAGCTGGAACCAGCACGGGTATGGGGCAGTCTCATTTCTATCAACACCTCGAGTCTGATACATTAGGATTACGCTTAGACAGTTCATCCCGTCAATGGCGTTATGGCATGAGGCAAAATCACCTCAACATTCGAAGTGGAGTTTTTTTTACAGCAACCAGTGCGTTAGCTGGTTTTTATCTTGGCTTAAATGGGCTTGATGTTGTCATGTATGCCTGTGCAAGAAATCGACTTGTGTTCAATGTGTTACATCCTGTTACCTTACGTCCGCTTTTGAATGCTTTACCAGGTCAGCCAGGTCGTTTTGGTAGTGATCCCGTTTGTGTTCAATCAGCTGCGCAAGCCGTAGGAGCTGCTTATAATTTTCAATTTAATATAGCCGATACGGGGGTGAGAAGGAGAATAGTCAATTTTCTGGATAGTATTCCGGACGGGCACTATGTAGTGGTCCGTAATATCATGGAGACTAATTATCCCTCCAACGCTTATGCAAGTGATTGGAAAAATGATCAACAATTTTTTGGAGCGGGTAATTCGGTCTATCATCGATTATACCAACAGGGTTTTACGGCAATCGATTCGTTTAATCGAAATCGAGTTTTTGCTTTTGTTTACAAAAAGAATCAACCGCAACAATTTTCACCTCGATATGCATTTAGCAATGGGATCTATGATCAGCTTTTTTTCTCTGTAGACATTACCACCACCGACACGGTGGGGATCATTAAATCACCCATGTTTGGTCCGGCTCGGCAATGGCAAGAACTGCAATGGCAGGGGAGTATGGAAATACCCAATCGCGATAGCGTGCAGTTATCTCTTATGGGTTTAGATCAGCAAGGTCAACCCGCCTTGCTACAAGCGGGCATTATTCCAGCTCAATCAACGCTCCTGCTAAATACTATCGATGCATCTCGTTATCCCTATTTGCAACTTCAATTGAATTCGCTTGATACGGTCAATTATACTCCTTTCCAACTTTCAAAATGGCAATTACTCTTCACCCCAGTTCCAGAGGGTGCTTTATCTCCCTCCCAGTATCTTCTTTCAAGAGATACGGTAGAGCAGGGGGAACCAATTTTATTACGAATGGCTTTCCAAAATGTAAGCGAAACATCTTTTGATAGCCTAGGAGTGCAGGTTCAAATTACAGATGCCAATAACCAAACACAACAATTTTTATATCCTAAAACGCGCCCACTACCCGCTGGTGATACTGTGCTGATTGGAACAAATATTCCAAGTGCTAATAGACCTGGCAATAATATTTTAGTGATGGAAGTTAATCCTCAGCCTGGTCAACGGGAACAGTTCTCTTTTAATAACGTTGCATACAAGTCTGTTTTTGTTCGTCCGGATCGTACGCCCCCTTTATTGGATGTTACCATTGATGGAAAGCATATTGCAAATGGTCAGGTAGTGCTAACGCGCCCTGATATTATGATAACCTTACTAGATGAGTCAAAGTGGTTACCCTTGAATGACACCTCGTTAATTACAGTACGGCTACGCTATCCAAGCGGAATCACCCGGCGATTTAATTACCGGAGCGACACACTTCAGTTTTTTTCTCCTGTGCAAAGTTCTTCTCAAAACAAAGCAATCGCTCAGTTTAGACCATTCCTATCTGAGTTGGGTTTATATGAGCTACTAGTGAGTGCAAAGGACCGAGCTGGCAATAAAGCAGGCTTACTAGATTATCGTGTAACGTTCAGGGTTGCAGATTCACCGCCTAGTTTTCTTCTTTCTTTTTATCCAAATCCTTTTAGTGCCAGGACTCGTTTTAGTTTTACCATTTGGGGAAATACGCTTCCATCAAACGTTCAGTTGCAGATTTTCAATATGCTTGGACAAGTAGTTCGGGTTGTACACGCTGGCGAGTTAGGCCCACTTCGGTTGGGCAGAACAGTTGCTTTATTCGAATGGGATGGAACTGATCAGGGTGGGCATCCACTTGCCAATGGAATTTATAGTTGTAGGGTTATAGCCGCCAATAGTAACGGGTTAGAGGCTCCGTACCTAAAGAAGGGGGGAGGAATACTGCTTGCAGAGGGTAAAGTATACCTGCAGCGTTAGTGCCGTGAACCTTTGCAGCATTTTAAGCGTTACTTTTGCGCCTTCTTCTAAGTAATCATATGCCCAAAATTGGAATAAACATCGCAACCGGTAGTTTGCAGCAGTCAGAGATGATCGTGGGTATTGATTTAGGAACCACTAATAGTTTGGTTGCGCTAGTGCATCCTGATACCCGAAAGCCGCTTGTTCTGAAGGATCAAAATGGGTTGGCATTAGTTCCTTCAATTTTGCATATTGGACAGCATGGTGAAATAACTGTTGGGGAGGCGGCCCGTGCCTTTTTAAAATCTGAGCCTTCTCGAACTATCTTTTCAGTGAAGCGATTGATGGGAAAATCCTACAAGGATCTTGCAACCAATCAGGATCTTTTTACTTATAAAATAATTGATGAAGACAAGGATAGTTTGGTTAAAGTCCAAGTTGATCAACAATTCTTTTCTCCTATTGAGCTTTCTTCTTACATCTTGAAAGAGCTAAAAGACAGGGCGGAACATATGTTGAAAACCCCCATTTCCAAAGCTGTGATCACGGTGCCTGCCTACTTTAATGACGCACAACGTCAAGCTACCCGGGATGCAGGTAAGTTGGCAGGTCTTGATGTACTTCGTATTATTAATGAGCCTACTGCGGCTAGTTTGGCATATGGGCTTGGCCTATCACCTGAGGAGAATAAAACTATTGCGGTATATGACCTGGGAGGTGGAACTTTTGACGTTTCGATTTTGCAGATTAACAATGGAATTTTTGAAGTGCTCTCCACGCATGGTGATACTTATTTGGGTGGTGATGATATCGATCGCGCTATCGTTGATTATTGGTTAAATCAGGTTCCAGCCTTGGAGCGACCAGCACATGGAGATATTGCACTGATACAGTCATACCGGCTTGCAGCAGTACAGGCCAAACATCAATTATCGGTTGAGTCACATGCTGAAGTTCAAATTGGTAAAAAATCTTTTTCCCTTAACCAAATTCAGTTGGAGGAAATTATTGCACCCCTGGTTGAGCGTACGCTGAACAGTTGTAAGCATGCGTTGGCCGATGCGAAAGTATCTGCTCAGGAAATTGATGAAGTGGTATTAGTAGGCGGCTCAACTCGGATGCCAGCCATCAAGAATAAGGTAGCTGCATTTTTTGGCAGACCTGTTCATGATACCTTGGATCCTGATCAAGTGGTAGCACTAGGTGCGGCTGTTCAGGCGGATATCCTTGCTGGGAATAATAAAGAATTTTTATTGTTAGATATTACACCTTTGTCATTGGGGATTGAAACAATGGGTGGTCTGATGGATGTGTTGATTCCTCGAAATACCAAAATTCCATTTAGGGTGGCCAGGCAATATACGACGCAGCAAGATGGCCAGGGAAGTATGCGAATTTCTGTATATCAGGGTGAGCGTGATATGGTTCGGGATAATAGAAAGTTGGGGGAGTTTAACTTAACAGGTATACCGGGTATGCCTGCTGGTTTGCCAAAAGTTGAGGTTGCTTTTTTGATCAATGCGGATGGTATCCTAACGGTTCGTGCGAAGGAACTTCGCAGTGGGGTAGAACAACAGATTGACATCAAACCACAATATGGACTAACTGATCAGGAGGTAGAGCGATTACTATTGGATAGCATCACTCATGCCAAGGAAGACATTCAAAAGCGTGCTTTGGTTGAAGCGCGTACTGAAGGTGAACAATTATTGCAGACCACTGAAAAATTCGTAACCAAGTATGCTGGTTTTTTGTCTGGCGAAGAACTGTCGAGTACCGCAGCGGCGATGCAGGCGCTTCAATTAGCACTAACCATGGAGGATAAGGATCTGATACACCAGCGTATGGAGGTGTTGAATGAAATAAGTCGGCCCTATGCGGAAAGGGTTATGGATCAGGCTGTTTCCGCCGCATTGAAAGGACAAAAGATTGAGTAGTTTTTTTTATTTCCAAATTCCCTTAACTTTGCCCCTCCATTAAAGGAGGTATATTATATGTTAATTATCGATTCTAAAGATTGCGAAAACATTGACAAGGCGCTAAAGAAGTACAAAAAGAAGTTTGAAAAGTCAAAAGTATTGATTCAACTTCGTGAGCGTCAGAGCTATACAAAGCCCTCTGTGAAACGTCGTGGAGAGGTATTGAAAGCAATCTATCGTCAGCAGCTCGCCTGCGGAAAGATTGAAGGTTAATTTAACTTTTTACCAAATTCATAGTAACCCGCAGGTCTCCTGCGGGTTTTTTATTTCATAGCCTCATAAGTTTTGTAGTTTTAATCATGCAACAGATCGCTGCTATTGAGGGGTTAATAAAAAAATTCCTTGATCATTTAAAATTTGAGAGAAGACTCTCTGTGCATACCCAAATCGCATATGGTAAAGACCTGACAGATTGGGCTCAGTTTCTTACGGATGAAATGAGTGTTGAAATGATTGGGGATGTTAATCCTTCTTTTATTCGCAGTTGGTTAGCCTCACTAAGGGAAGTTGGTGTAACTCCTAGAAGTGTTGTAAGAAAAATCTCTGCGTTGAAATCATTCTATAAATTTTTACTGCGTTCAGGCACAATTTCAGTTAGTCCCATGACCCAAATTTCAGCACCTAAGATGGGAAAATCATTGCCAGTCTTTATCAAGGAGGCGGAAGCTGTTGCATTGGGTGATTTAATTGCCATTGCCAGTGAGGATTGGAAAGGGATGAACACACGGTTGTTGATTTCATTGTTTTACTACACAGGTATGCGTTTAAGTGAGTTGATTAATTTAAAGGATCAACAAGTGGAGCTTCATCGAGGGCAAATAAAAGTTTTGGGTAAAGGAAATAAAGAGAGAATTCTTCCGTTGCATGCGGATGTTATCAATATGATTGGTGATTATGTTGCGCAACGTGATGAACTATTTCCAGCGCGAGAACCCTTTTTATTGGTGACGGAGAAAGGGAAAAAAATGTATCCAAGATATGCCTGGCAATTAGTTAATAAAACCTTGGCTGCAGCAACAACCGTACAAAAGAAAAGTCCCCATGTGCTTCGACATAGTTTTGCAACACACTTACTCAATAATGGGGCTGACCTGAATGCGGTAAAGGAGTTGCTGGGCCACAGTAGTTTGGCAGCTACACAGGTGTATACACATAACACAATCGAAAAGTTAAAAGAGGTACATAGGAAGGCGCATCCCCGCCGTTAAAAATCTGTCAAATTAAGTCGGATTAGTTGAATTGTTTTATTGGGTGTGGTAACTTACTACACTTGACAACATTAAAACCGTTCGGCTATGAATGTGAAAATCCAAACCGTGCACTTTGCACCTGATTCCCGTCTAATCGACTTGGTTAAAAGAAAGGTAGAAAAGCTGCCAACTTTCGAAAGTCGAATTACTGATGTATGCGTTTTCCTCAAGCTTGACAATCCTGCTCACGCTATTAAGGACAAGGTAGTTGAGATCAGGGTGCATGTTCCTCGCTTTGATTTTTTTGTGAAGACTACCAGTAAGAGTTTTGAAAATTCTTTTGAGGATGCTTTCTCATCACTGGTCAACCAGATGAAGCGCAAAAAGGATCGAATTCAGTCTGTATCCTGAGCGGCCTGATCCTAATGAATTTTTTGTGCCCCAAAGGGGGTAAAAAATCCCCTTAAAATTTTTCCAATTTCCAAATTCCCTTACCTTTGCCTTCCCAAATTTTTGGGGTAGCTCTTTATTGCCCGGATCAAGTGAAATTGACCCCGTGCGATCTGGTATAGCCAATTCACCAGCAATTGGCTACGAAAGTAGGCCACCTTAGCTCAGCTGGTAGAGCAACTGATTTGTAATCAGTAGGTCGCCAGTT
>CAZNUR010000030.1:0-8204 GCA_964576375.1 uncultured Chitinophaga sp.
CCACAAAGTTTTTTCCTGCAGGGAATGCAACGCTTGCGTTGTTGTCTACGCTGGCCACTTTTGCAGCTGGTTTTGTAGTTAGGCCATTTGGAGCACTATTTTTTGGAAGGATCGGTGATTTGGTAGGTCGTAAGTATACTTTTTTGCTAACGCTTGTGTTGATGGGTCTTTCTACCTTTTTAATTGGTTGTGTTCCGGATTTTGAAACTATTGGATACCTCGCACCCATATTAGTTTTGTTGTTACGCTTATTACAAGGACTTGCATTAGGTGGTGAGTATGGTGGTGCCGCCACTTACGTGGCGGAACATGCGCCTGTTGGAGAACGAGGTTTTTGGACATCTTGGATTCAGACAACTGCAACAGTAGGACTGTTTCTCTCTTTACTGGTAATCATAACTGTGAAAGGAAATATGTCAGCCACTTCTTTTGCAGCATGGGGATGGCGTATTCCGTTTTGGCTCTCTATTGTAATGGTAGCAATTTCTATATTGATTCGATTAAGAATGCAGGAGTCTCCTCTTTTTTTAGCTGCTAAAAAGAGCGGACAAATTTCTTCACATCCCCTGCGAGATAGCTTTACAAAAAAATACAACTTTAAGTTTGTCTTATTAGCATTGTTAGGAGCTACGATGGGGCAGGGAGTGGTGTGGTATACGGGCCAATTTTATGCACTGAGTTTTATTCAAAACACGCTAAAGGTTGAGGTTGCACAAGCCAGTCAGTTAATCATGTGGGCATTACTTTTTGCTACCCCTTTCTTTATTTTTTTTGGATGGCTTTCCGATCGGATAGGTCGTAAATGGATTATGCTAACAGGCATGCTGTTGGCAGTGGTTTGTTATCGCCCGCTGTATACTGCTATGTACGAAACAGGGCTCGCAGCAGGAGGTGGATCAATTCCTTCTACCTTACTATTGGATAATGCTAATTTTTGGAAGATGGTATGGTTAGTTTTTGTGCAAGTATTTTTTGTAACCATGGTCTATGGTCCGATTGCTGCATTCTTGGTTGAACTTTTTCCAACGGCTATTCGCTACACATCCATGTCACTTCCATATCATGTTGGAAATGGAATCTTTGGAGGATTGCTCCCAGCCATAGCTACCTACCTTTCGGCAAAAGCAACAATGGCCAATGAAATTGCTGCTCAGCAAAACATGCCATTACCTTACCAGCAACCTTATTTGGAGGGATTGTGGTATCCAATTGTAATTGCGTCAATCAGCTGTGTAATTGGAGCGCTTTATATTCAAAAAACGCCTCAACAATCTAATTAATATGCTTAATCGTTTACGCAGACTACTGGGAATTGGCTGGATGGTTATAGGCATCTTGAGTGGGTATTACTTGTTAGTCTCACAGGCTCTACCAAAATTTCAAAGTGGTCTGGCTGCTGATAAAATCCCGGCCCTGATTTATGCCTTTATATTGATGCCACTCATTGTCGGTAGCTTTCTGTTATTTGGTTACTATGCTTTAAAAGGTGAATACGATCAAGCTGAATGAGTAATTTTGCGGCATGACTCCATCGGTTGAACGTTATTTATATACCATCCAGCAAGTTGGCACGCGATATTACATAGTTGCGGGCATTGCGTTTTTGTTCTTTTATATACTTTTTAGATCGCGTATTAAGCATCGTAAGATTCAGATTAAGTTTCCTTCAAGTCGTGATTATTGGCGAGAAATATTTTATTCGTCCTTTACAATCTTACTTTTTGCCTTGATTCCTTATTTCCTGGTATTTAATCCTGCTGTTCGTCCGTATACTCAACTCTATTCACAAATTAGCGAGCGGGGTTGGCTGTACTATTTCGTCTTATTCCCGGTTTTGTTTTTTATTCATGATGCTTATTTTTATTGGATTCATCGGTTGATGCATCATCCCATTTTGTTTCGATGGTTTCACTTGGTTCATCATCGCTCTACCAATCCCTCTCCTTGGGCTGCTTATGCCTTTCACCCCTTAGAAGCTTTTTTAGAGGTTGGCATATTTGCAATTTTTCTTTTTCTATTTCCCATACACCGCACTCATTTGTTGATATTTTTCCTGCTCTCCATCATCTATAATGTGTATGGTCATCTGGGCTGGGAGCTTTATCCCAAAGGCTTTAATAAAACAAGGTTTGGGCGTTGGGTCAATACTTCAGTGGCACATAATCAGCATCACAAATATTTTACAGGTAACTATGGTTTGTACTTTCTTTTTTGGGATCGCTGGATGGGTACGTTGCGTACTGAATATGATACATCATTTGAAGAGGTAACTTCTCGAGATAATGAAAAATAATCAAGTTAATTTTTTAGCCCTCCGGCAACAGTTTTTATTACGTTCAGATATTACTTATCTAAACTTTGGCTCTTTTGGAGCTTGCCCACGACCTGTTTTTGAGCAATATCAACGTTACCAATTAGAATTAGAGCAGGAACCTGTTCAATTTATTGTTGAAACGGGCCTACAATACTTGGCAGCGTCCCGTAAAGCCTTGGCCACTTATATAAACGCGGATCCTGATGACTTAGTTTACGTGGTGAATCCTTCACATGCAGTAAATATTGTTGCAAAAAGTATAGCCTTACAACCCGGAGATCAAATTCTTACTACATCACTCGAGTATGGGGCCTGCGATCGAACTTGGGAATTTTACTGTAGCAAGGCGGGTGCTCAATACATCAAACAGCAGATTCGTCTTCCTTTGATCTCCCAGGAAGATTTTGTAGACCAATTTTTCAAAGGAGTTACTGCCAAAACCAAACTTATATTTCTAAGTCATATCACAAGCAGTACTGCGTTGCGCTTTCCTGTTGAATTAATTATAAAGGAAGCTCAAAAGAGAGGATTACTGACTTTTATTGATGGAGCACATGCGCCGGGTCAGTTGCCACTGGATCTAAAAGAATTGGATGCAGATTTTTATACAGGCGCTTGTCATAAGTGGATGATGACACCTAAGGGAAGCAGTTTTTTATTTGCAAAAAGGGAAAGACAATCAATGTTAGAACCATTAGTGGTTAGTTGGGGGTATAAAAGTGATCATCCATCACATTCTTCTTTTTTAGATTATCATCAAACTCAAGGTACCCGTGATTTTTCTGCCTTTTTATGTATTCCGGCCGCCTTAGCGTTTATGGAAAATAATAATTGGAATCAAGTTTCAGCAGCTTGTCGGGCACTTGTACTTCAAAACGCTCCTCGTTTCTTTGAACTATTAGGAGCCACTCCTCTTGCTCCTTTGGATGATCGATTTATTCTTCAGCTGTGTAGTTTTAAATTGCCGACTCAGGATGCTGAGCGAGTTAAGTCTATCTTATTCAATCAGTATCGTATTGAAGTCCCCGTTATGCGTCATGGTACTGATGTATATTTAAGATATTCTATCCAAGCATTTAATTCTCAAGAAGACCTGGATAAGTTGTACAATGCTTTGGCAGCTATAAAGCACCAATTTTAGCCATAGATAATCGTACCTTTGCGACCTCATTAAAAAATTACCGTTTTATGGATGTGGTCAATGCTTTACAATGGAGATATGCCTGTAAGAAAATGAGCGGGGCTCCCGTAGCCAAGGAAAAAATTGAGAAAGTGCTTGAGGCAATTCGTTTAGCTCCTACCTCGATGGGTTTTCAGCCCTTAACGGTTTTAGTTATAACGGATGATGAATTAAAAAATAAAATATTACCAGTTGCAAATAATCAGTCGCAGGTGGTAGACTGCTCCCATCTTTTGGTCTTCTGCATTTGGGATCAATTTACCTCTGAGCAGGTTGATAAGTATATGCAATTGATCATGCAGACACGTGGAGTAACCGCTGATTCAATAAGTGGATTTAAGCGTGGACTCGAGCAACTCATGGCAAAGCGTACAATCGAGGAGAACAGGGAGTGGGCTGCAAAACAAGCTTATCTAGCTTTTGGTGTAGGTATCACCGCGGCCGCTTTGGAGGAAGTAGATGCTACTCCTATGGAGGGATTTAATCCGGCTGCTTTAGATGCACTTCTTGAATTAGAGAAACAAAATTTACGCAGTGTGGTCATGCTGCCACTTGGTCAACGTGATCAAGCTAATGATTGGTTATTAAAGCTTCCTAAGGTTCGAAGAAGCGCTGATGATTTTTTTATTCATTATTAATAGCGAGTCATCACCTCTTATTGTAGAAATTCCTCGTAAAGGATTTTTAAGGCCTCTCGTATAATAAGTGGGTATCCTTCCTTATAGGTTACCCGACTTCCATTACAGATTACAATCATGCCGTTTTTCTTTTTTGTATCAAAGAACATGGCGCTATTTAATCCATAGGCCGAACCCGTATGACCTGTTAGTGTTAGGCCTGGTATTAATTTATTTGTTTTCCATAATGCTAACCCATATTGATCGCTTCCATCAACTGAGAGTGGTGTTTGCATCTGTACTGCCGTTTTTTTCTTTAATAGTCTACCTCCTTTATATTTTCCCATTCGGCAGTGCATCATCATATAAGTTGCAAGTCCTGTTGCAGAAATTTTCATGCCTCCCGTGGGGGAAAAGAGGGGAGTGCTTCTGCCCATCTTATAATTATTTAGTTCGCTACTTCGAGATGCGTAAGCGCCTGTACTGGGGATGAATTTATTTTCAGTGGTTTTGTATTCGTATAGGGTAGCAAAATTTTCAGCATTTAAGGAATCTACACAATAGCCGCCATCAATTCCAAGTGGATTGAGGATGGTTTGTTTTATATACGAGTCAAATCGAACACCTGTCAGTCGCTCAAGAATAGTTCCTGCTATATTAAAATTGAGATTACAATATTGATAGCCTTCCCCCGGACTATAGCTATTATAGCATTTTCCAAAATTGGGATTTGTTGCTGGATCTATTATATCTAAATTAAAGTAGCCTTGACTATCATTTAATGACGAACGGTGAGATAATAATAATCGTAGTGTTATCACTTTATCAGGATAGGCAGGATTCCGAACTGGAAATCCAATTAAATCACTCACATCGCTGTCCAGTGAAATAATCTTTTTTTCAACTAATTGTAAGAGTGCTGTAGCTGTAAATGATTTAGAAATAGACGCAATTCTAAATAGTGATTGTTCAGTAAGTGGCTGATTGTTTTCTATACTCTTATACCCCAAGGTATGTTGGTAGACAATTTTATTATTTTTTACCACAACCACCGCCAGGCCTGCCGCAGGTGTCTCTTTAATGAGTTGTTGAAGTTTCTTTTCAGCAGTAGGAGCCTGTGCAATCAGCTTTACTGATAGCAAGCTGAGTAATAGGACTATTCCTATTTTATTCATGTTTAACTTTTCTGTATTCCTTTGCAAATGCTATCTATGGCTGTAGCCAGTTTCTTATCTTTTTCTGTGACAACATTTCCTGCATCATGCGTGCTTAACCAAATTTCTACCGTATTCCAAACATTAGTCCATTTAGGGTGATGATCCATTTTTTCAGCAACTAATGCAACTTGAGCCATGAAGCCAAATGCCTCTTTAAAATCGGAGAAAGTAAATTTTTGGTATAACTGATTGTTAGTTTCGACCCACATTGTATTAATAATAATAACCAAATATAATATTCATTTCATCTTGACTGGTTAAGCCAAATCCCACTGCTACGGAGCTAGTATTATAGTAAGTAACTTCTGATGTTAAACCTTCTCCTGGTTGTAAAACAATAGGCGTGGGGAATGATTTTACTAAAGGATGTTCCCAGTCTGTATTCGTATAAATAATTTCTCCATTACGAGGACCTCCAAAAATTTTAATTACAAACTTCTCGCCATACTTATGAAAATGCGAGGTTAACATCACTACCCGAGTGATTGTTGGGAAAGTAAAATTCTTAGTAATTGTTCTTCGTGTGAAAGGCGGTATATAAATTTCAAGATTGTTTAGATCAAGCATCTTGACCTCGTTTTGTACAGTGTTGCGAGGTACTGTATAAAAGTTCACATAGTTCCTTCCTTGCAAAATGAGATTAGTAAAATTGAAATAATGTGAATTCAAGTCAATAGGAAGATTCGGTTTGATTTTAATAGCTGTACCTGCTGGTAAGGTTACGTCAGTATTGACATCGGTTCCTCCCCCTAAAAAAATGTGATTTTGCATCTCCAGCATGGTGGCTTGATTGAGTACGCCCGTAAGCGGATCGCGTAAATCTCGTAACATATTCTGCGGAGGTAATATGTTTTCATTCCTAAACGTATAGGCAACAAAATGGTGACTATTTGAAGCTCCCCTGAGTTGGATTCGATTAACAAACAGGGTATCGCTATTGGGGGTGTTCTTTCTTACAAAAACCTCTCGTTCAAAATTTTTCGGAATTTCAAATGGGTCTATTGTCATTTGAAATCCTGTTCCTGGTGCCGGTGGAGGAAGCGGTTCTACCGTTAGTTGGCAGGCTGCACTATCTTTTAAAATCGCATCATCTACTGCAGCACTTGTTTTACTGGCTCCAGCAATAATCCATCTTTTAATAAACTCCACCTGTCCTCTGCTTAATACTTTTCCACCCATCGGCATAGAGGCTCCGATATTACCGGTATGATGTCCTGTTTCACATGTTATTTTATGAAAAAGAAAACTCTTATCAACCTCTCCTGGTTTTACCAGGGACCATCCGTTATTTCTTGCTGTAGCATGCTGCGGTACTTTATTGATTAGCGCATCATAGCTATTTCCAGCAGATAGCACTAATTTATGCTGCGCATAAGTTGGATCATTAGTAGAGGCATGACATCCACTAAATGCACAATTAGGTGTGAGAATCTCATCTTGAATCAATTCATAATCTGCACGTCCCTCAGCTTTTTTACATCCTGGGGTGCTTAAAAGTCCTGCAAGTGCAAGGACGATAACAAGACCAGAAACTACCTCCGTAGTTCTTTTGTATTTTTTAATATTCATAGCCCTCATTTCTTATGGAAAGTTAACTAAATTTAAGCCTACCAACCATAGTAATATGCAACGGAGACAATTATTGAAAAATGCTGGCTTTGCAATGCTTTCTTTTTCAATGGCTCGGGATTTGATGGCTGCCTCGTTGAAACAGCCTGTAAATTCTTTTTCTTCAGAAAGTGGTTTGCCTATAGTGTTGCGAGCCAATGAAAATCCACATGGTCCGTCTCCCTTGGCACGCACGGCTATGCAAGAAGCCGTGGCAATATCTAATCGATATCAATGGGATATGAACGGGTTATTACGTGAGCGAATAGGCGCTTTAACCAATCACTCACGCGAGCATGTTACTTTAGGAGCTGGTTCCTCTGAATTATTGGGGCTAGTCTGTTTATGGGCCTCCTACCAAAAGGGACACGTTGTTGCCTCCGAGCCAACTTTTAAATTATGGATGCCAGCAGCAAGAAAAATGGGCTTAGCTACTCAGTTGATTCCATTGACTGCTACAAAGCATAATGATTTACAGCGCATCTTGGAAGCTATCAATCCAGATACACGATTGGTCTATCTATGTAATCCTAATAACCCAACAGGAACAGCTCACGATAGGGTAGTGCTAGAAAAGTTTATTGAACAAGCCTGTAAGTCATGTATTGTTTTGCTGGATGAAGCTTATACAGACTATTACGATACTCCATCAATGTCTCACCTAATTAGTCAGCAACCTAATTTAGTAATTGCCAAAACCTTTTCAAAGGTATATGGTATGGCCGGGGCACGTGTTGGCTATTTACTGGCACAGCCTGCGCTAATTAAAAATTTGAACGAATTACAAGCATGGGCCAATGCGGGACCATCGGCTGTTTCAATGCGTGGAGCTTTAGCAGCACTAGATGATCAAGCATTTGTATCCTATTGTAAAAAAGAAAATGATAAGGCAAAAAAGATCTTTTGCGATGGGTTAACTGCGTTAAAAATTCCATTTATTCCTTCGGTAACAAGTTTTGTTTACTTTGATGGGGCAGCTTATACAAAATCAATTCCAAGTTATTTGCAATCACATCAAATTTTAGGAGCTCGCTCCTTTGAAGAAAAAAGCACTTGGCTTCGCCTGAGTGTTGGAACAACTCAAGAAATGGAGCGCGTTGTTGAAGTATTAAAAATGGGTAGTTAAAGACGCTTGTCTGTGTTTACTACTTCGAAATAGGTTGCTTTAAAACGATTTTTCTCGAAGGTGCCTTGTACTTTAACCTTTTTTATCGCATTGCAAAACCCATCATCTGCATGTGCATCACCATGGTCATCAATAGAAGTTC
>CAZNUR010000031.1:0-5605 GCA_964576375.1 uncultured Chitinophaga sp.
AGACTTAATGATAACTTAATATTAACGCCTGAACAGTAACTTCGTAGCCGGATGCAGTCCTTATTCAAAAAACCCATTCTTTCTCTTTTCTTAGTGCTGGGCATGGCGGGTGCTGCTGCCCAACCGGGTGATACCTATTTTCGTCCACCGGACGGTTATAAACCTGAGTTTCGAAGAGAACGTAATCATGAGCTAATACAGCAGGAGCAGCGGTTGATTATGGAAAGTGATGGGGTCAAGGATAATCGATTTGCCCCTGGTGAAATAGAGCCGCTTAATAAAGCGCTCACGTACGCACTTTTACATGAGGTTAATCGAATTGCTTACCAGATTGAAACTGACCCTGTCTTTGATCATCGTCTCAAGGTCAATTATCTTTTTGGATTAGAAAATTTGCTGAAGTTTTTTAGGGAGCACTGGAAACGTACAGGTATAGAGGGGGTTAATCCTCAGTATCTCTCCATGCTGATTGCAACGTACGAAGCCTGTGTTTCCAGTGATAAAAAAGGGAGCAGTATCGCTGACCTGGTGGTAAGCCTTCCCTATGATGCAGGTACTACTATAATGGCGGCCGGTATTTTTGAGAAGAACCCGGGTTACCAAATCTGTAGAGAAAATCTACTTCTCAAATATTGTACACTACTGCCAGAAAAAACATTCCCGGTTTTACAGAAAAATCCTGATGTGCTAATTGCAGACAGCTTAATTAAGGTTGTAGCTCGAAAATTTCCGCGACAACTGTATGATTATGCAGCCGCTGGTGATCGATTAGGTCAACGTATCCGAGCTATCCAGGATGATCCCTTTGTTGCTTTAGTAGCACGTATGGCACTCAGTAAAAGTGGTCAACAGTATTTTCCTTTTGTCGATAATATTTTGCAAGGCCGAACTTCTTTGGAGCAAATTGATGCGGTGAAGGAAGATACGCTGGGATATTATCGGTTGTTAGTTGCCACGCAACGGGATTATGTCAAGCGGGCCCTACAAGGGGATACTGCTATGGAATCAAAAGCCCTGGGTCGTCGTTTAGAAGACAAGGCTCGTTCTCATTTTGTAACAGTTATTAATGCATTACATAATGAGAAAGACTTACAAGTTCGTTTTAAAATATTACAGCCGTTGAGTGCTGCAGAACTTTACTACTTGGCGGTTTCTTCTGATGGAACTATTTATACGTCTAGCTTTGTCCGTGGTGTGTATCCATTGATGATGTCTCGCATTGGTAATCGGGGCGATTCCTTGCTCAAAGAAATTTGCTTTGATCGGTATAGAAAGTTCATCAAAATGGCAGCGGCTTTCAATACCCTGGATGAGTTTTTAGCTTCTTTTCCAACTGCCTCGCGCGCAGGTGTAGAGGATCCTGCCAATACGCTCATGCGTGCTTTTGTAAAAAATTTAGATAAAACCGATGGGTTGGAAGATGGAGCGGACGTGGCAGACTCTTATGCCAGTATAGCGGAATCGCTCCAGCCAGTTGCCAAACGAATGCTTGAGAATATTCGTGAGAATCAACAAGAGGCCATAAGACAAGGAAGTCGAAAGGGAATGGTGATCTACTCCATTCTTGAAAAATTATTTCTGTCTGCAGATAGCACTCGAAAAATTGATCTCACAAAAGAATTAGGAATACCCCCTGTTTATCAAGTTCCTTTCAAGGATTTAGCCGATGATAGTGGTCGCGTGCATGTGCAATTATTTATTTATGGCGATAAGGATGGGATTGGAGTTTTCCCCGGGCTTGTAAATATGTTTAACAATAGCAATTGGAAAATCGATCCTTCCAGTAAGTATTGGGTTCGGATTACCGCAGCCAAAGGGAAGCCCGTTACCTTATATATGAATCGTCCGCTTCCTGAGGAGCAAAATGAGGATGCAAAGGCACAGGAAGAATTGAATAATTATCTCCAGCAACAAGGTATTATTCCTCGAGTTACAATCAATCGAGGCCACAGCTACAATGCTCCCTATACGATTGCGCAAATGTCGCCTGCTTCCAAAATTGTATTCATGGGATCTTGCGGTGGTTATAATATGATTCATGATATTTTACAAAAGGCACCGGATGCGCATATAATCGGAACTAAACAAATAGCTGATGCGCCTGTGAATAATCCATTCCTTCGTTTATTGATGGAAAAATTAAGGACAGGAAACGACATCGAGTGGATCGGGTTTTGGAAAGAACTAGATAAAATTGTAACTGATAAAATCTTTGAGGATTATGTTCCTCCACATAAAAATCTGGGGGCATTATTTATCAAGGCCTACACCAAAGCCATGACTTCCTCTTCAACTATTTAATGTGTCTGCACCCACTGCTACTTTTTTTGATTGGAAATTATTGCGTCGTGTAATGAGCTATGCGGCTCCTTACAAAACTCGTTTTTGGATTTCTGTGATTTTGGCCATTGTGCTTGCGGCGCTTACTCCATTACGTCCTCTTTTAATACAGCGAACAGTCAATGAGTATATAGTAGGGGAGGTTCCTCGTATGGTAGTACTAGTCACGTTAATCCAACTGGGTATTATCATTGTTGAAACTGCTTTTCGCTTTGGATTTACTTTTCTTACTTCTTGGTTGGGCCAAGCCGTAGTGATGGATTTACGAATGGCTACCTATGATAAAATTCTTCGTTTACACCTATCTCAATTTGATCGTACGCCCGTGGGGACGCTCACTACACGCACGGTGAATGATATAGAGTCCATCAATGATATTTTTGCTGAAGGTCTTGTACCGATCATTGCTGATATCCTTTCTATATTTTGTGTGCTTACGTATATGTTTTCGGCAGATTGGAAACTAACCTTGATTGCGTTGATTCCTTTCCCCATACTTTTAATTGCCACCTATATTTTTAAGGAGAGTATCAATCGTTCTTTTCAATCTGTACGAAATGCAGTGGCAGCGTTAAACGCTTTTGTACAAGAGCATCTCACTGGAATGTTTATCGTACAGGCTTTTGCCGCAGAACAATTGGAATTAGACAAGTTTAAAAAAATAAACCGTCAGCATCGGGATGCAAATATCAAAGCCATTTTTGCTTACTCTGTTTTTTTCCCTGTAGTAGAAATTGTATTGGCGCTTTCCATAGGACTGGTTGTATGGTATACAGCCAAAGAGGCATTGGCGTTACAACAAAGTCAGCAGGGAACAGTAATTGCGTTCATCCTTTGTTTGAATTTATTGTTCCGTCCCTTGCGAGTACTTGCTGATAAATTCAATGTGCTCCAAATGGGGGTGATTGCAAGCGAACGCGTTTTCAAAGTACTGGATAACCCCGAAGCCGCTCCTCCGTTCACCACTCAACCAATCAGCACCATACGATTTAGCGGTAAGATTGAATTTGAGCATGTTCACTTTGCTTACGATCCAGCGGCACCCGTGTTAAAAGGCATATCCTTTATTGCACAACCAGGAGAAACTATTGCACTAGTCGGTCCTACCGGAAGTGGAAAAACCTCCATAACTAGTTTGCTAACCCGCTTGTACGATTTTCAAGCAGGGCAGATTAAAATTGATGATCAACCCATACAGTCTTATGAATTAGAGACCCTACGAGGTCAGATCGGTGTTGTTCTCCAGGATGTTTTTTTATTCTCCGGATCGATCTATGATAATATAACCCTTCGGAATACGTCCATTACCCGGGATCGGGTGGAGGAGGCTGCTCGTATGATTGGATTGCATGACTTTATTTGTTCATTACCGGGTGGCTACGATTACGATGTTAGGGAAAGGGGATTGACTTTGTCGTTGGGACAGCGCCAGTTACTTTCTTTTATTCGGGCTTTGTTGTACAACCCCTCTATCCTGATTTTAGATGAAGCCACCTCCTCGATTGACTCTGAAAGTGAGCAATTGATACAACAGGCCATAGAAACACTGGTTCAGGGACGAACCTCAATTGTAGTGGCGCACCGTTTGTCCACCATACGCAAAGCCAACAGGATCATAGTATTGGGTAAGGGCGAACTCCTGGAAATGGGTACCCACGCCGAATTAATGGCTAAAAATGGCCATTATGCCCAGCTTTGTAAGGCTCAGTTTCCAGAAAGTTTGGGGTCTTAAACCTGATCCTCATCCCTCAGTTCAATTTGCCCGTTTTTCTTCGGTTTTTCAGCCACTCACCCCTATCTTTGCGCAAAATTTCGAGGCAGGTATGTGCTGTAGCCCTAAAAACAACTTCAAAGCCCTTCTTTTTATATTGGTTTTTGCCTTTTCACCCTTGGTTTTTAAGGCACAGGATCATGCGCAAAACGATGCTCAACACGATGCGCATGCTACCGAAACCCACAAGGGAACCGCACAACATGCGGCTCCTGCCAAAGAGAAAAAATTTGATGCCGCCGAAGTAATTTTCGGACACGTATTGGATGGACATGAGTACCATTTTATGGATATCGGAGACCATCCAGTAACACTTCCCTTACCTATTATACTTTATTCTCCGAGTCGTGGTACCTGGGATATTTTTATGTCCTCTCACTTTGAACATGGACATGCTTCTTACAAGGGCTACACCATGTTGAACAAGCATTCTATCCATGAATTAGGTTTGGACGAAAAGAAATTTTCTGAAGGAACAATTGTTCCGCTTGATGCCAATGGAAAATACGATCCTACAGTTACCTATTACGATTTATCTATGACGCGTAATGTGGTTCAAATGTTACTGGCGCTGATTCTTTTCACAGTGATTATGTTTCGAGTGGCGGGTCGGTATAAGAAAGGAGTGGGTGTTACTTCTGCACCACAGGGATCTCAAAGCTTATTGGAACCCATCATCACCTTTGTGCGTGACGAAGTAGCTAAGCCAAATTTGGGTCATAAATATGAGCGCTATTTGCCCTTTTTGTTGACGGTGTTCTTTTTTATTCTTGTCAATAATATTTTTGGCCTGATCCCAGGCTCTGCCAACGTAACGGGAAATATTGCCTTTACGGTTGTACTGGGTTTGATTTCATTTGTTGTTATTTTATTTAGCTCCAATAAACATTATTGGGGCCATATTTTCAATCCGCCAGGAGTACCCATCGGTGTAAAGTTTATTCTGGTTCCCGTTGAGTTTCTGAGTGTCTTTATCAAGCCTTTCGCTTTGATCATTCGTCTTTTTGCCAATATGGTGGCAGGACACATTATTATAATCTGTTTGATCTCACTCATTTTCATATTTGGCGAACTTAACCCCATTGCTGGTTGGGGTGCCTCACCCTTATCGATTGGATTTACCGTGTTTATCTACCTGATTGAAGTGCTGGTAGCTTTTCTTCAGGCTTTTATTTTCACCATGCTCAGTGCAGTATTTATTGGTCAGGCCTTGGAAGGCGATCATCATGAGTCTGCAGAAGGAGCGCATCATTAATTTTTATTTTTTAACCCTCAATACAACCCACATGGATCTTATGAATGTAATGCTGCTAGCTGAAGTTGCAAATGCAGGTGGTGCCGTAGGAGCAGGTCTTGCTGCTATCGGAGCCGGTATCGGTATCGGACAGATCGGTAAAGGAGCCCTCGAGGCCATTGCCCGTCAGCCTGAAGCCAGCAACGACATCCGCGGTAACATGATCCTGACAGCGGCCCTTGTAGAAGGTGCTGCCCTGT
>CAZNUR010000032.1:0-4955 GCA_964576375.1 uncultured Chitinophaga sp.
GAGAATATCCAGAAGTATGAGTCGGTAAATGGCCCAATTAAGGATCTTGAGGAAGTGCAGTTGCCAATGAATTTTGGAGGCCCTACTGCTCAGGCTTGATTTATTTACATGTATCCTTCATCTGCAAAACTGTAGTAACCTTGATCGCTTACGATAATGTGATCGAGCATGGTAATATCCAGCAACAAGGCAGCTTCTTTAAGTTTTTGAGTAAGTAATTCATCGGCCCGGCTTGGTCTTAGGTTTCCAGATGGGTGGTTATGGCAAACAATAATGCTTACCGCATTTTGCTGTAGTGCTTTCTTTAAGATTATACGCGGATCAGCTACAGTTCCTGTGATACCGCCTTCACTGACAATCTCAAAATGGTTGATGCGATTGGCCCTGTTGAGAAAAAGCACTGCAAAAACCTCATGTCTTAAATCTTGTAACCTTACCTGAAGATAGCGAGCAATGTCTGCACTACAGGTAACCTGCTTTTTGTCCAGAGGCAAAGAGGCATGCCTTCTTCTTCCCAGTTCAAGTGCGGCACAAATAAGTGCTGCTTTGGCCTTTCCAATACCTTTCAGTCCTGCAATTTCAAGAGGGGTTAGTCGACCTAATTCGTGTAAATTCTGTTTGGCCAGCTCCATCAATTCCATACCCAGTTCTACTGCACTTTTTTCATGATTTCCAGATTGTATTAATATTCCAACCAATTCTGTAGTACTCAATTGCTCTACGCCAAGTCTGAATAATTTTTCCCTGGGTCTATCTTCTGTTGACCATTCCCGTATTGATTTTCTTTGAGCCATTTTCCAAGTATACCCGTTGGGAGTACCGGTGACAAGACTGTGTATAGGTTTTTTTGAATAGGGGAGAATATGTCTTACCTGATTGATATCTTCGTGCCACATCCACACGATATCTCTGCTATGCAACATGCCAAAATCTTTTCCGGAACCGGCTCACAGCAGCTGGCGGAACAAATCTGTAAGCAATTCGGGGCCAAGATGGGACAAGTTAATATCCAACGTTTTAGCGACGGGGAAATTTGTCCTGTATTCCTGGAAAGTGTAAGAGGGGATTATGTATTTATTGTACAGAGTACTTGTGCGCCCTCAGATAACATAATGGAGCTTCTTTTGATGATAGATGCTGCAAAAAGAGCCTCTGCCTACAAAGTGATTGCCGTATTACCCTACTATGGATATGCTCGGCAAGATCGCAAGGATAAGCCCCGGGTGGCAATTGGTAGTAAGTTGATAGCCAATATGTTAGTTGCAGCTGGTGCTGATCGTGTTATTACCATGGATCTCCATGCTCCCCAGATTCAGGGATATTTTGATATTCCGGTGGATCACCTGGACAGTCATGCTGTTTTCATCCCCTATATCGAAAAACTGAAGCTGGAAAACCTTACCTTTGCGGCCCCTGACGTAGGATCGGCCAACCGAATCAGGCAGATTGCTAGTTATTTTAATGCAGAAATGGTTATTTGCGATAAACACCGCAAAAGAGCCAACGAGATAGCCAGCATGGTGGTAATTGGAGATGTGGTTGGTAAAGATGTAATCATTATTGACGACATCTGTGATACTGGCGGAACCCTTGCAAAAAGTGCAGGGTTGTTGAAAGAAAAGGGGGCTCGTTCAGTTCGAGCGTTGATTACACATCCTGTACTCAGCGGCAAGGCTTACGAGAATATTGAAAATAGTGTGCTGGAAGAACTGGTGGTCTGTGATACCATACCAGTAAAACAGCAGGGAAGCAAAATCAAAGTGTTAAGTGTGGCAGACTTGTTTGCCGTAGCAATACGTAATGCTTTTGAGAATAAGAGTATAACCAGCCTCTTTGTGTATTCCCAGCTGAAAGGAAATTGAACCAATAAAACAAAATAGACATGAACACGATTACAATCGAAGGACAACTGAGGACCGCATTTGGCAAAGCAGCCACCCGCCAACTACGCTCTCAGGAAATGGTGCCCGGTGTAATTTATGGGGGTGCGCAGGAGATCAATTTTGCTGCTCCTGCCGCGGCTTTCAAAAAACTGGTGTACACACCCAGCTTCCAATTTTGCGAAGTAAAGTTGGATGGCAAAACGTATCGCACAATCCTAAAGGATTTGCAATTTGATAAGGTCAATGACGAACTTATTCACGTTGATTTGCTAGAGCTAGTTGAAGACAAAAAAGTAATTGCCAACATTCCACTGAAATTTGTCGGTACTTCTAAAGGGGTAAAAGACGGTGGTAAGCTCATCACCAAAATGAAGTCTTTAAAAATCAAAACTTACCCTAAGCATCTTCGTGAGCAGATTGAGGTGAGTATTGACAACCTCGAGCTAAATGGAAATATTCGCGTGGAGGATGTAAAAATTGCGGAATACGAAATTTTAAACTCCCCTCGTATACCTATTGCATCTGTTGTACTGACTCGTCAGTTAAAACAGGAAGAGGCTGCCGC
This sequence comes from uncultured Chitinophaga sp., assembly GCA_964576375.1. Lineage (GTDB taxonomy): Bacteria > Bacteroidota > Bacteroidia > Chitinophagales > Chitinophagaceae > JJ008. Next base: position 2,449 of record CAZNUR010000032.1, read on the forward strand.
GCCTGCCGCCGCCGCCGCTGCACCTGCTGCTGCCGCACCTGCTGCAAAGAAATAATCATTCGCTTAGCGATAATAACTTCAAAACCCGCGTCATTCGATGCGGGTTTTTTGTTGCGGAAGGCCGATCTTTGGACTCCTCTTGTCTATGAAGTATCTAATTGTAGGTTTAGGTAATGTTGGGGACGAATATGCGCATACCCGTCATAATATTGGGTTTGATGTGGTGGCTTCTTTTTTGCAAAAACATCAAGGAAATTTTTCTATCGGTCGTTTAGCTTATCATGCAGAAATAAAGTGGAAAGGGAAAGTATTTGTTTGTATCTGTCCAACCACTTACATGAATCTAAGTGGTAAGGCGGTTAAATATTGGATGGAAAAGGAAAACATAGATCGCTCTAATCTTTTGGTGATTGTAGACGATTTGGCCACTGCCCTGGATAAGATCCGAATCAAGCCAGGTGGAAGTGATGCAGGTCATAATGGATTGAGGAGTATACAAGAAAGTATAGGTACTACGGAATATCCTAAACTACGTTTTGGCATCGGGAATGATTTTCCAAAAGGAAAACAAGCTGACTTTGTATTAAGTAAGTGGAAAAAGGACGAAGAGCTGCTTGTTCAAAAAAAGATTGATGCTGCTGTGGAAGCGATCGGAGTTTTTGCCACACAGGGAATTGCCATAGCCATGAATCAGTATAATAATCTTTCATTCGCTTAATTCAACTACTGCTGTCATGAAAATAATTTGTATTGGACGAAATTATGTAGCACATGCTAAGGAATTGGGGAATGAAGTGCCCACCGAGCCTGTTATTTTTTTAAAACCCTCTACGGCTGTGCTTCCGCTTCCTGGACCTTTTGTGATACCTTCCTTTTCGAATGATTTGCACTACGAATGTGAAATTGTGTTGCGTATTTCTAAAAAGGTTTGTTGTATTGATCAGGAAGTAGCGGCTACTTCCTACGATGCCATGACCGTGGGTATTGATTTTACAGCTCGAGATGTACAACAACGTTTAAAAGACAAAGGTCTTCCCTGGGAGAAGGCAAAGGCATTCGATCAGTCCGCCGTTGTAGGGGAGTGGCGTTCTGCTGATCATTATAAAAACAAAAAGGATATACATTTTTGTCTCTACAAAAACAAAGAGTTGGTACAGCAGGGTCATACCGCTGCCATGATCAATTCCTTTGAAGCCATTATCTCCCATGTTTCAAATTATTTTACGTTAGAGCCAGGCGATTTGATTTTTACAGGTACACCAGCCGGTGTAGGACCTGTAGAACCCGGTGATCAGCTGGAGGGTTTTTTGGAAGACGATTCTTTATTTGATATTCTGATAAACTAGTTCCAACAGTACGATGCAAGACCTCTCTTTACTCCGCCGTGCGTTTTCTCTGATGTGTCAGGTGCGTGCGATGGCATCTACCTACGAGGCCAATCGATCAGTTTGCACCTACGTTCACTCTACATCCAGAGGGCATGAAGCCATTCAATTAGCAGCCGCCTTTCAGTTACAGCCACAAGACTTTGTCAGTCCCTATTATCGTGACGAAAGTTTATTATTAGGTCTTGGTTTCTCTCCCTATGAATTAATGCTACAATTACTTGCAAAAGCGGAGGATCCATTTTCCGGAGGAAGAGAATATTACAGCCATCCCAGTTATAATGGCAAAGGAAAACCAGTGATCATCCATCAGTCTAGCGCAACGGGTATGCAGGCGATTCCCACAACAGGGATTGCGCATGGTATTCAATATTGGGAAGAATGGATTCGGATTCAAAAAGAGAAAGGTGCAGCTATTGATAAGACGCTTCCTGCATTTATGAAAGCAGCCCAAGCTCCAGTGGTGATCTGTTCTTTAGGAGATGCTAGTGTTACGGAGGGGGAAGTGAGTGAAGCCATGCAAGTAGCTGTTTTAAAAAAGTTGCCTATCATCTTTTTGGTGCAGGATAACAATTGGGGTATCAGTGTAACGGCGAGTGAAGCCAGAGCAATGAATGCATTTGAATTTGCTGCTGGTTTTAAAGGATTGAATCGGGTTCAGGTGGATGGCAGTGATTTTGAGGCCTCTTATTCAGTGTTACAAGAAGTAGTAGGTCAAGTTCGAAAGAATAGACAACCTTACTTGATTCATGCACAAGTCCCCTTGTTGGGCCATCACACCAGCGGAGTGCGTAAGGAGTTTTATCGAACAGACGAAGACTGGCAAAAACACCAGGCACATGATCCATTCCTTAAACTTCGAAAAAGATTAGTTGCCATATTGGGTTCCGAACAAGAAGTAATTGCTATGGAACAAGAAGCAATTGCGTTCATTGAAAACGAGTTTGAGCGTGCCGTGGCCGCACCTGAACCTGATCCTGTTACTGTCTCAGATCATATTTATGCACCCACTCCTGTTCTCGAGGAGAAAGGAAAGCGCGATGCAGGTCAGGGACAAAAAATACCTATGGTGGATGCTGCTTTATTTGCCATTCGAGAAATCATGGAAGCACATCCCGAAGC
>CAZNUR010000033.1:0-4622 GCA_964576375.1 uncultured Chitinophaga sp.
TTGCGCAAAAAGGACTTTACTATGCCATGTGGCGGCAGCAAATTGGGGAACGTAAGTCAGAAAAAATGGTTAACTCCCAACAATAATCAAGTTGGGAATTAACCATGGAGTTACCCAAATTTATTTTTTCTTAGTACCCTTTAAAAAATAAGTAAACCCAAAAGAGAGCAAATTATTATTCCAGGTAAAATTGGGAACATTTTGAAGATTAGTAAGTCCACGGAGGTATGTTACGTTGACGGCCCAACCTTTTTTTGATTGGTACCCACCCGTTATATTTAAACCCAAATCCAATCTTTTTACTTCACCAGACTCCTTTCCTATTTCAATTGCCTCTTTCTCGTCATCATGTAAATGATGCGCAGATAAATTAAAGCCAACATTAGGTCCCGCTCCCAACACAAGTCCATTTTTAGATTCAAATAGAAACTGTACAGGTAAATCTAAGGATGAAAATTTAACGTAGTCCTTATGATCATCATGAGATTCAGCCGTTCCCTTATTGCTATATAATAACTGAGTTTGTACTGATAGAGAGCTTGAAATTTTTGACTGCAGTACGATACCAAATTGTGGTGTAAAAAAACTGGTTTTTTCCGCATTCAACTCATCATCATTTGTAGAGATGGTTGCCAAACCAACCCCAGCTTTAAAGCCAATTTTTGTTTGTGAAAATCCATTTAAGCTAATGGCAAACAAGAGAAGTAAAATTACGTTTTTCATAAAATGTGTTTTAAGGTGCAAATATAATATTTGAAACAATGTTGCAAAATTTTATTCTATACGAACAGGCATAGGAAGTTCCAAATCACTGTGTCCTTTATCTGGACTGTCATTGGGTCCTTTTATCCCCGTTTTATGCATCAGCTTTACTAACACTTGCCCATTGGCGGGTCCTGAGGTCTGCCAAGTAGAACTAACACCAATTGGAAAACCACTAAGATCGCGGTCAGTTTTTGTTATGCTTAGTGCCACTCCGCTTGGTATAAAAAAAACTTCATGCGATCTGCCTTGCGCGATAATAGTTGGTGTAATATTCTTCTCAACTCCACTAACCACATTAAATATTTGAAAAGAAACAGTGTATAATTGGTTCTTCACGAGTCGTATGGTATCAATACGAGTTGGTGGGTTACCTCCGTCCCCATCGGGATCCTCTGCCAAAAATGTCTGGGCGGCCCCGCCTGGCAATGAGAAGGTTAAGACAACTTTGTTGATTGCTTCGTGCTCGTTCTCATCATTGGGCGAAGTGGTCTTTTTACAGGAAAAAGCAGCGAACGAAAAAAGTATAAGTAAAGAAAAAAATCTTTTCATAATTAAAATTTCCACTTTAATTGTAAAATCACATTTCGACCAACCTCATCATTGAAATATCGGAATCGATTCATATAATCACGAAATCGTGTATTGAATATATTATTGATGCCTAACTGAACATGGGTGACGGTTTGTCCTAATACCAGTTGAGTTCCCATATTAAGATTTGCAATTGTATAACCAGGAGGCGGAGGCAAGTAGTCTAAAGCACCTGAAGGTATACGACGCTGTTTTGTCACCCAAAGTACAGAGGGAGAAATATAGCTCTCTTGAAAGTGCTTAGAGGAAAAAGAGTACACTAACTCACTCTCAAAACGATGGGATGGCATTTGCTGCAGCCAATCCTTAGTAGAGATATTTCTGGCCCACAAGAGCATCCCCTTAGTAGTGAAGCGTAGGGAGCTAAAAAGTTGTTGTTCAAACTTAATATCCCCACCATATAAAAGTGCGTCTACCTGTACATATCTAAAGGAGGGGTAAGCGCCACGAAGCGTTAAGATGGGTGGTAGGCTCGGAATTAAATTAATAAAGGAGCCAATACGATTGAGGTAACTAGTAAAACTCAGGCTAGTAGCACTATCCTTTTGATAAACAAATTCAATCAACTGTTTTAACGAGCGCTCTGCAGAAAAACTCGAATCACCGATTTCAAAATTTGCAGTACCGTGATGTAGCCCATTTACAAATAGCTCATTTATCTGTGGAGCTCTCCAAGCAAAAATTGAATTGGCATTGAATGACCAAACTGGCGATAAGGCTCTGGAAAAAGTTAGTGTAGCCGATGGATTATAAAATTGCCTGCTTGCACTGGAGACAACACCCGTACGGTTTCGAAAAGTCTTAAGTGATCGGTAATCAAAACGTAAAGCAGATTCAATATTCCACTCCCCTAATTTAACTCGATGAATTCCAAAAACTGATAAATTCCAATTTCTAAAATTGGGAATGTAATAGCGGCTACCCGACCAAACATTTTGCTGATACATACCCTGCAGTCCCCAAGTGATGGTGGATTGACTTTTACCTTTAATATCTTGCAGTAACTCGAGTGTGCTGGTACCAATACTCAATGATAACTCAGGCTTTGATGTTATCATCGCACGATCATACTCACTTCTATTATTCTCCTGATGAGCCAAACTTAATTGCCAACGATGCCCACTAGGATCTGACCACTGTAATTTACCTTTTGCAATGTAATGTTGAACTTGTTGAAAGGGGCGCTCTATCACATAAGAGAACTTATTTTGATTTTGCAAGGGATAGTCACTGTTAATGGCTCGCTGAAGATCGGAGAGATTTCCAATATGAGATCCTGAGAATATGCCAACTTGTGTTGAAAATCCACTTAGAAAAACATCGAGTCTATAACCTGGCTTACGATAAGCTCCTAAAAATGCCATGTTGAATTCTTGTAGACCCGTATTCTGTAACCAATAATTAGGAGTACGAGCAGTACCTCCCCTTTTATACGTAACATGCGCACGCCAACTTAGAGCAGGCGTAGACTTTGAGTTTTGCTCCAGCTGAGCATGAACTACATATTGTCTGTTATTTGAAAAGTAACCAGTGTGCACTTCTCCTTTCAAACGTTGATCCATCGACAATGGTTTAGGCTCAATTAGAACAGCTCCACCAATTGCATCCGAACCATATCGAATTGCTCCAGCCCCCTTTAAAACTTGAAATCGATCAGCTACATAGGGATCAACTTCAGGAGCGTGTTCAGCACCCCATTGCTGCCCTTCTAATCGAATACCATTTGTAATTAACAAGATCCGTTGGCTGTGCAGCCCATGAATCACTGGCTTTTGAATGGTGCTTCCTGTTTGCAATACTGTAACGCCATTTACTCTCCTTAGCAAATTACCTAGGCTTTGACCTCGTGTTTCGGCAATATCCTTCTCAGTTAATTCTTCTTTAATAACAGTAGTACTGAGCTCTTTTAAAGCAGATACTTTTACTTCGTGAAGTTGTTTATACTGGTGAGGCAGCTTAAAGTTTAGTACTAGATTTGACTCTATCCGGATTCTCTTTATCAACGAATCGCACAGCGCATGCGAAATTATAAAGGTGTATATGCCAGGGCATAACTTATAAAAATGATAATGGCCCTCTTTGTCAGTCTCAGTCCGCAAATCCAACTCCTTGATGTATAAATATGCATTAGCAAGTGGGGTCTTTTCATCCGCATCAGCCACAGTTCCAGTCAAAATAAAGTCGCAGCTATCAACCTGAGCATGCGTAAAATGGCCTGCGACCAATAAAAACCCAACCAGTATGATACGCTTTATCAAATTCATGTTTGCAACAATATTGCAAATATAGCAACTATGGCCTTAAGCAGGAACTTAATAAATCAATTAAAGTTGTAAATTCGGTTTGATGTCAAGAGTGCTAATATTCACCCTGTTTGCTGTCTTTTGTGTAGGAGCTTGCCAAAAAGACAAGGGCCCTGATCCTTGTGCAGGAACCTCTTACGATATTCAAATTGTAAAGACCGCTGCCATTGGAGGACTCAACAATGGAAGTATCACGGTACTCTATCCCAGAGGAGACACTTTGAAGTACGCTGTTAACAATGGAACGCCGCAACAAAATCCCAATTTGACAGGACTGGCTCCGGGAAACAACATATTAAAAGTAATTAACCAAAAAGGCTGTTCGGACACGATACATGTACAAATCCCCGCATATGGCCCTAAGTATGCTGCTGTTCGTCAATTGATGATGGGATACTGTGGACCCTGCCATTTAAATGGAGGATCCAGCGGGGGAAAAAATCTTGATACGGATTCTAGCATTGTAGCCAGCTGGGACCGGATTCGATTACGCTGTGTAAATGGTCTACCCACTTTTATGCCACAAAACGGACAATTGACCACAATTGACAAGCAAAAGATTACAGATTGGGTAAATGCCGGACACCGGCTTACGGATTAAATTCTCCTAGCGAACTTTCATCATGGCCCGCACCTGCTGCGTAATTCCATTCTGGAAACGGGCATAATATAAACCAGGAGGTAACCCTTCAGTATCGAAGTCAATACGATAGGTTCCTGCTGCATATTCCTGATTGGTCAACACAGTAATCAAGCGACCCAAAGTATCAAAAACTTGTAAAAGCGTATGACCACCTGCTGTCTTAAATTGAACAGTAGTTCTGCTCGTAAAGGGATTCGGGAAATTGGTTACCAACAAATCTGTGTTGGTAACAGGCGGAGGAGGCGGTGCAACACCATTACAAGCCCCTTGTTTTAATAAGGGAAGAACTTGAAGTTGTGTATTGATATCAGGGGGGAATA
>CAZNUR010000034.1:0-2746 GCA_964576375.1 uncultured Chitinophaga sp.
ACCGGCCACCCCGACCTTGGCAAGGTCGTGCTCTACCAAATGAGCTACTTCCGCAGATAAAGAACTAGTTGCCTTTCGGCAACGGGAGGACAAAATTAGGGGTTTGTCCGATTTTAAAAAAGCCCCTTTATTATTTGTATTTTGGGGTATACAATGTGCTTTCCTGTACTGGAACGTCAATTTTTTCGTAGCGCTTTGTGTAGAGCATAGAGCATGCTCCAAACAAAAAGGCAATAAGGCATCCTACCTGTAAATAGAACAGAAATCCTGAAGATGACACCCAGTTATGAGTGAAATCGGATTGCTGAATTTTCTCAAGTTCCTGCTGGTATTCCTGTTGTGCGTTCATTTCAAAAAATTGTGGTGCAAAAATAAGGTGAAAAAAATAAAAATCATACAGGGTTGCCTGTGATTTCAAGGAATGTTTTTTTCCCTTTTAAAAAGTAGTCGATAAGTATTGAACCTTTGTAGTGACCAGCAAGTGTTACATTTTTGGAGAATTTGTTTTGGGGTTGTTGGAATCCTGTTATCAATTTTCCAATTAATGCAAAGTGGGATTTCGCTACAGCCCACCAATAGCCTGGGTCGCCGCTGAAAAGTGATTTATACGCAGCAAGTGCATCAAGCGCAAAGCGTACCGGTAAAACCCAGCATAATGTAGCTAAGGGTAGATTCTTTGCAAGCATCCAAAGGTTATTCCTGTAATTAAGAAAAGTTTTTTGTGAATTTCCCTTAGGAAGCGTACTTCCTCCCACATGCCAAACCACTGATTGAGGGCAAGAATAGATTTGATATCCTTGTCTTTGTAAACGCCAACAAAGATCAATCTCCTCTTGGTGAGCGAAAAAGCTGGCGTCAAACCCATTCATTTCATGAAAAGCACTTGCCCTTATACAAAAAGCAGCTCCACTTGCCCAAAATATGGGAGCAGCTGTATTATATTGTCCGTGATCAGTTTCGCAATGTTCCATCACACGGCCTCTTGCAAAGGGGTAGCCTAAACTGTCAATCCAACCACCGCTTGCACCCGCATATTCAAATTGATTTTTATGAGTAAATGAAAGTAGTTTGGGTTGACAGGCTGCGATATAGGAATGGGCTTCCATTAGTTCTATCAGGGGCTCAACCCAACCCGGACTTACTTCTACGTCAGAGTTTAGCAGAATATAATAGTCAGCATTAACTTGTTTCAGTGCTGCGTTATATCCTCCTGCATATCCTAGATTATTGGGTAGGGCTATTATTTTGATTTTTGGAAACTGCTGTTGTAAAAAGGAGACAGAATTATCACTGGATCCATTATCAGCAACAATTAACTCAAGGTTTGGATAGCTGGACTTTTCCAAGCTGGGAAGGAATTGCCCTAATAAGGCTTGGCCATTCCAATTTAAGATTACTACAGCTACGCGAGGGTGGGACATGATTAAATTAATGAAGCAAAATTAGGGTAAGCCTTTTAATCCTCTTAAATTCGATGCATGCTTCGTGCCTTACTACATTGGAAAAATCTGATAGCACTTCTTGCGATTCTGATAGTATCGGGTACAATCTTTTACTCACAGTACTTGGCAAAAAAAATTGCAGTAAGGGAAAGGCAGGTTGTGGAGCAATGGGCAGAGGCCTCTCAGTTTTTAATTCGGGCTCCCATTGATGCTGAAATACTATTTGCTACGCGAATACTTACAGAAAATAAAACTATTCCCATTATTGAGACCAACGAAAGGGATAGTATATTGAATTATATCAATATTGATACGGCCAGTGTGGCTGCTGATACGGCTTTTTTGACAAAGCAGCTGCAAGAGTTTAAAAAATCTCATCCTCCAGTAGTTTGGATTGATCCGGTAGTTTCAACTAGACAAAATCGCTATTATTACGGGGAATCCTCTTTGCTAAATCAAGTACGCTATTTTCCCATTGTACAGTTATGTATAGTTGCTTTATTCATTGCGCTTATTTTAATTTCTCTTCGTAGTAGTTATATTTCGTCCCAGAATCAAGTTTGGGCTGGGTTGGCTAAAGAAACTGCACATCAATTGGGTACTCCGGTATCATCCCTGCAGGGTTGGTTAGAGATGTTGCGAGATATACCTGGCACAGCAACTATCATACCTGAGTTAGAGAAAGATATTCGTCGTTTACAATTGGTCTCAGATAGGTTTGGAAAAATTGGCAGTAAGCCTCAATTAGAGAGGAGCGAGTTAGTCACTCAAGTTCGAGAGATGGTTGATTACATGAAAAAGCGAGCGGGTGCCGGCGTACAATTTTCAATGGAAGTACAGGCAAACCAGCCGTTGTATGTAATGCTATCACCTCCGTTGTTCAATTGGGTAATTGAGAACTTATTAAAAAATGCACTTGACGCATTGAATGGTGGTGGAGCTGTTCATGTTTTGATTACAGAAGATGTGCGCTCTATACAGATTGAAGTAGCGGATACAGGAAAGGGAATTCCTAAAAATGAAATATCTCAAGTATTTAATCCTGGATTTACCACTAAAAAAAGAGGATGGGGGTTGGGGCTGACGCTATCAAAACGTATTGTTGAGCAATTCCACAATGGAAGACTTTTTGTTAAGCAGTCAGAATTGGGTAAAGGGACTACGTTTGCAATAAACCTCCCAAAATAGTTTCTTATATTTGCATCCCTTTTAAGGTGTGGCCCAGGTGGCGAAATTGGTAGACGCACTACCTTGAGGTGGTAGCGCTGGAAACGGCGTGCTGGTTCGAATCCAGTCTTGGGCAC